>JADKCZ010000008.1 GCA_016718565.1 Anaeromyxobacter sp. | reverse complement strand
TCGATCGGGCCAACCTTCAGGGCCGGGGACACGTTGAACTTCACCGGTCGCGCTCGACCCTGCGAACGTGGCGTTTCCTGGCGTGGGGCTACAACCTCAGCGGGTCCGCATCTATCGACGAGCCAGGACACGCCCACCGGGGCGGGCTGATCGCCAGCATGCCAGCGCAGGCCGGACGGCTGGAGTTCGCCCTGGCGTGGATGGCCACCGGTCCCGGCAGGTCGTGACGCCTATACCGCGCGCTCGAACTTCCACGCCTACTTCGTCGACGTGCCGTTCTCGACGCTGTCGGGGTCTTCCCCTTCGAGCTGGGGCCTGCGGTTCCCCACCGTTCGCAACCTCGACGGCGCTGGCCTCACGTGGGCGCCGGTGGGATCCCCACGACGGCCGGGGCAGCGGTGCTGTTCGAGGTCGCGTTTCTGCGAGACCGTGGCGGTCGCAACCGGTACTCCTACCATTCGCTCGACGGACGCCGGCCTGCTCGTGGTCCCCGGTCTTACTCGAGCGGGGTCACGTCACTCTCTGGGGTCGCCTTTGGTGACGCGCTCCATGGAGTGGCCAGCGGTGGTGGGTTTCCTCCTGACCACGGCGGACGCAGGCGCCACCTGGGTGGTCACCGGAGTCGACACCATCGGTTGCTATTCGATGCGGTACGTGGCACCGGATACCATCCTGGCTAACGACTTTATGGCGCGACGCTGCAGCGCCGACGGGGGCGGACGTGGCGGGAAGGCAACGCGGGTGGTGGCGCGGGGTTCATCATGAACAACTTCGATACCGACGGCCACGGCGTGGTCCGTTGGGTCGAACGCGTCCAACGCCCTGTGGCACTCGTTCGACAGTGGCGACTCGTGGCTGTCTGCCAGAGTCGCGCAGGACACGAAGTACGTCACGCTCCGAGAGGTCATCGGGGGGGTGGGCTTCGTCGGCGGGAAGACGTTCATGATCGGGTCTGCCGGCGGCTTCCTCCGCAGCACCGATCAAGGCATCACGTGGACGAAGATCGCCGCAAACGGCGGGCCGACGCCGCTTTCAGATTCGCTCGGGAGGCCGAGCTTCGCCGACGCCACGACGGGCGTCGCCGCGTTCTGGCCGGCCAAGTATGGAGGAACCGTCGTCGGGACGTGCGGGCTCGTTCGGACCACGGACGGCGGCCTCACCTGGAGCGAGTGCCAGGAACGGATGCGCTCCCGTAAAGACCATGTCGTCGAACATCGCGTTCTCCAGCGCCGGCGTTGGGCTGGCAGTGACCAGGAGTGGTTCCAGGGTCGGGGACGTGTTGGAATCTCGCGCAGCGTCCCGAGGTGACGGGCGGGGTGGGCTTCTCGAGCAGCCTGCTCGACTGGCTCCCGGCCTGGTCGGAGTCTCCCTGGCGGCCCCTCGAGCAGGCCTTCGGCCTCGCCGGGGGCACGGCCCGTGACTGCGTGCTCCGGTCACCTGGCTGGAGCCTCAGGAGCTCCCGGGTGCTCCCCGGTTCCGGGATCTCTCCCTGTCGCCCGTCCGGGAGCAGCTGCGGGGCAAGAACCTCGCAGGAGGTCAGGACTGGCTCCGTGACACCCGCGGTGTGCTGGAGCGTGCGGAGCGGAACGGGAGACAGGAGCAAGTCTGCGAGCTCCTTCAGGCCCTCATCGGCTTCGTCGAGGCGCGAGGACGCCCCAGGCGGGAAGCGCGGCACCGCCAGCCTGCGCCTCCGGCACGTCCCCTCGCTCTGGCGGGAGCACCAGGGTCTGGCAAGAGAACAGCCCGGCGACCCACCGCTTGACGGTGTTTCGCCGGGCTGTCCGGAATGGCTCCCCAGGCATGACTCGAACATGCGACCCGATGATTAACAGTCATCTGCTCTGCCAACTGAGCTACTGGGGAATGGCAGGGCGGGGAATCTAGAGACTCGGGGGCCCCGGCGTCAAGCGGGATCGGCGGCCATTGCACGGTGCGGCGGCGTGTCGCCGCGGCCTGGCGAGGCGGGGCGCCCCGCGCCGGGAAGTTGCGCAGCGCCAGGGCCGGGGGATTCTGGCGCCAGGCCTCGGTATACTCCCCGGTGAGACCAGCTCCATGCAGCTCGACAGCCCCGCCCGCACGCGCTTCCAGGCGCTCATCGCCCGCCCCGACCTCCCGCTCGACGAGGCCGCGCTGGCCATCGCCGCCGAGGAGTACGCCGGGCTGGACGAGCGGGCCTACCTGGCGCGGCTCGACGAGCTGGCGGCCGAGGTGCACCGCCAGGTGCCGGCGCCCTACCGGTCGGCCAACACCTTGAAGGCGCTGCGCGAGGTGCTCTTCGGCGAGGGCGGCCTGCGCGGCAACGAGAAGGCCTACTACGACCCGCGCAACTCCTACCTGAACGAGGTGCTGGACCGGCGCCTGGGCATCCCCATCAGCCTGTCGCTGATCTTCATGGAGGTGGCCCGCCGCGTCGGGCTCGACCTGCAGGGCGTGGGCTTCCCGGGCCACTTCCTGGTGAAGCTGCGCCCGGAGAACATGCCGGACGTCTTCATCGACCCGTACAACGGCGGCGAGCTGCTCACCGCCGAGGAGTGCGTGGCCCGCTTCAAGTCGCTGGCGCAGGGGCGCGACTTCGACCCGCGCTTCCTGGAGGGCGTCACGCCGCGCCAGGTGCTGGCCCGCCTGCTGCACAACCTGAAGCGCATCTACGTGGAGCAGGCCGACGACGTGCGGGCCTTCTGGGTCATCGACCGGCTGCTGCTCCTCACGCCCGGCGACCTCGACGAGATCCGCGACCGCGGCCTGGTGTCGGCCAGGCTGGGGCTGAAGCCGGCGGCGGCGCGCGACCTGGCGCTCTACCTGGAGCGGCAGCCCACCGCGGCCGACGCCGCGGAGCTGCGCGAGCTGCTGGCCACCCTGCGCTCGCGCCCGGCCATGCTCAACTGAGCCGCCTCGCGCCTGCCGGGGCCGCCGACTCGGTCCGCGCTGCCGATCCGGCCCGCGCCGCTCAGGTCGGCGGCGCGGAGCTCCGACCCTCCAGCTCCCTCAGCCGCAGCCGCTCCACCGGCTGGCCGCCCACCAGGTGGCGCTCCACGATCTCGGGCACGTCGGCGGCGGTGACGTGGCCGTACCAGACGCCCTCCGGGTAGACCACCACCGCTGGCCCGTAGGCGCAGGCGTCGAGGCAGCCGGCGCCGTTGGCGCGCACCTCGCCCTTCAACCCGCGCCGGGCCAGCTCCTCCTTGAACGCCTGGCGGACGGCGTCGCCGCCGCGGGCCAGGCAGGAGCCGCGCTGGTCGGCGTCGGGGCGGCGGTTCTCGCAGACGAAGACGTGGAGGCGAAAGCGCACGGGTGGTCCTGGGTGGAAGGTGGAGCGGCGCAGGCGGGAGGTTGCTCGAGGGCCGGGCGACCACCGGAGCCAGCGCTCGGGTGGGTGAAGCCTGCCTGGCGTGATCTAGGGCCCGGCGCCGCCCCGCGCCGCACCACGGCCCGGGGTCGGGCGCCCCGCCCCTGGTCACCGCGCCCCGCCCAGGGCCAGGCCCGGGCTCAGGGCCAGGCGGCGATCTGCCCGCGCGGCACCACCAGCAGCGCGCCGCCGGACACGCCCAGGTTCTCCCCCACCAGGTGGCCGGAGGCCTCGCTGGCCAGGAAGAGGACGGCCTGCACCACGTCGTCCACCTCGGCGACCCGCCGGTTGGGCAGGGCGCCGGAGATGCGCGGCCCCACCTCACGCAGCTCGGCCTCCGCCATGGGGGTGCGCACCCAGCCGGGCGAGACCACGTTGACGCGGGTGGCGGGCCCCAGCTCGACCGCCAGGCTCATGGCCAGCGACTGCAGGGCGCCCTTGCTGGCGGCGTAGTGGCCGTGGCCGGCCTCGCCGCGCTGCCCGGCGGTTGAGCCGATGAAGATCACGTTGCCGCGCCCGGTGCGGCCCAGGTGCGGCACGGCCTGCCGCACCAGGTAGAAGGCGCTGAAGGTGTTGACCCGGAACAGCTCCTCCAGGGTGGCGGCCGTGATGGTGGCGATGGCGCCGTCGTTCCACATGCCGGCGTTGTGCACCAGCTGGTCCAGGCCGCCCAGCGCCGCGGCCGCCTCGGCCACCAGCCGCACGCAGCCTTCCTCCTCCCCCAGCTCGGCCTGCAGCGGGAAGGCCCGGCCCGGGAAGCGGGCGCACAGCGCCTCGGCGGCGCCGCGGCTCGACCGGTAGTGGACCGCCACCGTGGCGCCCTGCTCCAGCAGCGCCTCGGCGATGCCCAGGCCGATGCCCGAGGAGGCGCCGGTGACCAGGGCGCGCCGGCCCGCCAGGTCCTGGTACCGCGCCACCACGCTCATGGCTTGCTCCTGGCGCCGCGGGGCGTGCGCGCGGTCTTGCGGGTGGGGGTACGGGTGCGGGTGCGGGGCGCCGGCGTCCAGCGCGCCCCGTCGAGCAGCTCCAGCACCTGCGTGAAGGAGGAGATGGCCAGCGGCCAGCGGGCCGGGGTCTCCTCGGCCACGTGGCGGCGGGTCACGGTCTTGGCCGAGATGATGGCGAGCCGCTCGCGGTACTCCGCCGAGACGTAGGTGCCGTACTCGGCCCACACCCCGACGGCGCCGCAGGCCGCCGCCACCGGCATGTCCTTCTTCACGTTGTCGCCCACGTAGAGCACCTCGTCGCCGTCCAGGCCGAGGTCCTCGAGGATGCGGCGCAGGCCGCCGGGGTTGGGCTTCTCGAGCTCGAGCGGCAGCTCCACCACCCGGGTGCGCGAGGTGTAGTGGCCGGCGGCCTGGCGGCGCCGGATCTCCGGGTCCACGTTGGCGGGCAGGGCGTAGGCGGGCAGGGTGTAGAGGGCGTCGAAGTGGCCGTCGAGCCGCAGCCACTTGAGCCGCAGCTCGGCCGCGTTGCGCGGGGCGTCGGTGAGGGCCACCAGCTTGAGGCCGCGCGCCCGGATGGCGTCCAGCGTCTCGCGCACCCCGCCGTACGGGCGCAGGTAGCGCTCGCGGGCGGCCTTGAAGGCCCGGCGGGCCGGATCGAGCACCAGCGCGCTGAAGGAGTCGAAGTCGGCCTCGTAGGGGGCGAACAGCTCGGACTCCTGGATGGCGAACGGGTACTCGTTCGACTGGTACTTGGAGTAGACCGCCTTGAGCGACTGGACGATGCGGACCCGCGGCAGGGCGGTGGTGGAGACCAGCGAGTCCACCATCGCCTCCAGCGACGGGACGATGTAGTCCACCCAGGGGTAGAGCGTGTTGTCGAGGTCGGTGACGACGGCGCGGAGTCGCGGCACGGGCGGCATGCTACCAGTAGCCCCAGCGCCGCCGCAGCACCCACTCGGCGCCCAGCGTGACGGTCAGCGCCGCCAGGTACCACCAGCGGTCCCAGATCGGCTGGTCCTTGCGGCGCCCGATCTCCACCACCTCGGGGTCGGTCAGCGCCAGGGCCGGCAGGTCGCCGCCGGGCAGCACCGAGGCCGCGCCGCCGGTGGCCTCGGCCAGGGCGCCCAGGAGGTCGGGGCGGGGCACGGCGTCGGCGTCCTCCGGCCCGGCCCCGCGCACCGCCACGGCCGTGGTGGCCACCTCGGCGGCGCCGGCCGTCCCCTCGCTCCTGGCCACCACCTTGTAGGCGCCGGGCCCGGGCGGCACCAGCTCGACGCGGGCGGCGCCGTCGGCGCCGGAGGTGGCGCCGGCCCGGCCCACCACCCGGCCGTCCTCGGCCACCAGCTCCACCGCCACCGGGCGGCCCGGAGCCGGAGCGTAGTCGGCGCCGCGCACCGCCAGCGAGAGGCCCACCGGCGCGCCGGGCTCCACGCTGGGCTGGTCGGGCTCCACCTTGAGCGGGGTGAGCTCGGGGTCGCGCACCAGCCAGCGCAGCGCGCCGCTCCAGAAGCGGCGGTAGGCCCGATCGCCCTCGCCCCGCTCGGCCGCCACGAAGCCCCACCGCCAGGCGCCGTCGCTGGCCACCGCCAGGGTCCGCCCGGCGCCCACCTCGCGGACCGCCACCACCGGGGCGGGGCGGCCGTCCTCCAGGACGCCGGGCGCCTCCAGCAGCACCGTGGCCCCCGAGCCCGGCGGCAGCGCCCGGGTCCGGTTGAGCGACTCGAGCGGCGGGAGCCGCTCCCAGGCGGCGGCGCTGGCGGCCTCGCCGGCCCCCAGCGCGGTGATGGGGTGGCGGCGCCCCTCGGCGGTGAGCCGCGGCGCCACCTGCTCCTCCACCAGCCCGGCCCCGTCGAGCGCCACCACCGGCAGCACGTCGGCCAGCGGCGTGGCCCCGTAGCGCCCCTCGCCGAAGCTCTGCTCGCCGCCCAGCATGGCCAGGCCGCCGCCGGCCCGCACGTAGTCGCGCAGGTTGGGCAGGAAGCGCTCGATCTCCAGCGACCGGTAGGGCAGGTAGGCGAAGTTGCAGAGGATGACGGCGTCGAAGGTCTTGAGCTGGGGCCCGAAGATCTCCTGCACCGGGAAGGGGATGAGCGAGAGCTGCTCCTGCGGCCCGGGCGTGTCGGTGTTGGTGCGCAGGATGTAGAAGCTGATGAGATCGACGTTGGGGTCCTGCTTGAGCAGCCCGCGCAGGAAGCGCTCGTCCCAGCTCGGCCGGCCGGCCACCAGCAGCACCCGCACCCGATCGCGGATGACCCGCAGCACGAAGGAGCGCTGGTTGTTCTCCGCCACCGCCTCGCCGGGCAGCACCGGCGCCGCCACGGTGAAGACGAAGGTGCCCGTCGCGTCGGGCGCGAAGGCCAGCGGCACCACCAGCTTCTCCTGGCCCGCCTCCAGCCGGACCTGCGCCTGCGCCACCACCGCCCCCTCGCGCCGCAGGGCCAGGGTGAAGGCCTCGGCGCCCAGGCCGTGGGCCCGCAGCGTCACCTCGACGGTCACGGTGTTGCGCACGAAGGCGAAGTCGTCCACCGCCACCCGCTCGACGGCCAGGTCCCGGGGCGCCGCGCGGCCGAAGGCCACGGTGTTGACCGGCGCCCCCAGGGAGCGCAGCTCGGCCCGGGCGGCCGGGGTGAGGCCGGCGGCCAGCGCCGCGTTGTCGGCGCCGTCGGAGAGCACCAGCGCCCCGGCCAGCTTCCGCGACGCGCCGCTCCCGGCGGCGGCCGCCTGCAGCGCGCCCAGGAGGTCGGTCCGGCCACCTGGCGAGGCGAGGCCGCCGGCCACCGCCGCGGCGTCCACCGGCGCGCTCTCGCCAGAGAAGGCCGACCACTCCACGTCCACCCGCTCGGCCAGCCCGGCCAGCTCGGCGCGGTGCTCGGCCACGAAGGCGGCCAGCGCCTCGGCGCGGCTGGGCCCGCCGGCCTCCAGCGGGAAGCGCATGGAGCGCGAGGTGTCCACCAGCACGGCGAAGCGGTGGCGCACCCGGGCCGTCTGCAGCAGCTGCACCGCCGGCTCCGCCAGCAGGAAGAGGGCCAGCAGCGCCGTGGCGCCGCGCAGGCCCACCAGGGTGGCCCGCCGCGCCGGCCGCGCCTCGCCGCGCAGGCTGCGCCAGGCCAGCCAGACCGCGGCCAGCGCCGCCAGGGCGGCCAGCCCGAGGGCCCAGCCGGGCAGCGGCGTGAGGGCGCCGAGGCGCCAGTCGTTGTACGCCGCGGTGTCCAGGCCGTGCCCCGCGCCGCCCTAGGTCCGCCGCTTCATGATGAAGGGGAGGTGCACGGCGTCGTCCTTGTAGTCGGTGCAGAGCGCGTACATGGCCAGGTTGACCCCCAGCCGGAAGGCCTGCTCGCGCTGCGGCTCGCCGCCGGGGGTGCAGGCGTGCTCCCAGTCGCCCAGCTCGGAGCGGGCCCAGGCGCCGCCCAGGTCGTTCTGCGAGTAGACCACCGCCAGCCGGCCGTCGAGCGCCTGCGCCTCCAGCCAGGGCTTCACCAGCAGCCGGCCACCCTGGTGGTCAACCAGGTAGAAGGCCTTGTAGAGCACGTGCTGCTGCGGCACCGGCCGGAGGGGCGCGGAGGGGAGGACCCGGGCCAGCTCGGCCCGCACCGAGGCGTCGAAGCCGCCGCCGTCGGAGCCGTCGGCCGAGTCCACCAGCAGGAACCCGCCGTACTGCAGGTGGCGGCGCAGCGCCGCCCGCTCGGCCTCGCTGAACGGCGGCAGGGCGCCGTCGCCGGAGAGCGAGAGCCAGGGGTGGCGGTGCAGCCCGGGGGCGTCGAGGCGGACCGGCACCGGATCCGGCGTGGTCTCGATGGAGGTGCGGCGGGCCAGCTCCCAGCCGAGGCGGCGCAGCGAGCCGGGGCGCGGGTCCCAGCGGCCCCCGTGGCGGATCTGCCCGATGGCCACCGGGCTGGCCGCGGTGGCGGCCCGGCCGCGCAGGGGCAGGGCGGCCGCGGCGGCGCCGGCGGCGAGGGCGCCGAGGAAGCGCCGTCGGGTGAGGTGCGTGGACATCGCGGTGGGAACGGGGTCGGCCCCCGGATCATTCCGGGCGCCCTCCCTCATACGGCGGACCGGGGTCGGCCGCCACCCTGGACTTGGCCCCCGGGCTACCGGGCGGCCACGAAGCCGGCCCGCTCCACCAGCGCCTGCCCCTCGGCCGAGAGCGCCAGGTCGAAGAGCTCCTTGACGGCGCCGGTCGGCGGCTGCCGGGCCACCAGCAGCAGCGGGCGGGTGAGCGGGTAGGTGCTGGCGCGGACGCTGGCGCCGTCCGGGTAGAGGCCGTCGATGGCCAGGGGCCGGACGCCGGGGATGGCGTAGGCCGTCGAGGCCGCCGCCACCCCGCCCGGCTCGGCGGCCACCAGGGCCAGGCAGTCGGCCGCGTCCTCCAGCTGGCGCGACGGGGCGTAGGCCGCCCCCTCCAGGGCCAGCGCCTGGAAGGACTCCAGGGTGCTGCGCTTGGAGTCGTGCCGCTCGGTGCAGGTCACCACCGCGCGGTCGGCGCCGCCCACCTGCTTCCAGTTGGTGGCGGCTCCGGTGAAGAGCGCCTTCACCTGGGCGCGGGTCAACCCCTTCACGCCGTTGGCCTCGCTCACCCAGACCCCGAGGGCGTCGTGGCCGAAGATGGCGGTGTACGGGCGGCGCTCGCGCTCGGTGGCGGTGAGGGCCCGCCCCAGGCCGGCCACCTCGACCTGGCCGGCGAACATGGCCTCAAGCCCGCGCCCGCCGCCGCTGGTCCGGATCTGCAGCACGATCCCGCGGCGCTCCAGGATCGGCGCCAGGAGCGGCAGGTAGCGGCGCGCGATGGTGGTGGCGCCGTCGTAGCTGACCTGCCGCGGCGGGGCCGGGGCCGGCGTCGGCGTCTCCTGGCAGGCCGACAGGGCCACGAGGAAGGCTGCTGCGACGACGGGTACCAGCGGACGCATCGGCACCTCCCGCCCCCGGTTGGTGGCTCCTTCCTAGCGCGCGGCCACCGCCGTCGGCAAGGCGACCTGACGGTTGAAATGGTCGCACCCTGGACAGGAGGGGGCGCCTGGGTGCGTGCTACCCTGGAGCGATGAGCAAGGCGCACAAGGAGCGGAGCGCGGCGGGCCGCCTGGAGGCGCTGCTGGACGCCGGGGACCACCGCGCCGCCCGGGCCGAGGCGCGCCGGCTGCTCGGCGCCGAGGGGCTCGGTGACGCGGTGGGACGTGAGGCGGCCGAGGCGCTGGCCAGGCTGGAGCCGGAGCCCGGCGCGGTGGCGGTGGGGCTGGCCGGGGTGGCAGGGATGGCCGCCATCCTGGGCTGGCTGCTGGCCGGGTAGGGCGTGGCCGTCGATCCCGCCGAGACGGCCTTCCTGGTGGCCGCCGCCGCGCGCGGCGAGGAGGGCCTGGCCGGGCTGGTCGGGCTGGCTGGCCTGTCGGCGCGGCTCCCGGTGGCGGTCGGCGCCGTCCTGGCGGCGGCCGGGATCGTGCTGCTGGTGGCGGGGGCGCGCTGGCGGCGGCCGATGGGCCTCCTGGGCGGCGCCGCGGTGGGCGCGCTGGCGGCCCTGGCGGCCGCGCCGTACCTCGAGGCGCGCTGGCCTGGGCTGCCGCGCCCGGCGCTGGCGGCGGCAGGGGCCGCGGCGCTGGCGGTGCTGGGCGTGGCCTTCCCGCCGCTGGTGACCTTCGCCGCCGGGGCGCTGCCCGGCGCGGTGCTCGGCGCCGCGGTCCCCATCGCCGGGTCCACGGCCTTCGGCCTGCTGGCCGGCGGGCTGGCCACCGGGGCGGTGGCGCTGCTGGTCGCCGACCTCACCGCTCGGGCCCTGGCGTCGCTCCTGGGCGCGGCCCTGGCCGGCGCCGGCCTGCTGGCGCTGGTGGCGGCCTCGGCCGCGCCCGAGGCCCGCGAGCTGGCGGCGCGGCCGTTCCTCCTGCTGGCCTGGCTGCTGGTGGTGGGCGCGGCCGGCGTGGCGGCCCAGCGCGGGCGCACCGGCGGGGCGGGGCGCGGCCGGGGCGGGGCGGCGGTCAGTCCTCCGGATCGCCCGGCGGCCCGAGCAGCTCGAAGTCCGGGATCGCCGCCTTGAGGTGCTGGCGCAGCCGCCCCGTCAGCTTGGCCTCGATCTGCCGGGCTCGCTCCCTGGTCAGCCGGTAGCGGTCGCCGATCACCTGGAGGGTGAGCGGCTCGACTCCCTCTGGCGGCAGGAGGCGGTGCTCGAAGATGTAGCGCTCCTTCTCGTCGGTGAGGGTGGCGGCGAAGGCGGCCAGCTGCTCCCGGAAGAGGAGCTTGAGCTCCTGGTCGCCCAGCGCCACGTCGGCCGGGGTGGCCCGGCTGGCGGCCACCCGCTCCAGCCGGGAGGGGCCGCCCTCCTCGTCGCCCACCCGGGCCGGGGCGTCGAGCGAGAGGTCGTCGGCCGCCATGCGGGCGGTCATCTCGTCGATCTCCTTCACCTCGACGTCCAGGTTGCGCGCCAGCAGCTGCGGGGTGGGGTCGATGCCGCGCGCCAGCAGCTTCTCCCGCTCCTTGGAGAGGTTGAAGAAGAGCTTGCGCTGCGCCTGGGTGGTGCCGAGCTTCACCAGCCGCCAGTTCTCCATGACGAAGCGGATGATGTAGGCGCGGATCCACCAGGCGGCGTAGGAGGAGAGCTTGACCCCCTTCATCGGGTCGTACTTCTTCACCGCCTGCATCAGCCCGAGGTTGCCCTCCTGGATGAGGTCGAGGAGCTGGAAGGCGGTGCGCCGGTACTCGTGGGCGATCTTCACCACCAGGCGCAGGTTGGAGGCCACCAGGCGGTAGGCGGCCTGCACGTCGCCGGTGTCGCGGTAGTGCAGGGCCAGCTCGTGCTCCTCCTCGCGGGAGAGCACCGGGTGGCGCGCCACCTCGGCCATGTAGGCCCGCAGCGGGTCGTAGCGCGCCAGCCCGGCGTCGCGCGCCGGGGCGGGCACGGGAGCGGCCGGTGCCTCGGCGGCCAGGGCCTCGTCGTCTGGGTCGTGCGGCATCGGTGGTGGGGGTGAGGCCGGGCCGGGGAATTCTGGCCACCTGGGGATGTGATATAAGGCTGCCGCCTCCCGTGCAAGCCGCGGGAGGACCACCGGCGCATGGTGTGCCTCGCGGCACGGCGTGGCCCCCGGTCCCAGGCGGACCGGGGCTCACGCGGAACGGCGAAGCCGCCATGCGCCACTCACGGAACGAGTGGTGACATGGAGAACGAGCAGCTGCCCGGGCCCACGGCCCTGGCTTCGTCGGACTACGTCGCAGAGATGACCTTCGACGAGATGAACCTGTCGGAGGCGCTCCGCAGGGCCATCGCGGAGAAGGGGTACCTCACGCCCACCCCGGTGCAGGCCCGCACCTTCCGCCCGGTGCGCGACGGCAAGGACGTCATCGTCCGGTCGAAGACCGGCACCGGCAAGACGGCCGCCTTCGCCATCCCCACGCTGGAGCGCATCCCCGACGGGCGCCGCAAGCCCTCGGCGCTGGTGATGTGCCCCACCCGCGAGCTGGCCATCCAGGTGGCGGAGGAGTTCGCCGAGCTGGCCAAGCACCGCGACCTCACGGTGGTGACCATCTACGGCGGCGCCTCGATGGGCGACCAGCTCGACAAGCTCAAGGCGGGCGCCGAGATCGTGGTGGGCACCCCCGGGCGCATCTACGACCACCTGCGGCGCAAGACCCTGGTGCTCGACGAGTGCCTGGTGTCCTGCCTCGACGAGGCGGACGAGATGCTCAACATGGGCTTCTTCGAGGAGGTGACGCGCATCCTCGACCACTTGCCCCAGGACTGCCAGCAGCTGCTCTTCTCGGCCACCGTCCCGGCCGACATCGAGCAGATCATCAAGCAGTACCTGACCACGCCCGAGACCATCCTGCTCTCCGGCGACGAGTACAAGGTCGACAACATCCACAACGTGCTCTACCACACGGTGGACGCCTACCCGAAGCCGCGCAACCTGCTCTACATGATCGAGCAGGAGGAGCCGGAGTCGGCCATCGTCTTCTGCAACACGCGGAGCGACACCGGCCTGGTGACGGCGGTGCTCAACCGCAACGGCTACGACGCCGAGCTGCTCAACGGCGAGCTGCCGCAGAAGGAGCGCGAGCGGGTCATGGCCAAGGTGAAGCGCGGCGAGGTCCGCTTCATGGTGGCCACCGACATCGCGGCGCGGGGCATCGACATCTCCGACCTGTCCCACGTGGTGAACTACTCGCTGCCGGAGGACCCCTCGGTCTTCATGCACCGGGTGGGGCGCACCGGCCGCATCGGCAAGAAGGGCACCAGCCTCTCCCTGGTGTCCGGCGCCGAGATCATGACCCTCTCGGCCCTGCAGAAGAAGTTCAACGTGGTCTTCGAGGAGCGCAAGCTCCCCACGCCGGACGAGGCCAAGCACCGCTGGACCGAGCGCCACGTGGCCGAGCTGAAGGAGGCCATGAGCGCCTCCATCTTCGAGGCCTACATCCCGCTGGCGCAGCAGCTCAAGGTCCGCCCCGACGGTGACTACCTGACCGCCTTCGCCCTCAAGTACTTCTTCACGCACCACCGCATCGAGAAGATGACGGACGTGCAGAAGGCGGAGCACAAGCGGCAGGAGCACGAGCGCAAGGAGCGGCAGGAGGCCGGCTTCGTCAAGGACCGCGAGCGCGCCAGCGAGCGCGCCGAGCGCGGCGACCGGCCGCGCGAGGGGCGTGGCCCGCGGCGCGACCGCGGCGAGCGGGGCGAGCGCCCCGACCGCGGCCCCCGGCCCGAGCGCGCCGAGCGCCCCGAGCGCCCGCCGCGCGAGGCCCCGGCGGCCGACGCCCCGGCCCCGGCCGGCGAGGTGACCGCCTCCGGCCCGGCGCCCGCGCCGAGCGAGGCGCCGCCGCGGCCGCCCAGGCCGCCGCGCGAGCGGCGCCCGGTGCGCGAGGTCCAGCTGGGCCGCGACGCCGGCGAGGAGACCCCGGCCTCCATCCCGACCATCGAGGTGGACGCCACGCTGGACGAGGGCACCCGCGACGAGACCACCCCCAGCCTGGAGGTCGCCGCCGAGCGCGAGTTCTCCGGGCGCGACGGCGGCGGGCGCGAGCCCCGCGGGGAGGCCCGCCCGTCCCGCGGTCGGGTCTTCGTCTCCTACGGCGAGGTGGATGGGGCCGACGAGGCCAAGGTCCGCGCCCTGGTGGAGGCCAACGCCCCCGGCACCGAGCTGCTGGTGATCGAGCTGCGCCGCAGCCACGTGTTCCTGGAGGTCAAGCCCGAGGTGCTCGAGGGCGTGGTGAACGCGCTCAACGGCAAGGTGGTGGGCGAGAAGCCGCTGCTGGCGGAGAAGGCCAGGCGGCGGAGGCGTTGATCCGAGCCGGCGCAGCCGGCGAGTAAACCCGAGCCGGCTCTGCCGGCGAGTGCTTCACGGAGCCGGCGCAGCCGGCGACCCGAGAAGAACGAGACGGGCGCTCCCTTCACAGGGGGCGCCCGGTTTGCTTTGGGGGACGCTAGGGACAGTCAAGCCTCGCCGGCAAGCCGGCTCGGGGTGAAGCCTCGCCGGCAAGCCGGCTCGGGAAAGGCACTCGCCGGCAGAGCCGGCTCGGTTGGCTCGCCGGCAGAGCCGGCTCGGGTCAACGACTCGCCACCGGCTCCCCGTCCAGCCTCGTCCTCAGCGGCGCGATCTCGGCGCGGAAGCCCTCCATCCAGGCGGCCTTCACCGGGGCGTCGCGCGGCACCTTGAGCTGCAGCGGGTTGACGTACGACCCGCCGCGCAGCACCGCGTAGTGCAGGTGCGGCCCGGTGGAGAGGCCGGTGTTGCCCACCGCGCCGAGCACCTGCTTCTGCGACACCGCGCTGCCGGCCGCCACCGCCACGCTGGAGAGGTGGCAGTAGAGGGTCTCGTAGCCGTTGCGGTGGCGCACCGTCACCGACTTGCCGCAGCCGCCGTTCCACCCGGCCTGGCGCACCACCCCGTCGCCCACCGCCCAGACCGGGGTGCCGACCGGCGCGCCGTAGTCCACGCCGGTGTGGGCGCGCTGGTAGCCGAGCAGCGGGTGGCGGCGGTTGCCGAAGCCGGAGGTGAGGCGGGCGAACTTGAGCGGGGTCTTGAGGAAGCCGCGCTTGGCGCTCTGCCCCTCGTCGTCGAAGTAGCTGGCCTGGCCGTCGGGCGCGGTCCAGCGGAAGAGCCGCTTCCGCCCGGCCGCCGGCCCCTGGTACTCGATGGCCAGGATCTCGCCGTAGCGCAGCAGCTGGCCGTCGGCGGAGACCTTCTCCACCAGCACGGTCATGCGGTCGCCGCCGCGCACGTCGCGGTAGAAGTCGACGTCCCAGGCCAGCACGTCGGAGGCCAGCACCGCCAGCACCGGATCCTCGTCGGACCGGTCGATCGACTCGTAGAGCGAGCCCTGCACCGTGACGGCCACCCGGGCCACGCTGGTCTCCAGGACCACCGGCCGCTTGGCGGCGGTGAGCGTGCCGTCGGCCCCGCGGGTGACGAGCCACTCGTCGGCGCGCCCCTGGCGCAAGCTGAAGCGGTGCAGCGCCTGCTCGCCGGCCCGCCGCTCCACCACCAGCTGGTCGCCGACGCGGGCCTTGCGGCAGGGGAAGACCGGCTGGAGCGCGGCCACCACGGCGAGCGCCTCGGCCGAGGAGAGGCCCATCGTGGGGAGCACCTGGCCGAGCGTCTGGTCGCGGCCGAGCCGGGCCGTCATCGACTCGAACCGCTCGGGCGGCGGCGGGGGAGGGGGGGCGGGCGGCGCGGCGGCGGGCGCCTCGGCCTGGGCCAGGGCCGCGGGCAGGGCGGTGGGCGCGGCGGAGCGGACAGCCAGCCAGGTCGCGAGGCCGGCGCCGACCACCAGGGCCGAGGCGCCGAGGAGGAGGAGCGGGCCGCGGCGGCGGCGCGGGGCGTCGTCGGGGCGGTCCATCGCCGCGGAAGGTACCATGCGCGCGGGGCGAACCGAAATTCACGATGTGCGCGCGCGTCCTACAGTCACTAAGGCGCGCGCTCGGTGGGGTGGCCGCCGCAGTGGCCACCGCGGCCCCGCTCAGGGGCGCTTGCGCCGGAAGAACTCCACCTGCCACTGCCGCACCGCCGCCTCGTGGCAGGCCAGGTCCGGGCAGAAGACGTGGGTGCCGTCGTTGCGCGAGACGAAGAAGAGGTCGGCGCAGGTGGCCGGGGCCAGGGCGGCCGCCAGGGCGGCGGCGCCCGGGCTGGCGATGGGGCCGGGCGGCAGGCCGGCGGCGGTGTACGTGTTGTACGGGTGCGCCGCCAGCAGGTCGGCGCGGCTGATGTTCTTCGACCAGCGGCCGGTGCGCAGGAAGGTGGCGTACATCACGGTGGGGTCGGTCTGCAGGCGCATGCCGCGCGCCAGCCGGTTGTGGAAGACGCAGGCGATGCGGGGCCGCTCCGCCACCTGGCCGGTCTCCTTCTCGACGATGGAGGCCAGCGTGACCGCCTGGGCCTCGTCGAGCGTGACGCCGGGGCCGCGGCCCGCCTCGGCCGCCGTCCAGGCCTCGCGGAAGCGCCGCAGCATGGCGTCCACGATCTGGCGGGCGGTCACCCCCTTGGCGAAGGCGTAGGTGTCGGGGAAGAGGTAGCCCTCCAGCGAGTCGAACGGCACCCCGGCGGCGCGCGCCACGGCCGGGTCGCGCGCCAGCAGCAGGAAGTCCTCGGCGGTGGCCAGGCCGCTCCGCGCCACCACCTCGGCGATCTCCTCGGCGCGCAGCCCCTCCGGCACGGTGAAGCGGTAGAGCCGGATCTCCCCGCGGTAAACCCGCTCCAGCGCCTGGTCGGGCGTGAGCAGGCCGGCGAAGGCGTACTCGCCGGCCTTGAAGGGGCGCGGCTCCTTCTTCACCCAGCGCACGTAGCGCCAGGCCAGCTCGTCGTCGGCCAGCACCCCGGCCCGCGCCAGGGCCCGCACCACCGCCCGCGGCGAGCTGCCCGGGGCGATCTCCACCACCACCTCCTCGGTGGCGCCGTGCGGGGTGGTGCGGAAGGCCTCCAGCTCGCGCCAGGCCACCCAGGCGAAGGCGGCGGCGGCGGCCAGCGCGGCGAGCAGGAGCACGGCGCCCACCCGCAGGAGCCGCTTCACTGGGTCCTCCCGTCCAGCCAGGACTGCAGGATGACCGCTGCCGCCTCGGCGTCGATGAGGGCGCGCTGGTCCTTGGCCTTGACGCCGCGCTCCCTCAGGCGCCCCTCGGCCTCGAAGGTGGAGAGCCGCTCGTCCTGGAGCTCCACCGGGACGCCGAGGGCTGCGCCGAGCTTGGCCCCGAAGCCGCGGGCGAAGCGGGCCGAGTCTCCCTCGCTCCCGTCCATGTTGAGCGGCAGCCCGAGCACCGCGGTGGTGACCTCGTACTCGCGGGCCACCTCGGCGATGGCCGCGAGGTCCACCGCGTCGCTGCGGCGGTGGACGGTCGAGTGCGGGCGCGCGGTGCGGAGCACCGCGTCGGCGAGGGCCAGCCCGATGCGGGCGCGGCCGAGGTCGATGCCGAGGTAGCCCATGGCGGGCGAATGTAGGGGGCGGGCCCCCGGAGCGTCAATCGGGCGGGTGCTGGTTCACGGGCCCATCCAGATGGCGCCATCCGCCAGGTCGGTCGGCGTGGTCCTCGGGGCGGTGTCCCCGGTGCCGAGCTGCCCCACGGTGTTGGCGCCCCAGCAGGTCAGGGTGCCGGCGGCGCGCAGGGCGCAGGTGTGCTGCCAGCCGGCCGCCGCGGCGCCGACGCCGCTCAGCCCGACCACCCGCTGCGGCGTGGGCTGCGTCTCAGAGACGTTTCCGTTCCCCATGAGCCCGGTCCCCCAGCACCAGACCGAGCCGTCCTCCCGGGCGGCGCAGCTGTGCTGCTGGCCGCTCGCGAGGGCGGTGACGCCGGTGAGCCCGGCCACCACGGCCGGGGTCCCGGTGCCGCTCCAGCAGCGCACCAGCTGGTCGCTGGAGAGCGCGCAGGGGCGGAGCTCTCCCTGCGCGAGCGCCGTGACGCCCGTCAGCCCCCCGATCGGCGAGGCGGACGAGCCGATGGCGCCGCCCCAGCAGAGGACCGTGCCGTCGGCCTTGAGGGCGCAGGTGCTGTGGAAGCCGGCCGAGAGGGCCACCACGCCGCTCACCGGGGCATTCCCCGCGCCCAGGGCTCGCACCGGCACGGTGCTCCCGGTGGTGGTGCCGTCGCCGAGCTCGCCGAGGCTGTTGCTGCCCCAGCAGTAGACGGCGCCGCCGGCGGTGGCGAAGCAGCGGTGGGAGGTCCCCACGCTCACCGCCAGCACGCCGGTGTGGCCGGCCACCAGGACCGGCGCCAGGGAGGAGCCCCCACCCCAGCAGCTCAGGTCGCCGGGGCCATGGATGGCGCAGCCGCCCGCGCCGCCGGCCGCCACCGCGCTGACCGCCCCGGCCAGCGGGACGGTGAAGGGCGTGGACCAGCGGGTGGAGTCCCCGGTGCCGAGCTGCCCGCCTTCGCCCCAGCAGGCCAGGCTGGCGTCGGCCCGGATGGCGCAGGTGTGCTGTGGCCCGGCGGCGAGGGTGGCCCGCGGCGGACCTGCGACCACCGGCGGCGCGGTGACGGTCAGCACCGCCGGCTGGCTCTGGACCAGCCCGGCGCCGCTGTAGACCAGCACGGCGTAGAGCGCGCCGCTCTCGGCCAGGGTGGTGGCCGGGGTTGTGTGGGTGGGGCCGGTGGCGCCGGGGACCACGAGGCCGTTGCGCAGCCACTGGTAGCCGAGGCCGGCGCCGGTGGCCGCGACCGTGAAGGTGGCGCTGCTCCCCTCCACGACGCTGGCATCGGCCGGCTGCGTGATGATGCCCGGCGCGCCGACCAGGATGATCTGGGCCGTGTCCGAGAAGGCGGTGCCGAAGACGTTGGTGACGACGACCGCGTAGTCGCCAGCATCGGCCGGGCCGACGCTGGGCAGGTGGAGCACCGGGCCGGTGCCCCCGACCACGAAGGAGTCGCCGTGGGTCCACTGGTAGGAGAGCGGGCCGGCGCCGGTCACCGCCACCGCCAGGGTGGCCCCGCCGCCCGGCAGGACCACCAGCGTGGCCGGCTGGGTGGTGATGGTGGGCGGGGTCACGTCGGGCGGGGCCGGCGCGGGGCTGACCTCGAGGGAGGCGCTCCCGCTGGTGGCGCTGCCGGCCGCGTTGGTGACCAGCACCCCGTAGTTGCCCTGGTGGGCGGGCGTCACGCCGGGGAGGGTGAGGGCCGCGGCGGTGGCGCCGGCGATGGGCACCCCGTCCTTGGACCACTGGAAGGCGAGGAGCCCGCCGCCGCTCACGCCGACGGCGAAGGTGGCGTCGCTCCCCTCGCCGACGGCGATCGAAGTGGGCTGGGTGACGATGACCGGCGCCGCCAGGGCCGGGGTGCCCGGGCTGACCGTGAGCGCGGCTGTGTCGCTGGCCGCCGCGCCGGCGAGGTTCGACACCAGCACGGAGTAGGCGCCCGCGCTGTCGGCGCCGACCGCGGAGAGCCGCAGCACCGGGCCGGTGGCGCCGGCGATGGGGGTGCCGTCCTTGCGCCACTGGTAGGCGAGCGCCTCGGTGCCGCGGGCCACCACGGCGAAGGCGGCGTCGCTGCCGGTGGTCACCGAGAGGCCGGCGGGCTGGGTGGTGATGGTGGGGGCCACGTCGGCGTCGCTCACCGAGGCGGTGACGGCCGGGCTCTCCACGCTGCCGGCCGCGTTGGTGGCCACGGCGCGGTACTGGCGGCCGTTGTCGGCGAGCGAGAGGGCGGCCGTGGTGTACGCGCCGGTGGTGGCGCCGGTGCCGCCGGTCGCGTCGGACCAGGCGCCGGCGTCGTTGGCGGCCCGGGTCTGCCACCGGAGCGCAGGGGCCGGGGCGCCGCCGGCGGTGGCGGTGAAGGTGGCGGGCTGGCCGGCGGTCACCAGGACCGAGCGGGGGACCGAGGTGAAGGCGGGGAGGGCGCTCTGCTGGAGCACGTTGACCTGGGTGATCGGGCCGGTGACACAAGGCGGCGCCGGGACGTCCGGTGGGGTGTAGCAGGCGCGGACCCGGAGGAGCGCACCCCGATCGGAGGCCGAGGCGATGAAGCCGTGGCTCACGCCCCAGAGCGCCCAGGGCGTGGACTGGGTGGGGTCGGGGGTCGGGTTCGCCTCGTCCTGGTAGGAGCGCGCGATGGTCCGCCAGGAGGTTCCGGCGTCGTCGCTGCGCTCCCAGTCGATGATCGCTCGGTTGGCCGGGGTCGGAAGGAGGGGGCGCCCGCCGCGAGCGTCGAGCTGCACGGCGCCGCCCAGCAGCACGGCACGGACCTGTGCCTCCAGCCCCTCCACGACATCCAGGCCTGCCGGCGAGCCCGCCACGGCGAGCGCTGGATAGGCCGGGAACGGGCGCCACCGGATGACCTGCTCTGGACCCAGGCGCCTGCCCGGGCCAGAGAGGCACGCCAGCTCCACCGAGATGCGGATCTCCTGCGAGATCCCCGCGGGGCCCGGGTCACCGAAGATCGTGGCCAGGCCGCCATCGATGCTGACCGTCTCCCGGGGCAGGCTGTAGGGAGCGCCACCGCGGAGCCCACGGCTGACGACCACCAGCACCGGCTTCTGGCAGTCCCGTGGCACTTGACCGCCGTTGGTGGCGACCGAGAGGTTGGCGATGACGCTGCCGACCACGGCCTCGCAGGGCTGGTGGACGCAGGTGAGGCTGGTGGTGACCGAGAAGGTGGGGGCCTGGAGCACGGGCAGCGGGTAGCTCCCCCGCAACGCCACGAAGAACGAGAAGCTGCTCACCTGGGCGCTCAGCACACCTTCGGCGAGCACGCTGTCCCCGAGGATGACCCACTCCCCGCCAGGCTGGGCCTTGGCGAGCTTGAGCTCCTCGTTCGGCTGCAGCGACAGCGCCGGCGCCGGGATCCGCACCTCCACCGGCTGCGCGAACGACCCGCCGTGGGGAGTGATGACGTAGGTGTCGCCAGCGGCGGTCAGCCCCGCCGGGAGGGCCGGCGCGCCGGTCGCGTCCTTGGCGATCCGCAGCGTGGTCTCGGCCTCGAAGGCGCCGGCCGGCACCACCACCGACGCGCCGCCGGCCTCGGTCACCGTGCCGCCCGCAGCGCCGATGGCCGCGGTGCCATCCGCGGTGCCAGCCGTTCCCGCGCACCCTGCCAGCGCCGCCGCCAGCACCACCGCCAAGCCCAGCCGCCTCGTCTGCACGCCCATGCTTCCCCCTCGCGGCCCGGCCGCGGTGATGGGGAGACCCTAGGGCGCCACGTCAGGAAGCGAAGGGTCCACTTCGCCGATAGCGGGTGGACCACCTCCGGGAGTGGCCCCCGGAGGTTGGGCGCAGCCGCGGCTCGGTCACCCCTTGGTCCCGGCGCCGTAGGATGGGTAGGCATGGGCGTCCAGGGGCCGTCCAACGACCGGGATGCCGGGCAGGACCTCGGTTCCGAAGTGCTGGTTCGAGAGGTCCTGCCTGAGCATGTAGCCCGCCTGGCCACCCTGCTCCACCTGGATGAACCGGCTGTCGGCCGGGTCGATGCCGCGGAAGGTGACCGTCGTTCCCGGCTGGAAGCGCTTCAGTGGTCTCGAGCCGGCGCTGGCCCACTCCAGCAACGTGGTGTCCGCGGCGTTGATGAAGAGCGTGTCTCCGGGCCTGACGTGGCGGCGGGCGGCGCAGACCTCGGCGAGGCCCGAGGGATCGATCCGGTTCACCGGATCGTTCCCGGCGTAGGCGTAGAGGTTGCCGTCGCCGGCCGCGAAGCCGAGCGGGTCCTTGGAGGTCCAGCGGCCGGTGGCGGGGTCGTAGTCCCGGGCCCCGAAGTGGGTGAGGCCGGTGTCCAGGTCGCGCAGGCCGCCGGCGAAGCCGAACGGCTGGAAGCCGGGGTTGCTGTCGAGGAGGACCTCGCCGAAGGCGTCGTAGTCGAGCCGCTGCACCACCGCGCCGGTGGCGGCGTCCACCACCAGGCGCGGGCTGCCGAGGTGGTCGGCGACGATGCGATAGGTGGCCGCCCCGGAGACCAGGTACTCCGGCGCGTGGCCTCGCGGGCCGTAGACGAAGACCGCGATGACCCCTCCGGCGCCGTCGAGCCAGGCCACCGGCCGCTCGCCGTCAAAGAGGAACCCCTCGGCGAGCAGGCCGTCCACCCGCTTCCCGACCCGCCGTCCCAGGCCGTCGAGCAGGTAGTCGAGCCGCCGGCCGTCCGGCAGCACCGCGCCCCTGAGCCGGCCCTGGGCGTCGTGCTGGAAGGTGGTGGCGCCGGCCGCGCCGCTGCGGGAGGCCAGGGTGCCGGTGGGCGTCCAGCCGTAGGTGTTCGAGCCCGCGGTGAGGAGCCGGTCCTGGGCGTCGAAGGTCGCGCCCACGGTGATCCCGCCGGTGGCGAGCGAGGTCCGGTTCCCCTGCGGGTCGTACCCGTAGGCCGCGGCCAGGGATCCGTCCACGGTGACCGCGGCCAGCCGGCCGGCCGTGTCATAGCCGTAGCCGACGGTCCGGGAGACGCCCTGCACCGTCTCCGCCACTCCCGTGATCCGCCCGAGCGCGTCCCGGGTGAGGGACACGCCGTAGAGGGCGGTGGCGCCGGCCGAGGCCGCCGAGGTGGCCGGCTCGCCGAGGGGGCTCCAGCCCTCGACCGTGGCCACGGCGCCGAGCCCGGTGGCGACCGGCAGGCCGCTGGCGGCGTCGCGGGTGACGGAGAGCGCCCCGGCGCCGGTGAGCAGCCCGTCGGCGTCGTAGGCCAGCGCGGTGGGGACGCCGGCCACGGTCAGGGAGACCGGCCGGTGCTGCGCGTCGAAGGCGGCCGTGACCACGCCGGCCACGGCGCCGGTCCAGGACTGGCTGGTGACCAGCGCGCCATCGTAAGCCACGGAGAAGGTGACCCCGTCGGCCGTCGCCGAGGCGAGCCTCCCGGCAGCGTCCCAGCCGAAGCGGGCGGTGCCGGCGGCGCTGGCCGTCGAGGCCAGCTGGCCGTCCGTGCCGATCAGGCCGCCGGCGGGATCCGCCCAGGCCTGGACGACGACATCGCCGTCCGGCAGGCCGGCGCCGGTGCGGTTCCGGTCGGCGTCATGGGCATAGGTGGTGGTGCGGGTGCCCGCCCCGTCCACCGGCGGCGGCGTGACGCCGGCCAGCAGGTCCACCGGCGACCACTCCAGGGTATGGGCGCCCCGGCTGGGCGGCGTCACGGCGGCGAGGTTGCCGACCGCGTCGTAGGCCAGCCCGAGGGTGCGTCCCCCCGGCAGGAGCTCGCTGGTGGCCCGACCGAGCGCGTCCCGCGCGAAGGTCGTGGTCCTGCCGACGGCGTCGGTCAGGCTGGCCAGGCGGCCGTCGGCGCCCCATGCGAAGGACCGCGTGCGGGCGCCCTCGGCGCTCCCCACCACCCGCCCCGACGAGTCGAAGCTGAAGGTGAGCGGCGTGTGGCCCGCCGCGGCGATCGAGGCCGTCTGGCCAGCGGGATCGAGCCGCTGGTTGCTGACGCGCCCGCCCGGCGAGGTGAGCGTCCAGGTGCGTGTCGCCCACGCGTAGGCGGCGCGCCAGGTCCGACCGGCCTCCGTCACCGTCTCCACCAGGTCGGCGGGCCCGAGCGGATCCCCAGGCGTCGACAGCGCCGCGGTCCGGGTGGAGGTGATGGTCCGCGTGGTGCCCCCCGGCGTCCTGATCTCGGTGGTCTTCGGGAAGGGCGCTGCCATGCCCCAGCGCGGATCGGGCTCCCAGGTCACGGTGGTGACCGTCCCGTCGGCGGCGGTCGCTCGCTCGACCCCGTCGGCGACCAGTGACCAGGCGCGGGTGGCGCCCGAGGCCTCCACCACGGTGCGGTGGACGCCCCCGGCCGCCAGGTACGCCACGTCGTAGCGGCGCCTGCGGCCGAGGGCGGTGGTGGTGGTGACGCTGAGCCCGGTGGCCGTCTCGACGCGCGCCAGGGTGGTCACCGCGCCTGCGGGGCCGCGGTCCTCGAGGAGCCGCCCGCGGGCGTCGTAGGCGTAGGTGTGCGTCCGGCCCAGGGGATCGGTGAGGCCCTGCAGCAACCCGCTGGCCGAGGCGGTCGGCGCCCAGGTGGCGCCGGCGGGATCCTCGATCCGGGAGAGCCAGCCGGCCGCGTCGACGGAGAGGAGCGTGCGGTGGCCGAAGGGGCCCGTCACGGCGGCCGGCGCGCTGCCGGTTCGCTCCACGGTGGTGGTGCCGGCGCCGTCGGTCACGCTGGCGAGCCGTCCGGCGTCGTCATAGGCGAAGGCGCGGACGAGGCCGCCGGTGGTCCCGTCCACCGTCCGCAGGTGCCGCCCCTCGGCGGTGAAGAGGTGGACCTCCCGCCCGTCCTCGTCGGGTACGGCGAACTGGCCCCGGCCCGCCCGCGGCAGGGACGGCAGGATGCGACGGATGACCCGCTCGGAGCCGTAGAAGCCGCCCACGTTGAGCCAGCCGTCGGGGCCGAAGGCCAGGTAGCTCCCGAAGGCGCCGCCGGTGGCGAGGTTGGTGGCCAGGGCCGGCCCGTCGTAGCGGTCACCGCCTCCGGCGATGGTGGTGATCGTGCCGTCGGTCCCGACCAGCCGGACCGTGGCGTACTGTCCGAGCAGGGGGCTGAAGCCCTTGTTGAGGATGGCCACCTCGCCATCGATCGACACGGCCATCCCCTGTGGGTCGATGGCCGCCGAGGTGGCCGGGCCGCCGTCGCCCGTGTTCCCCGGGGTGCCGGTGCCGGCCACCGTGGAGATGAGGCCGGCGGGCGAGACCCGACGCACCCGGGCCTGGCCCCGGTCCTCGATGTAGAGGCTGCCGTCGGCGGTCACGGCCAGGTGCTTGGGCAGGCCCAGGGAGGTCCCGGTGGCCGGCCCCCCGTCTCCGCCCGACGGCCCGCCGAGGCCATCCCCGGCGACGGTGGAGACCACCCCGTCCGGCCCGACCCGCTTGACCAGCGCGTCCACGGCGAAGTAGACGGCGCCGTCCGGCCCGACGGCCAGGGGCGTGGACTCGAAGCTGAGGGCGCTGAAGGGACCGGCCACGAAGGTGCCGGAGGGAGGGCCGGCGCTGCCATCGCCCAGATCGACGTAGCGCCGGATGGACCAGGGGCCGCTGGCGCTGGTCTTGACCTTGAGGAACAGCGCGCCGTCGGGCCCGACCACCGGACCGCCGGCGAGTTCGACGGGCCCCAGCCACAGCGGCGATCCGTCGTCGCGGACCCGCAGCACGGAGGGGACGCCCTGCTGGCTCCTGAGGTCGAGGTAGCGCGAGCCGTCGGGGCCGAGCGCCACCGTCCCTTGCTGCAGGAGGACGGCGCCGGGTGGATCGCGGTGTACGTTCTCGACGGCGGCGGTCGGCACCTGGCGCGTCCGCCCGTCCCCGTAGAGGAGCCGCTGGCTCCCCGGATCGTACACGTGCTGGACCGAGAGCGACCAGCCGCCCAGCCCGTTCCCGAGCGCGTTCCACCGGGACAGGCTGGCCCGGTAGCGCTGCCAGAGCGTCACCTCGCGGCGGCTCCGGCTGCCGTCGATGACGATGCCGTTGCCGTTGTAGCCGAAGCGGCTGGTCTGGGCGTAGACGCCGGCGTAGGTGTAGCCGATGCGGACCAGGACCGGCACCGTGCCCCAGACGTCTCGCCCGTAGGCGTCCTTCCCGTCGAAGTGGAAGGCATGGGAGCGCGACGGGGTCGGCGCGAAGGCGTAGGCCCACTGGCGGCCCGCGGCCTCCACCACCAGCTCGACGCGGAGCAGGCTGGCGGGAAGGTCCTGCGGGGTGAGCATGATGTCCAGGTCCTGGCCCGCCACCGCGCCCGGCGTCCGGTCGCTCTGGTGGTGGAGGCGCCACGGGGTGCCGGCCAGGGGCACCGACTCGCCGAGGCTCTGGTTCTCGCACCCGATCACCGAGCCGCACTCCTCCATGGCATCGGCCACCCGGAGGGGCTGCTCCTCGGGGAGGGTCGGGGCCACCGCGTCGGGAGGCGGACCGAAGGACCAGTTGGCGTCCCACGGCGAGAAGTGGGACATGCGGACGCGCCAGAGCGACTGGCCGGCGACGTAGAGCGAGGCCAGGGCCTGTCGTTCCTCGAGGTCGATGCCCAGCGCGCCCAGGGCCGCCGGGCTGGCCGGGCCACCGCCAGCGTCCACCGCCAGGTCGGCGGCGCCGCCGGTGACGCCCAGGACCCGCAGGACCACGCCGCTCTCGTCGGCACGCCAGAGCCCCGCGGCCCGGTCGTACCAGCCGAGCGGGACGCCGGTGCCGACAGGGAAGCCGAGGAAGTTCTCGACGTAGTGGACCACCGGCCTGGAGAAGGTCACGTGGCTCGCGCCCGCCGCCAGGGCCTCGTCGGCGGAGAGCTCCATGGCGTAGGTGTAGCCGCTGGTGGGCGGGAGGGTCCCGGGCATGGCCTCCGGTCCGCTCGTCCCCACGGTGTACTCGGTGGACCGCACGTGGAGCACCGGCGCCGGCACGGTGGTGCCGTCGGCCATCAGCAGCGAGGCCGTGGTGCCGGCGGGGAAGAGGACGGTGGAGCGGCGGGTCCCCTCCGCGTCGGTGGAGGCGGTGCCCCGCGCCACCTGGAGGACGCCCGACCCGGAGGCGACCGCGGTCACGGCGCCGTCGAGGGCGACCAGGACCACCCCGGGCACCATCACCCACCGGTCCCACGGCGTCTCCACCTGGCGCTGGGCCGGCAGGAAGCCCGCCGCCTCCACGCTCACCACCAGCGTGGCGCCACCGTTCACGGCCAGGTCGTAGCGACCGTCGGCGCGGGAGAGCGTCTCGCCGTACTCGGGGTGCCCGAGGATGGTCACCAAGGCCCCCGGGAGCGGCGCCCCGTCGCGCGTCCTCACCTCGCCTCGCAGGACCGCCACGCGGAGCGGATCCATGATCACGCCCACCCCGGTCTGGATGGGGCGCTCGCCCTGCCGGAGGAAGGCGGTGGAGGCCGCCAGGCTGGTGGCCTGGGCGGGTGAGATGGGGGTCGCCACGGCGGACGGGTCTGGTGGCAACGCCTGGCTCGCGGGGCCCGAGGAGAGCACCAGGTCGACGGAGGAGAGGGCCAGCACGGCCTCGCCGGCCGAGGGGACCTGGGAGATGACGCTGCCCGCCGGTACGGTGGCGGAGCTGGCGGTGGTCATGGCGCCGAGCAGCAGGCCGGCGGCGTCGAGCGCGGCCTCGGCCTGGGCCTGGGTGAGGCCGGAGAGCGAGGGCGTGGTCACCGTGGCGGGGCCGCTCGAGACGCCGAGGGCCACCGCGCTGCCGGTGGCGACCAAGGCACCCGCGGCCGGATCCTGGCTGGCGACGCTGCCGGCCGGAACGGTGGCGCTGCTGGTCATGGTCACCGCTCCCACCGCGAGGCCGGCGGCGGCGATGGCGGCGCTGGCCGCCGCCTGGGTGAGACCGACCACGCCCGGGACGGCCGCCGTGACCGGCGGGTTGACGGGAGCCCCCCCGCCGCACCCCGCCAGCGCCGCCACCAGCCCCCAGGCCAACCCCAGCCTCATCGTGCGCTCGCCCATGGTTCCCCCTCGCGGCCCGGCCGCGCTGATGGGCGACCCTAGGACCTCGCGTCCAGGATCGAAGGGTCCACTTCGCCGATAGCGGGTGGACCACTTCGGCGGCCCGCGCCGGAGGTCCGGCCGGGCCCAGCGAGCTCAGGGGACGCCCAGCTCCGCCGCGGCGAGCCGGGCCTCGGCCCCGCCGCCCACCAGGGCGTTCCCCGCCAGGGTCCGCGCCAGGGCCGCCCGCCCGCCGTCCACGTCGCCGGTGAACCCCAGGAGCCTGGCCTGCACCACCCGCGGCGTCGGATCGAGCCCGCCCCGCCGGATGGCCTCCTCCACCGGCGCCAGGCCCCGCCGGGCGGCCGCGGCGGCGTCGCCACCCTGCCGCCTGAGCCAGCGGGCCCGCTCCAGCGCGCAGGCGGCGCGGCCGATCGGGCCGGCCATCGTCCCTTTCACCTCCACCTCGAGCCGGGCGAACCCGCGCTCCGCCTCGGCGAGCGCCGCGCCGGGATCCAGGCCGCGGGTGACCCGCCAGCGCCCCTCCAGGAGGGAGAGCATGGTCCGTGTCTCGGCGGCCACCGCCGGGTTGCCCATCCGCAGGACGGCCTCCGTGAGCAGGCGGCGCGCCTCGCCGACGGCCGGCATCGGGTCCTGGCCGTCCAGCAGGGCGCGCCGCGCCTCGATGGTGAGCACCTGGCCGTGGAGGAAGCCGAGGAGCGGCTGCTCCGGATGGGTGGCGCGCGCCCGCGTCGCCGCCTCGAGGGCCCGGGCCAGGTCCGGCCGCGCGTCGGCTCCCATGTCGAGCAGCGTCATCGAGGCGGTGGCCAGGATGTAGACGGTCCGGAAGGTGCTGAGGAAGTTCTCTCCCTCGGCCCGGGTGACCGCCTCGGTCACCGCGATGGCCCGCTCGAAGGCCGGCCGGGGGTCCACGCCGGAGAGCCAGCTGGCCTGGCCCAGGAACACGAGCGCCTCGGCGAGCGTCTGCTGGACCCGGGCGGGGGCGGGTGGGTCGAGCCGCAGCGCCGCCTCCGCCTCCTGGACGGCGGCCTGGAGCGTGGCGCGCGCGTCGAGCCCGGCCTCCACCTGCCAGCGCCCCTTCTTGGCCAGCAGCGTGGCGCCGGTGTCGCGGACCTCCGGGTCGGAGGGGGCCAGCGCCACCGTCGCGCCGAGCATGGCGATCCCCTCGTCGAGCGGCTCGAGGCAGGGGAGCCCTCGCTCCAGCAGGAAGTGGCCGACCCGCTGGAGCGCCACCATGAGCAGCGATCGGGCCTCCACGTCCTCGGGCCGGAGCGCCACGGCCTGGCGCAGGAGCGCCGCCGCCCGCTCCAGGCGGGGGAGCCCGGTGAAGCGGCCGAAGTTGGCGGCCAGCCGCTCCGAGTCCATCAGCAGCGCGGCCTGGGCGATCAGCAGCGCCGGCGCGTCCGGATCGAGCCGGGCGGCCCGGTCGAGCCAGCCCTGGGCGGCCTCCACGAGCGCGCCGGTCTCCTTGCCCTGGCGGCCGGTGAACTCGGCGCGCCGGACGTGGAGCCGCGCCAGCAGGCGCAGCAGCCTGGGATCGCTCCGGCCCCACTCGGCCGCGGCGGTGAGCGCCGCCTCGCCCTGCTCCAGCGCGGCGAGCCCCTCGGCGAGCTGCTCGGCGTCGCTGCGCCGCTCCGCCTCGGCCATCCAGGCCTCGCCCTGGAGCACGCGCGCCTCGTAGCGCTCGGGGGCGGCCGCCAGGGCCTCGGCCGCCCTGGCGCGCGCCGCGTCGAGGTCGCCCTCCAGCAGCGCCATGCGGGCCCGCAGCCAGGGGAGGCGCCACCCGCCGCCGGCGCCCTGGGCCAGGGAGCGCAGCGCCGGGTCGCGGAGCTCGCGCTGCAGGCTCGCCAGCCGCTCGCCGCGCGCGGCCGGGCCGAGCGTCCGCAGGGCCCGGTCGCGCTCCCGCTCGTAGAGCCGGCCCATCACCTCGCCGAGCCCCTCGGCCACCTCCGGCCCCTCGAAGCCGAGCGCCAGGGCCCGCTGGTAGGCCGCCCGCGCGCCGTCGAGGTCGTCGAGCAGCTCCAGCCCCTTGCCGAGCGCGTAGCTGGCCGGCCCGGCCGATCGCCCGCCCGCGGCGAGCGGACGCAGCCGCTCCACCTCGGGGCGCAGGGCGGCGAGCGCCGGCCGGAGGTCATGAGGCGGGGCCAGCCACTCCAGGCGCAGGCGCGTCTCCAGGGAGGTGGCCAGGGCGCCCAGGCGGGCCGCCTCGAGCGAGTCGATCCCCGACCGCCTGGAGAGCCAGAGCGCGGAGCCCAGGGCCGCCAGCAGCGTGGCCAGGGCCACGGCCAGGGCGCGCGAGGCGGCCCGGTTGCGCCGGGCCCAGCGGTAGAGCCGCTCGACCGCCGGCGCCGGCCGGGCCCGCACCGGCTCGCCGCGCTGGAACCGGCCCAGGTCCTCGGCGAAGGCCAGGGCGCTGGCGTAGCGGGCCTCGGGCGCCTTCTCCATGGCCTTGGCCACCACCCGTCGCAGCTCGACCGGCACCGCCGGCGGCAGCGGGTCCGGCGCGTCCTCCAGGATGCGCCGGAGCAGGCTGGTCTCGTCCGAGGCGCCCCCGGGCTCGCTGGCCCGGCGGAAGGGTGGTCGACCGGCCAGCAGGGCGTAGAGCGCGGCGCCCAGGGCGTAGATGTCGGCGCGGTAGTCGGCCGGGGAGGCGCCGAGGACGTGCTCGGGGCTCATGTACTCCACCGTCCCGGCGGGCAGGCCGGAGCGGGTCAGGCCGCCCTCGTCGCCCCGCGCCAGGCCGAAGTCGGAGACCAGGGCGCGCGGCGCCGGCCCGCCGAGGTCGACGAGCACGTTGTCCGGCTTCACGTCGCGGTGGACCAGCCCCTCGCGGTGGGCGGCGTGGAGCCCCTCGGCCGCCTGGCGGACCAGCTCCACCCGCTCCACCAGCGTGCAGCCCGGGCCGAAGTCGGCGAGCGAGGGCCCCTCCACCAGCTGCAGCACCAGGCAGGGGCGCCCCCCCAGCGTGCCGACCTCGAGCACCCGCACCACGTGGGGGTGCTCGACGCGCGCCTGGAGGCGGGCCTCCAGCAGCACCCGCTCCGCCTCCCTGGCGTCGAAGCCGCGCAGGAACTTCACCGCCACCGCCCGCTCCAGCGCGGCGTCCCAGGCGCGGTGGACCTCGCCCATGGCCCCTCGCCCGATGAGCCCCTTGAGCACCAGGTGGTCGTCGAGGGCGGCCACCGCGCTCGCCGCGCTCACCGGGCCACCCGCGGGGCGAGCGCGAGGCTCACGGCGCCTCCCGGAGGGCGGCGCCGATGCGTGCCGCCACCTCCTCCAGCATCGGCTCGGCGAAGCTGGAGAAGCCGATGCGGAAGCCCTGCACGGCCGCGCCGTCGAAGGCGAACTGCCGGCCCGGGCGGAAGGCCACGCCGCGCGCCAGCGCCCGGGCGGCCCAGGCGTCCACGTCCACCCCGTCGCGCACCTTCACCCAGAGCGCCAGCCCGCCGCTGGGCGGCTCGATCGACACCGCCTCCCCGGCCTCGCGGCGCAGCGCGGCGACCAGCGTGTCGCGCCGGCCCCGGTAGGTCTGGTGGAGCCGGTTGAGGTGGCGCTGCACCTCGCCGTCCTCCACCAGCTCCGCCATGGCCCGCTCCAGCGCCGGATCGCCCTGGCGGTCGAAGACCAGCCGCTGCTCCCGCAGGCGGGCCACGAAGCCCCCGGCGGCGTGGATCAGGCCGAGCCGCTGCCCCGGGTCGAAGATGCGGGAGAGCAGCCCGAAGTGGATGACCACCCCGGCCGGGTCCGCCGCCGCCAGGGCCGGGGCCGGCCGCCCGTCGAACTGGAACTCCCAGTCGAGGTCGGCGTCCAGCACCGCCATGCGGCGCGCCGCCGCCAGCTCGAGCAGGCGCCGCCGCCGCGCCGGGCCGAGCTGCACCAGGGTGGGGTACTGCCGCTGCGGCGACACCAGCACGGCGCGCAGGCGGGTGTGGCTCGCGAGCGCCTCGAGCGCCTCGACGTCGATGCCCTCGGCGTCCACCGGCACCGGCAGGCAGCGCGCGCCGGCGCGGGTGAAGGCCTCCCAGACGGCGCGGTCGCCCAGCGCCTCCACCGCCACGGCGTCCCCGGGGGAGAAGAGGGCCTGGGCCGCCAGGAAGAAGGCCATCTGGCTGCCGCGGGTGACCAGGAGCCGGTCGGCCGCCGCCGGGAAGCCCCGGCTGGCGGACAGGAGCCGTGCCAGCGCCCGGCGCAGCTGCGGGTGGCCCTGCGGGTCCTCGACGCCCAGCGAGGCCTGCGGGTTCACCAGGAGCGCGCGGCGGTAGGCCCGCGCCAGCACGGCGCTCGGCAGGTGGCGCGGGTCGGGCAGGCCGCTCCCGACCTTGAGGAGGCCGCCGGGCGAGGGGCCGCCGGGCGTGGGGTCCTGGCCCGCCAGGTCGAAGCCCGGTCGGCCCTCCGGCGGGGTGGCCACGGCGCCGCCGGGGAGGTCGCGGGGCGGGCTGGCCGCCACCACGCTGCCCCCGCCCACCGTGGAGGTCACCCACCCCTCGGCCTGCAGCTCGCGGTAGGCCGACAGGACGGTGTTCTTGCTGACGCCCAGGCTCTCGGCCAGCGTCCGGTAGCCGGGGAGGTGGTCGCCGGGCCTGAGGCGCCCACGGTGGATCTCCCCCTGCAGCGCGGACACGACCTGCAGGTAGAGCGGCGCCCGGCTCTCCGGGTCCAGGTGGATGGTGGGGGTGAAGCCTCGCAACGCGCCTCCGGGGCTGGCGGAACCCGGGGCACTCTACTGTGCGCGGCCCGGGGGCACCTAGCCAGGAGGGCGCCTGGCGTGGCGCCGCGCCGGGGCTCGGCGCCGCCGGCCCGGGAGCCGGCCGGCCGGGGCGCGGCCGGGCGGCGCGACGGCGGACCTCTGCCCACGCGCAACCTCGCGGTGCGCCTGGGGTCGAGGCTGGTACGGGGCGCGCAGTGGCGTGGGCCAGCGGCGGCTCGACCGCCACACCACGGAGGAAGGACCACATGCCCAGCACCAGCGCAGTCACCGGCCGCGGCGTCCCGCTGCCGCTCGAGCTCCTCACCGGCGCGGCCGGCCCCGCCGCCGGAAAGACAGCCCCGCGGGCCGCCGCCGGCAAGGCGAGCCCGGCCACCACCGGCAGGGCCACGGCGGCCAAGGCCAGCACGGCCAAGGCCGGCACGGCCAAGAAGGCCCCCGCCAGGTCCTCCACGACGTCCAAGGCCACCACCGGCTACGCCACCAAGCTGCCGGCCGACTACGCCTTCCTGCGCGACGCCACGCTGACGCTGGAGGAGAAGCTCTCCAGGTTCATCGGGCTCATCATGACCAGGTCGGAGCAGGACCTGCTCCGGCAGATGGAGAAGATGGCGCCCGGCGCCACCGCCTCCTCCGCCGGGTCGACCAGCGGCGGCGGCGCCGCCAAGCCGGCCGCCAAGAAGACCAGCCTGTGGGGCCTCGTGAAGACCCTGCTGCCGCCGCTGGGCCTGGCCTCGCAGCTGGTGGGCGACGCCACCTTGAAGAAGCTGGTGCAGCAGCTCTCCGGGCCGGTGCTGGGGGCGGCGGCCACCGCGCTCGGCGGCCCGGCGCTCGGAGCCCTGGCCGCCAAGCTGGGCCCCACGCTCGGCGGGCTGCTCACCCGGGACGTGAAGGTGGACCTCTCCAGCGCGGGCACGCTCCTCGACCTCTCGGGGGTGGCGGAGCTGGTGGGCCTGGGGGGCGGCGCAGCGGCGAGCGGCGCGGCGGCCGCGGCCAGCGCCTCCAAGGCCGGCGCCGCCGACGGATCCACCAGCGAGAAGGCCCAGCTGATGGAGCTGCAGCGGCTGCAGGACCGCGACCGGGAGCTCTTCTCCCTCTTCTCCAACATGCTCCGGGCCATGCACGAGACGCGCATGACCGCCATCCACAACCTCCGGTGAGCGCCATGCCGACCACGACCCTGGAGCCCGCGGTCCCGCCGGCCGCCCCTCCGGCGGAGGCGCCGACCCTGGCCGAGGCGCTCGGCCTCACCTCCGAGCTGGCGGAGGCCATCGCGCAGGTGGCCGAGGACGAGCTGGAGGCGGGGCGGGGCGAGCCGGCCCGCGTCATCCTGGAGGGGCTGGTGGTGTCGAACCCCAGGGACGCCCGGGCCTGGACGCTGCTGGCGAGGGTCCACCGGGCGCTCCGGCAGCCGCTGGCCGCCCGCTTCTGCGCCGAGGTGGCCGGCTCGCTCGACGGCGCCGCGCCCGCGACCCGGCTGGCGAGGGCGGAGGGGTTGCTTCCCTACCCGGAGGACCACGCCCAGGCCAGGGCGCTCCTGGCCTCGCTGGCGTCGGAGCCCGGGCGGGAGGGCGAGCGGGCCCGGGCGCTCCTCGAGGCCCTCGGTGGGTGAGGGCCGGCGCCAGCTCGGGGGGAGTGGCGCACCGCCCCCCGAAGTGATTCAATGACGCGAAAGGCCAGGGGATGAGCGCCCGGCCGGGACCCGCCCCCGAAGGAGGGGGAGGGCCTGGCGGACCTCCGAGGGCGATCCTCCGCGGCTTCACGCGGCAAAGGTCCGCCGCACGTAGTACAAGGGGCCCCGCAAGGCCTCGAGCGGCCTCGGAAACCACCGGGGCCGCTCTTGGTGTATCGGGAACCCGGACAGGACCGGGCCCGAGGCGCACGGCGCACGAAGGGAATGACTGAGTGAGTGAGAAAGAAGCAGGCATCGAGGTCCAGGGTACCGTCGACGAGGCGCTCGCCGGCGGCATGTACCGGGTCAAGGTCGATCAGGGTCCGGTGGTCCTGGCCTATGCCTCGGGCAAGATGAAGAAGTTCCACATCCGCATCATCCCCGGCGACCGGGTCAAGCTGGAGCTGTCGCCGTACGACCTGACGCGCGGCCGCATCACCTACCGCGACAAGTAGCCCGCGGCCGGCCCGAAGCCCGAGGCCGGCCTGGCCGGCCTCCACGCCGGCCGAAAGGTGCCGCGGTGACGCCCCCCTCGCGAAAGCACTGGCTCGACTGGCAGCGCGGCCTGGCCGTGCTGTTCATGGTCGAGGTCCACATCCTGTCCGCGTGGATCGTCCCGGGCGGGCGGGTGGGGCACGAGCGGCTCCACGACGCGCTCATGTTCCTGGGCGGCCTGGCCGCGCCCGGCTTCCTCTTCATGGCGGGCCTGTCCCAGGCGCTGGCCGACGCGGCCCACGCGCGCAAGGGGCTCGACCCGGCGGCGCGCCGTCGCGCCGCGCTGAAGCGGGGGCTCTGGCTGCTGGGCATCAGCTACCTGGTCCGGCTCTTCTCCTACGTGGCGGGCAACGCCTGGGGCCCGGGCTGGGGGCTGCCCTACGTCCTGGGCGTCGACGTGCTCTCGGTGGCCGGCTTCGGGATGACGCTGGCCGTGAAGCTCGGGGCCTGGCACCCCAGGCGCCCCGGGCTGGCGGTCTGGGGCGGCCTGGCGCTGGTGCTGGTCTCCTTCCTGTGGCGCGGCGCCTGGCAGGGGCCGTACTGGCACGACGTGGTGAAGGTGGACGTGCTCAACATCCTGGCGCTCGGGATGATGCTCTCGGCCTTCCTGGCGGTGGGCCGGCCGCGCGCGGTGGGGGTGGCGCTCACCGCGGGGGTGGCGCTGCTGGTGGTCTTCGCCACCCCGTGGCTGGCGGTGGCGCTGGGCCACCGGGACCAGGCCGCCTTCGTGGCGTCGCTGGCCACCGATCCCGTCGCCAAGCTGCTCGACGTGCCCTTCGCCTACCTCTACGGCGTCCCGCCGCGCGCCCAGTTCATGCTGTTCAGCTGGGTGGCGTTCCTGCTGGCGGGCGCGGCGGTGGCGCCGCTGGCCACCGGGCCCAACCGGCCCTTCACCTTCCTGGCGCTGGCGCTGGCGGTCTACGGGGCGGGGCGGCTCTCCAACGCCTGGCTGGTGCTCCCCTCGCAGGACAACACCTTCTGGTGGATGAACGCGCCCGGCTGGTTCCTGACGCGGCTGGCGCTGCACCTGGGCCTGACCGGCGCCCTGATGCTGCTGCCCGACCTCCTCGAGCCGGCCCTGCGCTGGCTCACGCTGCTGGGCCGCCAGTCCCTGACCGGCTACATCGTCTCGGTGGAGCTGACCTACGGCTTCGCCGCGGGGGCGCTGGGGCTGGCCTCCGGGCTGGCCTTCCCGGCGCTGGCCTGGAGCATGGTGGCCATGGTGGCGGTGACCTGGCTGGCCTGCCGGCTCTGGGAGGCCTGGCTGGCCTGGGAGAAGGCGCGCCTGGCGGGGGCCGCGGCGGCCCGTCCCGCCTCAGCCGCCTGAGGGCTGCTCGGCCGGCTCGGCCGGCTCCGCCAGCGCGCCGCCCGTGCCGTCGGCGCCCGGGCCGTCGCCGTCCGGCTCCTCGCCCTCCGGCGGCGGCGCGGCGCCGGGGGCCAGGGCGCGCCGCGGCACCCACGGGGCGAAGACCAGCGGCTCGGCCAGCGCCGCCAGCAGCGCCTCGTCGGAGAGCACGCCGGTGGCGTGGAGCTTCTGGAGCAGGTCGTCGATGCGGGCCGCCCAGCGCTCCGGCGGCACCCCGGCCGCCACCGCCGCGTGGCCGCGCAAGGGGCTGGGGATGAGCGCCGCCAGGAAGCAGGCCTCGCGCGGGGTGAGGTCGCGGGCCTCCTTGGCCAGGTAGTGCCGCGCCGCCGCGCCGAGCCCGTGCCGCCCGGGCCCCCACTCGACCAGGTTCAGGTAGATCTCGAGCAGCCGGGCCTTGGGCACGGTGCCCTCCAGGGCCACCGTCACCAGCGCCTCGCGGACCTTGCGCGCCAGCGTCCGGTCCCGCGAGAGGTAGAGGTTCTTGGCGAGCTGCTGCGAGATGGTGGAGCCGCCGCGCAGCAGCTTCCCGGCCCGCGCGCCGGCCGCCAGGGCGTTCCTGAGCTCGTCGAAGTCGAAGCCGCGGTGGCCGAAGAACCCGGCGTCCTCGCTGGTGGTGACGGCGCGCACCACGTGCTCCGGCAGCGAGGCCAGCGGCACGAAGTCGGGGTTGGCCGGGCCGATCAGCACCGCCGGCCCGTCCTCGCCCTCGGGGTGGGCGGTGAAGGGCGCCCGCAGCGGCGAGGGCGGGGCGGCGCGGGCGGCCTCGCGGAGGCCGGCCAGGTCCACCTCGCCCTTCACCTCCCAGCCCTCGGGCCGGCGCAGCGCGCCGGAGAGCGCCAGCGTGCCCCCGAAGGCGCCGGGCGGGCGAGGGGCGTCCGCGCCGGGGGCCAGGGCCGGCGGCAGGGCGAGCAGCAGGGCGCGGTAGCTCACCGGGGGCATGGTCAGGAGGAGGTCGAAGGGGAGGTCACCGGTGGCGGTGAGGGCGCCGGCCACCTGCACCTCCAGCGGGCCGGCTGGCCGGAGCGCGGCGCGCCGGATCCGCAGCCTCCGGTCCCGCCAGGAGAGCTCCAGGTCCGCCTCGCCCGCGACGTCGAGCGGGCCCACCGGCTCCGGCCCGAGCGCCTCGCCCGCCAGGGTGAGGCCGCCCAGGAGGCCGCGCAGGGTGGCGGTGGCCCCGGCCGGCGCCCCGGCAGCCTCCAGCGAGATGGCCAGGTCGCCCGCGGTGGCCACCACGGCCCGGCGGCGCAGCACGTCCGGCAGGTCGGCGGCGGTGGCGTGCAGCGAGGCGGAGAGCGCCCAGGAGGCGGCGCCGGCCCCGCTCGGCGCACCTGGGCCGGAGGCCTCGGCGGCGGCGCCGGTCCTGGCCCGGGAGGAGCGGCGCAGCGTGGCCTCGCCACGCCCGCCGCGGGGGAGCCCGAGCTCGGCGGCGATCAGCTCCTCGCCGTCGCCGCGGCGCCGCTCCAGCCGCAGGTCGCAGGGGCCGAGCTCCACCTGGCGGGCCCCGAGCGAGAGCGCCACGGTCAGCCCACGGACGTGCAGCACCGGGTCCTGGCCGCGAGGGGAGGCGGCGCCGGCGGCAGCGCTGGCCGGGTGGGGCGCCCGCAGCGAGGTGACCAGCCGCTCGAGCTCCGCGCCGCCCGGGCCTGGGACCACCCGGACGCCGTAGAGCCGGATGGAGGCCGGCTCGATCCGGCCGGAGAGGAGCGGCCACCAGGCGGCCCGCACCTTCACCCGGTCCACCCGCAGGACCGGCGGCGCCCCCGGCGCGCCGGCCGGCACGGTGAGCGGCCCCACGGTGGCGCGGAAGAGCCAGTCCACGGCCACCTCGTCGCCCAGCCTGGCCGCGGGCAGGCGGCGCTGCAGCAGGGCGGTGGCGCGCTCGCGGAGGCGCTCGCGCACCGAGTCGCGGTCCGCCAGGGCGTGGGCCAGCGCCCAGGCCAGGGCCAGCGCACCCAGCGCCACCAGGGCGTGGCGGAGCCGCCGGGCGGCGAGCCCCGGCGGGGGCGCCGGAGGAGGTGGGTCGAGGGAGGCGGCCATGGCCGGGGCCGAGGTCTAGTCCCCCGGGCGCCCAGGATCAACGCCGCGCGGTCGCAGGGAAGGCGAAAGGCGCGGAACTTGTTAAGATCTCACGGCGGCATGAACCACCTCGGACCCACCCTCCGGCGCGCACGGCGCAAGGACCGCTCAGGCTGGCGGGCGCTCCTGGCGCTCGCCCTGTCGGTGGCCTTCAACCTGGCCCTGCTGTCGCAGCTCGACGCCGGCTGGCTGGGGCTCGGCCAGGCTCCCGAGAGCCGGCCGGTGGACCTGGCGCCGCTGGCCGCGGCCGACTGGGAGGCCAACCGGGCCATCGGCGGCGAGCCCCGCCCGGCGGCGCGAGCCATCCCTGCGCCCCCGCCCGCCCCGCGCCCGCCCCCGCCGGCCTCGGCGGGCCAGGTGGTCGAGGTGGCGCCGTCGCTCGACAGCACCCCGCCCAAGGAGACCCAGTTCCTCAGCGACCGGAACAACACCGTGGCGAAGGAGACCCGCTCCCGCTTCGCCCGGCCCGGCTTCGGCCAGGTGGCGCCGGTGCCCACCGCCGCGGTGGCCGCCGCCGGTGGCGCGCCCAAGGGGGCGGGCGGGAAGGCAGCGCAGGAGCGGGCCGGCGCGGAGGGGGCCGCGGCGGCTGCCAGGGTGGCGGCGGCTGCGACGCCCGAAGGGCTGCCCCTCCCGGCGGGGGTGGGCGGCGAGGAGGTGGCCCGCGCCGCCGCCGAGGCCGCCAGGACCAGCGCCGAGGCCGGGCAGGGCGGCGCGCGCGCGGCGGGGCGCTTCGACCCGCGCCTCTCGGTCCCCTCCGAGACCTTCGCCAGGCTGCTGGGCGGCCCGGCCCCGGATCACCTCGACGGCGTGGAGGAGGGCGACGGCACCTACCTCAACACCCGCGAGTTCAAGTACGCCACCTACTTCAACCGCATCAAGCAGGCGGTCTCCGGCACCTGGACCCCGCAGCACGCGCTCGACCTGCGCGATCCCGACCGGACCATGTACGCCTTCAAGGACCGGGTCACCCTGCTGGCGGTGACGCTCGACGACGCCGGGGGCGTGAAGGACCTGGCGGTGCAGCGCTCCAGCGGCGTGGACTTCCTGGACCGGACCGCGCTCGACGCCTTCCGCAAGGCCCAGCCCTTCAACAACCCGCCGCCGGGGCTGGTGGACGGCCGCGGCGAGATCCGCTTCACCTTCGGGTTCTACCTGGAGGTGGGGCGATCCGGCTTCCGCATCACCCGCGGCGCCTCGCCCTGAGGCCCGGCCGCCGCCCCACCCACGCCAGCCGGGCCCGCGGGCCCGGCCCGCACCCGAGGTGAACATGGACGAGGTGACCCGCATCCCCATGCGCGAGCGCAAGCACGTGGTGCTGATCGCGCACGACTCGCGCAAGCCCGACCTGCTGGCCTGGGTCGAGTACAACAAGGAGGTGCTGCGCGAGCACCACCTGTTCGGCACCGGCACCACCGGCGGCCTGGTGGCCGCCGCCACCGGCCTGCCGGTGACCCGCTTCCGCTCCGGCCCGCTGGGCGGCGACCAGCAGGTGGGGGCCAAGATCGCCGAGGGCGACCTCGACGTGCTGATCTTCTTCTGGGACCCGCTGGAGCCCCAGCCGCACGATCCGGACGTGAAGGCGCTGCTCCGCCTGGCGGTGCTCTACAACATCCCCACGGCCTGCAACCGCTCCACCGCCGACTTCCTGGTGGCGGCGCCCCTCTTCCACGAGCCCTACGACCGCCAGGTGGAGGACCACGCGGCGGTGCGCCAGGCCTTCCTGGAGGCGAGGCTGGCCAAGTAGGGCGGCGCGGCGTCCCGGGCGGCGCGCTGCCTGGGCGAGGGGCTCGGTGCGCGGGGCGGGGCCGTGGGCGGGCGTGGCCTCACCTGGCGAGGAGCCGCCGCCACATCAGCAGCGTCCCGGCCAGCAGCACCAGCGCCGAGGCCAGCGCCCAGGGGGTGCCGGGCGTCTCGCGGACGCGCAGCAGCACCGCCGGCTCCGGCGCCACCGCGTCCAGCGAGAGGGGGCGTCCGCCGCGCAGCGCCAGCAGCCCCTGCGCCGCCACCCAGCGCTCGGCGGGCGCGCCGTCCGGCCCGGGGGCGCGCAGCAGCGCCGCGGGCGTGCCCAGGCCGGGGACCTCGCCGAACCCGAGCAGGGCCACCTCGTCGCCGCCCAGGCGACAGGCCTGGCCCTCGGCCAGCGCGCAGCGCTCGGCCCCGGAGGAGAGGTGGGCCACCCGCGCCTGCCCGAACTCCTGCAGCAGCGCCAGCCGGGCCCCGAAGCCCTCCGAGAGCGGCTGGTTGTAGCCCACCAGGGCGGGCTCGACGGCCCCGCCCGGGCGGCGCACCTCCAGCGCCACCCGTGCCTCGCGCGGCATGCCGTTGGGCAGCGCGTCCACCTCCAGCGAGGTGAGCCGCACCTCGCCGAAGGCCGGCAGCGGCTGCCACCCCGAGGTGACCACCACCGCGCCCCGCTCCTCGGAGAGGAAGCCGCCCACCCCGTGCGCCGCCAGGCCCAGCAGGAAGGCCGCGTGGATCACCGCGACGGCGTAGGCGGAGGGCGCGCGCTGCCCGGCCCGCCAGCGGCGCACCAGGTTGTCCCAGGTGGCCAGCGTGGTGTTGAGGGCGTACAGCCCGGCCAGCGGGAAGAGCAGGTAGAGCCAGAGGTGGGCCGGGCTGGGCCGGAGGAAGAAGCCCGTCAGGTCGTCGAGGCCGATGCCGGCCGAGGCGCCGTCGCGGGTGGCCACCATGACCACCGAGCCGATGGCCAGCAGGAGCACGGTGCCCAGGCCGCAGCACAGGCCGAGCCCCTGGGAGCGCAGCCAGGCGAGCCGGGGCGCGGGCGGCCGGGGCGCCCCGAGGCCGAGCGGCGGGCTAGCCGAAGGCATGGCTGCCCGTGCCGAAGAAGAAGGAGGTGCCCACGTAGGCCACGAAGAGCAGGCCGAAGCCGACCAGCGCCAGCGCCGGGCGCACCCAGGGCCGGGCCACCAGGGACGGGGTGAGCCGCACGTGCACGAAGGTGGCCGAGTGGAACCAGAGGATGACCGACCAGACCACCTTGGGGTCCCAGAGGAACCAGGCCCCCCAGGCGACCACGCCCCAGACGCCGCCGCAGATCATGGAGAGCGACCAGAGGGCGAAGCCCCACAGCGCCAGCCGGTCGATCAGCGCCAGCCAGCCGGGATCGCGATCGGTGAACCAGGCCAGGCCCGCCGCCGCCGCGGCCACCCAGGTGCCGTAGGCCAGGAAGGAGAGCGGCACGTGGGTGGGGTACCAGATGGTCCGCATCAGCGGGGGCGGCCAGTGCAGCCCCTGCGGGAAGGCCAGCGAGGCGGCCAGGGCCGCGCCCAGCACCAGCAGCAGCGGGACCAGGTAGGCGCGCGCCGGCCGGAAGGCCAGCGCGCCGGTGAGGCCCACCGCCAGCGCCGCGCCGGCGAAGGACTCGGCCTTGTTGGTGAGCGGCAGGAAGCCGATGAGCAGGCCGCGCCAGAGCGACCAGGCGAGCTGGAGCGCCACGCCGGCCAGCAGGGGCCAGCGGGCCAGCCGCGGCCGCAGCAGCGCCGCCACCAGGGCCAGCGCGTGGCAGGCGGCGGCCGCCTGGAGGAGGAGCAGCAGCGCCTCGGGCGCCGCTGGTCCGCTGGTCGTGCCGGGTGGGCCCATGCGGCCGCGCAGGATAGCCGAGGGGCGGGCGGGAGGGGAGCGCCGGGCGGCCCCGGCCTACCTCGCGCCCCCGGCGCCGGCCGCGCCCACCTTGACGAAGGTCCCCTGGCGCAGCTCGGCCAGGGCCTGCTGGATCTCCTCGGCGGTGTTCATGACGAAGGGGCCGTAGCGGACGGCCGGCTCCCCCAGCGGCTGCGCGGAGAGCAGCAGGAAGCGCGCCGGGCCGCCGACGGCGTGGGCGCGGACCACGTCGCCGTCGCCGAGGATGATCAGCCGGGGGCCGCGGACGCCGCCGCCCCGCGCCGCCACCGCCCCGCCCACCGCCACCTCGCCCTCGAAGACGTAGAGCACCGCGGTGTGGCCGAGCGCCACCGGCTGCTCGAAGGCGCCGCCGGCCGGCAGGCGCACGTCGAGGTAGGTGGGGCCGGCGAAGATCTCGCGGACCGCCCCGGTCACGCCCTCCACCGCGCCCGCCACCACCCGCACCCGGGCGCCGTCGGGGCGCGCCACCTCGGGGATGGAGGCGGCCGGCACGTCCTGGTAGCGCGGCGCGGTCATCTTGAGCGCCCGCGGCAGGTTCACCCAGACCTGGAACCCGTCCAGCCGGCGCGGCCCGGCCCTGGGCATCTCCTCGTGCAGGATGCCGCTGCCGGCGGTCATCCACTGCACGTCGCCGGCGCCGATGACCCCGGAGTTCCCCAGGCTGTCGCGGTGCGAGACGCTGCCGTCCAGCATGTAGGTGATGGTCTCGATGCCCCGGTGGGGGTGCATCGGGAAGCCCGCCAGGTAGTCGGCGGCGTCCTCCGAGCCGAAGTGGTCGAAGAGGAAGAACGGGTCGAGGTGGTCGAGCCGCTCGGTGGCGATGGAGCGCTTGAGCCGCACCCCGGCGCCGTCGCTGGTCAGCACCGGGGTGATGACGTCCTGCTGGATCCGTTCCGGCATGTGGCCTCCGGCGCGGGTCTTAACCGGCGCCGGGGCGGCGGGCCACGGGTCGCCCCCGCGACCACACTCCAGGCCGCCGTGCCCCCTCACCCCGGCCCTCTCCCCCAGCCAGCTGGGGGAGAGGGTGAGCGGAGAGCCCGACCGCGACCGCGACCGCGACCGCGACCGCGACCGCGACGACCGCGACCGCGACCGCGACCGCGACCGCGACCGCGACCTCGACCGCGACCGCGACGGCGACCTCGACCGCGACCTCGACCGCGACCTCGCCCCCGACCTCGACAGCGTCCTCGACAGCGTCCTCGACCCCGAAGGCGGGTCGCTCAGGCTCCGCCGGGACCGATGGCCGTCCGGACGTTGCCCACGGCGCGGGCGGTGGCGCTCCGCAGGGCCTGGCTCACCCACTCGTGCCACTCGGGGCTGCCCGTCTTGACGACGTCGGCGCCCGGCGAGTTCTCGAACCAGCGGGCGTGGACCGCCTTGCCGTCCACCTCCAGGTCGATGACCACGATGAGCGGGGGCCCGGCGGTGGTCTGCTCGTTCCCGGTGTAGCCGCCGGTCAGGTCGTCCGCCGCGCAGCCGTGCACCGACTGGTCGTTCATGAGGGCGGGGATGGCCCCGCTGTGGGTGGCCGCCACCTGCCCGCGCAGCCGCCCGGACAGGTTGAAGTGCACCGTGTAGTTCTTCAGCGTCACCTTGCGGCCGGCCAGCTCGGCGCCGAGCGCCCGATCGAGGTCGCTGCGCAGCACCGCCACGCGGTCGGGCGTGAACTTGTCGTCGCCGAGCCGGTAGATGCCGTAGTCGCAGCTCGTGATGAGGAGCGACTCGTTGCCGGATGACTTCTGGCCTCCCGGCCGGGCGTCCACGAAGGTGAAGCCGGCGTTCGGCCGCAGCTCGTCGTGGCGCAGGTTCACCAGGTAGGGGTTGCAGCCGGTCAGCGCGGAGGCGCCGAGGACGGCCAGGGCAGCGAGCAACGAGCGGGCACGAGACATGCGGGGACCCCCGGGGCCGGGCGCGGGGCGCGCCCAGGCGGAGGGGTATCCTACCATGGGGCCCAGCACGCGGCGTGCGTCCCGGCCCCGCCGGTCACTCCACCTTCATCCCCGGCGTCCAGCGCAGCACCGGCCTGCGCGCCGCCCGGGTCTCGTCGAGCCGCGCCCGCACCGGCTTCAGCGGCGCCGCCTTGACGGCCTCCGGATCGGCGACCGCCTCGGCGGCGATGGCCAGCATGGCGTCCACGAAGGCGTCGATGGCCTCCTTCGACTCGGTCTCGGTGGGCTCGATCATGAGCGCCCCGTGGACCACCAGCGGGAAGTAGATGGTGGGCGGGTGGAAGCCGTGGTCGATGAGCCGCTTGGCCACGTCCATGGTGGTCACGCCGGTGGCCTTCTGCGCCTTGTCGTCGAAGACCACCTCGTGCAGCGAGTCGGTCTCGTACGGCAGGTTGTAGGTGCCCTTGAGCCTGGCCCGGGCGTAGTTGGCGTTGAGCACCGCCAGCTCGCCGGTGGCCTTGAGCCCCTCCGGGCCGTACTCGCGGATGATGGCCCAGGCGCGCACGAACATGCCGAAGTTGCCCCAGAACTCGCGCAGCTTGCCCACCGTGCCGGGCCGCTCGGCCACCTCGGTCACCAGCCGGTAGCCCTCGCCCTCCTTGACCACCACCGGCAGCGGCAGGAAGGGCGCCAGGGTGGCCTTCACCGCCACCGGGCCGGAGCCCGGGCCGCCGCCGCCGTGCGGCGTGGCGAAGGTCTTGTGCAGGTTGTACTGGATGACGTCGAAGCCCATGTCGCCGGGCCGGGCCACGCCCAGCAGGGCGTTCATGTTGGCGCCGTCGCCGTACACCAGCCCCCCCTTGGCGTGCACGATGGCGGCGATCTCGGCGATGTGGCTCTCGAAGATCCCCAGGGTGTTGGGGTTGGTGATCATGATGGCGGCCACGTCCTGGTCCATGGCGGCCGCCACCGCCTCGGGGTGGAGCCGGCCGTCCGGGCCGCTGGCCAGCTGCACGCAGGTGTAGCCGTTGAGCGCCGCCGAGGCCGGGTTGGTGCCGTGGGCGGTGTCCGGGATGAGCACCTTCTTGCGCGGGTTGCCGTGGGCCTCGTGCCAGGCGCGGATCACCATCAGGCCGCACAGCTCGCCCTGGGCGCCGGCCGCCGGGGAGAGGGTGGTGGCGTCCATGCCGGCGATCTCGGAGAGGGCCCGCTCCAGCTGGTACATCAGCTCGAGCGCGCCCTGGACCAGCTCGGCCGGGGCCAGCGGGTGGACGTTGGCGAAGCCCGGCAGGCGGGCCAGCGCCTCGCTCGACTTCGGGTTGTACTTCATGGTGCAGGAGCCGAGCGGGTAGAAGCCGGTGTCGATGCCGTGGTTCCAGGCCGACAGGCGCGTGAAGTGGCGCACCGTCTCCAGCTCGGAGAGCTCGGGCAGGCCCTCCACCGGGCCGCGCACCAGCCCGGGCGGCAGGTCGGAGGCCACCTCGGGCCCGGGCGCGGCGGGGAGCGCCACGCCGCAGCGCCCCCTGGAGCCGTGCTCGAAGACCAGCGGCTCCTCGAAGGCGATGCCCTGCACCGCGCCGCCCAGCCCGGGGGCCAGCGGCGTCCGGGCCTGGCCAGCGCCCGGCTCCATGCTCGGCTTCCAGCCGGTGGGGTTGCTCACGGCTGCACCGCCTTGGCGAAGAGGTCGATGAGCTCCGGGGTGTGGAGCTCGGTGGCCACGCAGAGGAGCGCGCCCCTGGCGCGCGGGTGGTCGGGGTACCAGCGCGACAGCGGGGCGCCGGCCACGATCCCCTTCCTGGCGAGCCTGGCCACCACGGCCTCGGCGTCGCCCACCTCGAAGGCCTGCTCGTTGAAGACCGGGCCGGCGAAGACCGGGTGGACGCCACGCGCGCCCAGGGCCTCGCGCAGCAGGCGGAGCCGGCCGTGGTTGAGCCGCGCCAGCGCCGCCAGCCCCTGCTTGCCCAGCAGGGTCAGGTGGATGGTGGCGGCCAGGGCGCACAGCCCGGCGTTGGTGCAGATGTTGGACGTGGCCTTCTCGCGGCGGATGTGCTGCTCGCGGGTGGAGAGCGTCAGCACGAAGCCGCGCCGCCCGTGCTTGTCGAGCGTGGCGCCGCAGATCCGGCCGGGCATCTGGCGCAGGTACTGCTCCTTCAGGGCGAAGAAGCCGGGGGCCGGGCCGCCGAAGCTGACCGGGTTGCCGAAGCTCTGGAAGGTGCCCACCGCCACGTCGGCCCCCAGGGCGCCGGGGGACTCCAGCAGGCCCAGCGCCACCGCCTCGGCGGTGACGGCGATGGTGAGCGCGCCGGCCGCCTTGGCCAGGGCGGCCGCCTCGGGCAGCACGTCCACCACCCCCAGGAAGGAGGGCCAGCCGACGATCACGGCGGCGGCGCCCTTCACGGCGGCGGCCAGGGCGGCCAGGTCGGTGCGCCCGTCGGCGCCGAACGGGACGGTGACCACCTCGTCGTGGGTGGAGCGCAGGTAGGTGGCCAGCACCTTGCGGTACTCGGGGTGGACCGCGGCCGAGACCACGATCTTCTTGCGCCCGGTCACCCGGGTGGCCATCAGCGCCGCCTCGGCGGTGGCGGTGGCGCCGTCGTACATGGAGGCGTTGGAGACGTCGAGGCCGGTCAGCAGGCTGACGAAGGTCTGCCACTCGAAGAGCGCGGTGAGGGTCCCCTGCGCGATCTCCGGCTGGTAGGGCGTGTAGGCGGTGAAGAACTCCCCGCGCAGCAGCAGCTGGTCCACCACCGGCGGCACGTGGTGCGGGTAGCTGCCGGCCCCGGCGAAGGGCGGGTGGGCCACCTGGTTGCGGCCGGCCAGCCGGCCGAGCTCGGCGAAGAGGGCGATCTCGTCGAGCGCCGGCGGGACGTCGAGCGGCCGCCCCAGGCGCAGCGGCGCCGGGATGGAGCGGAACAGCTCGGGGACGGAGCCGGCCCCGATGACGTCCAGCATGGCGCGGACGTCCTCGGGGGTGTGCGGGTGGTAGCGCAACGGTGCCTCCGCGGCGCAGGCGCGCCGGCAGCGGGGAGCGGCGGGCCTACTCCTGCTCGGCCACGAAGGCCGCGTAGGCCTTCACGTCGAGGAGCTCGGCGAGCTCCTTCGGGTCGGAGGGCTCGATGGCGATCATCCAGCCCTCCTCGTACGGATCCTCGTTGACGGTCTCGGGGGCCTCCACCAGCGGGTCGTTCACCTCGACCACCTTGCCGCTGACCGGGGCGAAGAGCTCGGAGACCGCCTTGGTGGACTCGACCACCCCGAAGGACTCGCCGCGCTTCACCTCGTCGCCCACCGCCGGCAGCTCCACGTAGACCACGTCGCCGAGCTGGTCCTGGGCGAAGTCGGTGACGCCGACCACCACCTTGGCCGCCGACAGCCGGGCCCACTCGTGCTCGCGGGTGTACTTCAGGTCCTCGGGGAAGTTCATGGGGTCGCCCTCCAGGGAGATCAGCGGCTGCTGCGCGTGTAGAACGGCGTCTTGACCACCGTGGCGGCCACCGGGCGGCCACGGACGTCGACGGCGAAGGTGGAGCCCTCGGCGGCCAGCGCCGGGGGCAGGTAGGCCAGGCCGATGGAGGTGCCCAGGCTCGGGCTCCTGGTGCCGCTGGTGACGGTGCCGATGGCCCGGCCGTCCTGCACCACCGGGTAGCCGTGGCGGGCGATGCCGGGCTGCGACAGCTGGAAGCCCACCAGCTTGCGCGACAGCCCGGCCTCCCGCTGGCGCCGCAGGGCCTGGCGCCCCACGAACTCGCCCTTGTCGAGCTTGACCACCCAGGCCAGGCCGGCCTCGAGCGGCGTGGTCTCGTCGTCCATGTCCGACCCGTAGAGCCGGTAGGCCATCTCCAGGCGCAGGGAGTCGCGGCACCCCAGGCCGCAGGGCTGGAGCTGCTCGGGCCTCCCGGCCTCCAGCAGGGCGTCCCACAGCGGGGTGGCGTCGTCCGGTCGGCAGAAGAGCTCGAACCCGTCCTCGCCGGTGTAGCCGGTGCGGGCCACCAGGCAGGCGCGGCCGGCCACCGTGCCGGGGGCGAAGCGGTAGGTCTTCACCTGCGCCAGGTTCACGTCGCAGAGCCGCTGCAGCAGCGCTGCGGCCAGCGGCCCCTGCAGCGCCAGCTGGGCCCACTCGTCCGACTCGTTCCGGACGTCGGCGCCGGCGGCGTGGTCGGACAGCCACTCGAAGTCCTTCTGGCGGTTGCCGGCGTTGACGCACACCAGCAGGTCCTCGGCGCCGCGCCGGTAGACCACCACGTCGTCGACGATGCCGCCCGACTCGCGGCAGAGGCAGCCGTACTGGGCCTGCCCGTCGGCCACGGTGGAGAGGTCGTTGGTGAAGACCGCCTGCAGCGCGGCCAGGGCCCTGGGGCCGCGGAAGACCACCTCGCCCATGTGGGACACGTCGAAGAGGCCCACCTGGGTGCGCACCGCGGCGTGCTCGGCCAGCAGGCCGGCGTACTGCACCGGCATCTCCCACCCGGCGAACTCCACCAGGCGGGCGCCGGCGCGGACGTGGGCGTCGTAGAGGGGGGTGCGGAGAGCCATGGGGGGGACGCTCGGGGCACGGCGGGGAGGGCGAGGGAGGCGGGCGGATTCTAGCGGGGGTGACCCTGGAATCAAGCGCGTCGGGAGGCCACCCGGCGGTCCCTGGACGCGGGTGGGCCAGCCGGCCCGGGCGGGGCTGCGCTCAGGGCGCGCAGGTGACCGGCTCGCACCGGCCCGCGCCGGTTGCGGCGCAGCAATAAAGCGCCGCGCCCCCCGGCGCCTCGAACCGGTAGCTGAAGCCGTCCGGCCGGACGGCCAGCACCCCGTGGCCCGGGCGGACCGACCCGAACAGGAGCTGGCCGCCGTCGTTGACCCGCTCGAAGCGCTCGGTGGGGCGGGCGGTGGCGCCGTTGCCGGAGACGAAGACGTCGAGGCCGCCGGCGGTGCGGGCGTGCTGCAGGTCGTGGTCGTGGCCGGCCAGCCAGCCGCGCACGCCCGGGCCGAGGGCGGCGAGGAAGCGCGCCACCCGCGCCGACCGCGCCGGCGTGAAGTCCTTGACGTGGCCCCCGGCGGTGGCGGGCGGGTGGTGGCCCACCACGAAGCAGGCGCGCGCGTCGCAGCCGCGCGCCGCCTCGGCGGCGAAGGCCAGCTCGTCGTCGAGGGTGAAGCCGGCGTAGTCGGCGTAGAGCAGGCTGGAGTCCACCACGATGAAGCGGGCGGGCCCCTCGTCCACCACGTAGTGGCGGCCCGGCATGGACCAGAGCGGCGAGCGGTAGGCCACCTCGGCGCAGGCCTGCCGGCGCGCCGCCTCGGCGGCCTCCACCCCGGGCGCCTGGCAGCCGGGCCAGGTGGCCACGTCGTGGTTGCCGAGGCCCAGGTAAACCCGCGGCGGCGGGCCCGCCGCGGCCAGGCCGGCCAGCGGCTGGTCGTGGAGCCGCTCGAACTGCGGGTCGGTCCCGAGCGGCGGGGTGGCCAGCGTGCTCCGATCGGCGGCGAAGGTGCAGGCCGCCGCGCCCGGCCGGGCCGCGTCGGGCCCGCAGGGGTAGAGGTTGTCGCCCGCCAGGAAGGCCAGGGCGAAGGGGGCGCGGCGGTGGGCCGCCGCCAGGCCGGCCGCCACCTCGGCCTGCTGGGCCGTCTGCTCGCCGAAGTCGGCCAGGTGCAGCACCCGCAGCGCGCCGGTCGCCTCGGGCGGCGCCGCGGCCGGCGCCAGGGCGGCCCCGCGGCGCACCGTGAAGGCGGCGTCGGCGCAGGCGGCGCACCCGGCCAGCGCCAGCAGCGCGCCGGCCAGCGTGAGGGGGGTGGCCGGCCCGGGCCGGCTCACCTCACGGTCCGCGCGGCCAGGTCCACCGTGTTGGCCAGCAGCATGGCGATGGTCATGGGGCCCACGCCGCCCGGCACCGGGGTGATGGCGCTGGCGCGCTGCGAGGCGGCGGCGAACTCCACGTCGCCCACCAGCTTGCCGTCGGCGCCGCGGTTCATCCCCACGTCGATGACCACCGCGCCCGGCTTGATCCAGGCGCCCCTGATCATCTCGGCCTTGCCCACCGCGGCCACCACCACGTCGGCGCGCGCCACCTCGGCGGCCAGGTCGGGGGTGCGCGAGTGGGCGATGGTGACCGTGGCGTGGCGCTCCAGCAGCATGGCGGCCATCGGCTTGCCCACGATGTTGGAGCGGCCCACCACCAGGGCGTGTCTGCCCTTCAGCTCCACCCCGGCCTCGTCGAGCAGGCGCATGACGCCGAACGGGGTGCAGGCCCGCGGCGCCGCCTTGCCGGTCCAGAGGCAGCCGACGTTGAAGGGGTGGAAGCCGTCGGCGTCCTTCTCCGGCGAGATGGCCTCCAGCACCACCTGCTCCGAGATCTGCTTCGGGAGCGGCAGCTGCACCAGGATGCCGTGCACCGCCGGGTCGGCGTTGAGGCGGGCGATGAGCGCCAGCAGCTCGGCCTGGGTGATGGAGGCGTCCGGGTGGTGCTCGGTGGAGACGATGCCGGCCTCGGCGCAGGCCTTGATCTTGTTGCGGACGTAGACGGCCGAGGCCGGGTCCTCGCCGACGCGCACCACCGTCAGCCCGGTGGCCACGCCCCTGGCCTTCAGGTCCGCCACCCTCGCCGCCACCTCGGCCCGCACCCGGGCCGCCACTGCCTTGCCGTCGATGATCATGGGGCGTGCAGTATAGCCGCAGGGCGACCCGCCGGGGCACCCCGTGGGGGAGGGGGCGGGGCTATGCTCCAGGGGCAGCTCCCGGAAGGAGGAGGTCATGGTGTCGACGTGTCCGACGTGCGCCACGCCGCTCGACGAGGCCGGCGGGTGCATCACCTGCGCGGCCAAGGGCGAGGGGCTGGTGCTGCTGGCCCGCAACGGCTACGCGCAGATCCGCGAGGTGATGACCCTGCTGGAGGGGCAGGGGCTGTCGGCCGAGATGGAGAAGGTCCCGCCCGCCACCAAGGAGGAGGCCCACCACCCCAAGTGGAACCTCTACGTCCCGGAGGCCGAGGTCGCGGTGGCCGGCGCCTTCCTGAAGCAGGACTGGGCCAGGCTGCTGGGCGACGGCGACGCCGCCGAGGCGGCGGCCCGCGGCGCGGCGCCGGTGGACCTCGACGCCGGCGGCGAGGTGGCCTGCCCGGCCTGCGGCCACCGCTTCACCATCTCGGCGGCCCAGCCCGACTGCCCGGAGTGCGGCCTGTCGCTGGGCGCGGGCGGCGAGTCGGTGCCGGGAGAGACCGAGGGCGGACGGGCCTGACCGGATGGCGGCCCGCGAGCTCTCCGACCTGCACATCCACCTGGGGGGCGCGGTGGCCCCGCACGTGCTCTGGTCCATCGCCCACGAGCAGGGCTTCAAGCTGCCGGTGGCCAGCTACTGGGAGTTCAAGGAGCTGGTCTCGGCGCGCCCCGGCAAGGTGAGGTCGCTGGAGGAGTACCTGGCGGTGATGCACACCTGGACGGAGCGGATCCAGTCCTCGCCGCAGGCCATCGAGCGGTCGGTGCACGAGGTGATCGGCAAGGAGTACCGCTCCTCGCGGGTCTCGCTCATCGAGCTGCGCTTCAACCCCATGAAGCGGAACGTGGGGGGCGAGCGGGACCTCGACCACATCATCCACGCGGCGCTGCGCGGCATGGACCGGGCGGTGCTGGAGTACGGGGTGCAGGCCGGGCTGATCTTCTGCCTGGCCAGGGAGTTCGAGCCCCGCCTGAACGAGATCATCGTGGAGAAGGCCATCAAGTACCGGCGCCGCGGGGTGGTGGGCATCGACCTGGCCGGCACCGAGCGGCTGGCGCTGGAGCTCGACCCCAGGGAGGTGCCGCGCTACCGGGAGCTCTACCGGCACGCCCGGGCCAGCGGCCTCAAGACCACCGTGCACACCGGCGAGACCGCCGGCACCGGGGCCGAGGGGGTGCGGGCGGTGGTCGAGCAGCTCGAGCCGGAGCGCATCGGCCACGGCATCCGGGCCGCCCAGGATCCGCGCGTCATGGCGCTGCTGCGCGAGCGGGGCGTCACCCTGGAGATCTGCCCCAGCTCCAACCTGGCCACCCGGGCGGTGGCCTCCATCGAGGAGCTGGGCGGGATCCTGCGGACCTTCTGGGACCACGGCGTGCGCTTCACCATCAACACCGACGGCCCCTACCTGCTCGACACCTCGATGCGCGGCGAGCTGAGGCTGCTGCGGGACGCCGGGGCCCTCTCGGACGAGCAGCTGGAGCAGACCCACCTGTGGGCGCGCCAGGCCACCTTCCTGGTCCCGGAGGCCTGAGCGGCCTGCGCTACGGCGAGACCAGCACCGCGGTGATCAGCTCGGGGCTCGAGGCGGCCTGCTCCAGGGTGGCGCGCAGCTCCTCGGCCCGCTCCCGGGCCAGCGCCAGGAGGAGCGCGCCGGCCTCGCCGCGGGCCGAGAGCCTGGGATCGTCCAGCGGCTCCAGCCGGGCCGCCGCCTCGGGCAGCTCGGCCGCGGCCAGCGGGGCCGGGGCGAAGGGGCGGCCCAGCCGCTGGTTGGCCAGCGCGGTGAGGTAGAGCGCCGAGAGGCGCGGCCCCGCGGCGTCGGCCCGCCCCGGGACCAGCCCCAGCTCGGTGGCCAGGGCGGCCAGCCCCTCGCACAGGTCGAGCGCGGCGGCGGTGCGGGCCAGGTCGGCCTCGCCGAGGAAGCGGCGCCCGTCCTGGGCGGAGGCCGCCGGCGTGCCCCAGTCCCCGCGCGGCAGGTCCAGCCCCGGCCAGTAGCGCGGCCGGCGCCCGGAGAGGGCGGTGAGGGCCTCGCCGAGCGGGGCGTCCAGCAGCGGCGCGGCGCGCGTCCCGGCGCCGCCGGCCTTGAAGAGCCGCTCGGCCCGCCAGCAGAGCGCCAGCACCCGGCCGAACCCCTCCTGGAAGAGCCGCTTCACCGGCGTGGCGGCCAGCACCTCGGCGGCCCGCGCCTCGTCGCCGCCGGCCAGGTGGGCCAGCCCCAGCTCGACCATGGCCCGGGCCCCGTCCACCGCGGCCCGCACCTGGTCCAGGTCCACCGGGTCGATGCCGTCGGCCACCAGCACGGCGTTGCCGGCCCCGACCAGCTGCAGCTCCAGCCCCTCGCGGTCCTCGGCCTCCAGCCGGGCGGCGGCGCGCCCCAGCAGCGTCCCGCCGGCCAGCGGCGCCATGAAGAAGCCGGGGGCGCGCGACGGCGAGCCCGGCGCCTCGGCGGGGCGGGTGGGTGGGCGGGCGTACCAGGAGAGGGCCTCCTCCAGCGACGGGAAGCCGAGATCGGCCAGGCGGCCGGTGCGCCAGCGCAGCGCGGTCTCCTCCAGCTCGCTGGGCAGCTCCCAGGCCAGCGAGGCGAAGAGGCGCGAGAGCTTGAAGGCGTCCTCGGCCTCCAGGTCGTCGATCAGCCCGCGGATGGCCACGTAGTCGGTGCCGTCCACCAGGAACTCGACCAGGTAGGCGCCGTCCGGCGAGCGGAAGGTCCGGTCGCTCTCGATGTCGGGGTCCTCCTCCACCTTGAGGTCGTGGATGCGCAGGGCGTCGCGGAAGAGCAGCAGCGCGATCTCGGGGTCGAGCGCGCGCATCTTGCGGGCCAGGCGGGACGCCGCCTTCGGGTCGTCGAGCGCGCCCACCCGCGCCGCCCGCAGCCAGGGGAGGGCGCGGCGGGGCTCGAAGCGCCCCTGCCGCCAGGCGTCGAGGTCCAGGATGACCTTGAACTGCTCGGCCGAGGCCAGCTGCACCAGCTCCACCGCGTCGGCCAGGCCGATCTCGCGGATGGTGAAGTAGAGCTCGTCGGGGGGCAGCGCGCGGATCAGGGCGCCCGGGTCGCTGGCGTCGAAGATCAGGTCGAGCCGCCGCTTGCCGGTGGCGCCGGCCAGCTGCCCGCGGACCTGGCGCAGCTCGGCGAGGGTGAGGGACTTCTCCGGATCCTTGGCCATCAGCGGCTCCTCCTGGACTGCGACCTCGCCCTCGACCCACCACCCGAACCCGCCTCGTCCAGCACCACCCGCACCCGCCAGCCCCGCCGCGCCAGCGCGGCCCGGGCCGCCGCCGCCGACAGGCCGGTGGCCTCGACCACCAGCCGCACCGCCCGCGCCCGCAGCTTCTGGCTGGCTGGCCGCAGGTCGATCATGGCCCCGCCGCGCACCGCGCCCAGCCGCACGAAGGCGGCGGTGGAGACCAGCCCCAGCGCCATCTTGGCCGCCGTGCCGGCCTTCATGCGGGTGGAGCCGGCGATGCGCTCCGGCCCGGTGGCCAGCAGCACCCGCAGCCCGCCGCGGCGGGGCGCGGCCGGGTTGGAGGTGAGGAGCGCCGTGGCCGCCCCGCGGGCCCTGGCCTCCGCCAGCGCCGCCAGCACGAAGGGCGTGGTGCCCGAGGCGGAGACGCCGATCAGCAGGTCGGGCGCCGCCACCCTGGCCCGCGCCACCATGCGCCGCCCGGCGCCGCGGTCGTCCTCGGCCCCCTCGACGGCCCGGGTCAGGGCCCGCGCGCCGCCGGCCACCAGCGCCCGCACCCGCGACGGCGCCACGCCGAAGGTGGGCGGGCACTCGGCGGCGTCGAGCGCCCCCAGCCGGCCGGAGGTGCCGGCGCCGGCGTAGAGCAGCCGCCCGCCGGCCGCCAGCGCGGCGACGGCGGCGTCGGCCAGGCGCGCCAGGGCGGGCAGCGCGCCCGTCACCGCGCGCACGGCCTCGCGATCGCCCAGGTGCAGGCGAGCCACGAGCCGCGCGGTGGGGAGCCGCTCCAGCGCAGGACCGTCGGGGTGAGGCGCCTCGGTGACCGGGATGCGGCCCATCCGGCGCCACGCGCCGCCCTCGCGCTCGGGGCGCGGCGGGGCGGCGCGAGAGACCTTACGCCGAGGCGGGGACGTTGGTGCGCCCGCGCCCGGCCTTCACGACCTTGCCGGCCTTGAGGCAGCGGGTGCACACCCGGATGTGCTTGACCTCTCCGGCGTGGATGACGCGAACCGAGCGCAGGTTCGGGAGGGACCGAGTCTTCGTCTTGTTGTTGGCGTGGGAGACGTTGTTGCCGACGAGCGGCCCCTTCCCACACATTTCGCAGCGGCGTGCCATGGCTTCATCTCCGAAAACGACCGAAAACCGAAAGAGCGCGGCATGATACGCATCCGCGCCCAGAATGCAAGCGGGGAGGGGATTACCTGGGGCGGTCCTTGGCCCCGAGCAGGGCGGCGACCTGCACGGCCGCCTGCAACCCGGCGTAGAGCTCGCCCTCGTGCCCCAGGCCCGGAACCACCTCGCGGCTCCCCAGCAGCAGGTTCTTCCAGGGGCTCCGCACCGGCAGCCCGGCCACCCCGAGCGCCGGCTCGTCCACCGCCAGCAGGTGGGGCGAGAGCAGCGGGCCGGCCCGGTGGACCAGGTGCCGCTGGTGGAACGGGAGGACCTCCGCCAGCGCGGCCTCCAGCCGGGCGGTGGCGGCGGGGTCGGGCGCCTGGCCGGCCTCGGCCAGCGTCCAGAGCGACACCAGCCGCTCGGCCTCGGGCGGGTGGCCGGGCCCGACGGCCTTGCCCTCGCGCCGCGCCGCGGCCACCTCCACCAGCACCGCCTCGTCGGGGCCGCCCGCGGCGGACAGCAGCAGGGCGGCGGGTCCCAGGCCGGGCGGGAGCGCCGCCGGCCGCACCACCAGGTGCAGCCCGGCCAGCCGCCGCCCCGGGCGCACCCGCGCCAGCGCCCGCTGGGCCCGCGCCGGGGGCGCCGCCGGCAGCAGCGGCAGGAGCCAGCCCACCGGCGCGGCCAGCACGTAGGCGCGCGCCAGGTAGGCGTCGGTGGAGCCGGCCAGGCGCACCGTGGTGAGCCGCCCGCCCTCCAGCCCCAGCGACTCGAGCCGGACCGGCTCGGCGGCGCTGCCGAGCACCTCGCCGCGCGACTCGACCACCTTGCGCCGCAGCGCCTCCTCCAGCGTGGCGGCGCCCGGGGCGGCGCGGTGCAGCCCCTTGAGCGCGGCGCCGCCGAGGCGGGCCAGCGCCAGCGGCGCCGGCGGCCCGTCGAGGTGGGCCAGGAAGCGGGTCAGGGCCACCACCGCCGCGCCCACCGGGTGGTCGGCCAGGGCGCCCAGGGGCGGGCGGGAGATGAGGAGCTCCCTGGAGGTGCCGGCCGCGGCGGCGCCCACCTTGAGCGCCTTGCGCAGGGCGAAGCCGTCGAGGAAGCCGGCGGGTGGGAGGGGCGGCGCGGCGCGCAGGAAGTGGCCGCCGGCCTCGGCGGCGGCGCCCAGCCCGCCCAGCGCCTCCAGCAGCGCGGCGGCCTGGGCCGGCCACTCCCGGCGCAGCTCGGCGGCCAGGACGGCCGGCTCGCGACCCAGCTCGAGCCGGTGGCGCGGCAGCAGGAGCTGCAGGTCGGGCGAGAGCGGCTCGAGGGCTCGCGCCGCGTCGTTGGCCAGCCCGACCTCGGAGAGCAGGGCCTCGGCCGCCGGCAGCTGGCGGGTGGAGGGCAGGAGCGCAGGACCGGCCGGCAGCAGCCAGCCCCCCTGGGCCGGTGGAGCCCGGCCGCCGGCGTCGAGCAGCAGGACCCGGAAGCCGCGCCGCGCCAGCAGCGCGCCGGCCGCGGCGCCGCCCAGGCCGCCGCCGAGGATGCAGGCGTCGTAGACACGCTGGGTGGCGGGGGGCTTGAAGGTGGCGGCCACGTGGCTCCGGGGGAGGGCGCTGGCGGATCAGGCCGGCGTGAGCGCGGGGGCGCGCAGCGCGCCGGCGGCCGCGGCGGGCGCGCCCGCCAGCCGGACGGTGCGGCCGGAGAGCGAGAGCCGCCCCTCGGCGAACCAGCCCACCGCGGCCGGGTAGAGGCGGTGCTCCTCCACCAGGATGCGGGCCGCCAGGCTGGCCTCGTCGTCGCCGTCCAGCACCGGCACGGCGGCCTGGGCGATGACCGGGCCGGTGTCGGTGCCCTCGTCGACGAAGTGCACGGTGCAGCCGGCCAGCTTGACGCCGGCCGCCAGCGCCTGGGCCTGGGCGTGCAGCCCGGGGAAGGCCGGCAGCAGGGCGGGGTGCACGTTGACCACCCGCGGGCAGCCGCGGCTGGTGGCGGAGGGGCCGAAGGCGCGCAGGAAGGTGGGGGTGACCAGCCGCATGTAGCCGGCCAGGCAGACCAGGTCCACGCCGGCCCCGGCCAGGCGGGCCACCAGGGCCGCGTCGTAGGCGGCCCGGTCGGCCACCCCCTTGGAGGGCAGGCAGTCGCTGGCCACGCCGGCGGCGGCCGCCCGCGCCAGGGCCCCGGCCCCGGGCACGTTGGAGAGCACCAGCGCCACCTCGGCGTCGATGCGCCGCCCGGCGCAGGCGTCCAGCAGCGCCTGCAGGTTCGTCCCCGACCCGGAGGCGAGGACGCCGAGGCGGATCACCGGACCACCTCGCAGGTGGCCTCGCCCGCGCCCTTCTCGATGGCGCCGACGGTCCAGGCGTCGAGGCCGCGCCCGCGCAGGCACGCCAGCGCGGCGCCCTCGTCGCCGGGCGCCACCACCACCGTCAGGCCCAGCCCCATGTTGAAGGTCCGGTACATCTCGTCGCGCGGCACGTTCCCCTCGCGCTCCACCAGGTCGAAGATGGTCGGGCGGTCCCAGCACCTCTCCAGGAGCACGGCGCGGGTGCCGTCCGGCAGGTTGCGAGGCACGTTGCCGGGCAGGCCGCCGCCGGTGATGTGGCTCATCGACTTCACCTTCACCACCTCGACGAGCGCCAGCACGTCCTTGGCGTAGATGCGGGTCGGCTCGAGCAGCAGGTCGGCCAGCGTCCTGCCGCCGAAGGACTCGGGGCGGTGGGTCAGCGGGTACTTCTCCAGCAGCGCCTTGCGGGCCAGCGAGTAGCCGTTGGAGTGCAGGCCGGAGGAGCCCACGCCGAGGACCACGTCGCCGGGGACCACGGTGGTGCCGTCGATGAGGCGCGGCCGATCCACGCAGCCCACCGCGAAGCCGGCCAGGTCGTACTCGCCCCGCTCGTAGAAGCCGGGCAGCTCGGCGGTCTCGCCGCCGATGAGGGCGCAGCCGGCCTGCCGGCAGCCCTCGGCGATGCCCTTGACCACCTCGGCCCCCTGCTCGGCCGAGAGCTTGCCGGTGGCGTAGTAGTCCAGGAAGAAGAGCGGCTCGGCCCCCACCACCGCGATGTCGTTGACGCACATGGCGACGAGGTCGATGCCCACGGTGGCGTGCCGGTCGGCCGCGAAGGCCACCTTGAGCTTGGTGCCGACGCCGTCGGTGCCGGAGACCAGCACCGGCTGCTTGTACTTGGCGACGTCGAGCGCGAACAGGCCGCCGAACCCGCCGATGCCCGCCAGCACCTCGGGGCGCATGGTGGGCCTGGCGTGCGGCTTGATGAGCTCGACGAGCCGGTCGCCCTCGTCGATGTCGACGCCGGCGTCGCGGTAGGTGAGGGACATGTGGCCCGCTGTACCGCGGCGGGGGTGGGAGCCGCAAGCCGCGCGCCCGGCGCGAACTGGCCGCCCGGCCCACCTCTGGTACCATCCGTGACGCCCCATGCCCTCCGCCCGCCGAGCCCTGCTGCGCGTCGACGCGTTCCGGCTGGCGCTGTACGCGGGCCTGGTGGTCTCCGCCCTGCACGTGCTGGACGTGCTCTTCGCCCAGCAGGGCTCGCAGCTGCCGGTCATCTCGCGCATCGAGCACGCCGCCCAGGACTACGTCCTGACCACGCTGCGCGGGCCGCGGGCGCCCTCGGGCCGGGTGGTGGTGGTGGCGGTGGACGAGCGCTCGGTGGAGGCCGAGGGGATGTGGCCCTGGAGCCGGGCCACCATGGCGCGGCTGGTGGACGCGCTGGCCGAGGGCGGCGTGGCGGCGGTGGGGTTCGACGTGGTCTGGTCCGACCAGGACCAGCAGGGGCGGCGGCTGGCCGAGGTGGCGGGCCTGGTCAAGGCGGCGCGCGCCGAAGCCAGCGACCCGGCCCAGGCCCGTCGGCTGGACCAGGCCTGGGCGGCCGCCGGCGGCGGCCAGCCGGGCCTGCCCCCCGACGTGGACCCGACCCGCCAGCTGGCCGATGCCATCGAGCGGGCCCGCAACGTCACGGTGGGCTTCATGTTCTCGGCCGACCCGCCGGCCTCCGCGCAGGCCGCCGAGGCGCGGGCCGGGGCGCTGCGCTTCTTCCGCGCCGAGGCGGTGGAGGTGCTGGACGCCGGCGGGCGGCTCTCCGGCGAGGCGGCGGCCGCGGGCGGCCCGGCCGGGCGGCAGCGCGCCGTGGGCCGGACCTTCCCCGACGTGGTCCCGCCGGTGGCCGAGGTGGTGGAGGTGGCCGACAGCGGCGGCTACTGCACCGTGCTTCCCGACGCCGACGGCGTCATCCGCCGCTACCACGCGCTGGCCTCCAGCGGCGGCGCCACCTACCCGGCGCTGGGGGTGGCGGTGCTGGCGCGGGTGAGCGGCCGCGACGGGCTGCCGGCCCCGGTGCGCCCGGTGGGGGTGGCCGGCTCGCAGGTGCTGGTGGGGCTGCGGGTGGGGGCCCTGGAGATCGCCACCGACGACTACGGCCGCGCGCCGCTCAACTACTACGGCCCCTTCCGCGACTTCCCGGCCTGGTCGGCCACCGACGTGCTGCACGGGCGCATCCCGCGCGAGCAGATGGCGGGGCGCATCGCGGTGGTCGGGACCACCGCCCCCGGGACCTGGGACCAGCGGGTCACCCCCTTCGACCCCATCGCGCCCGGGGTCATCACCCACGCCACCTTCCTGGACAACGTGCTGCACGGCCAGCTGCTGGAGCGGTCGCAGTGGGTGGTGATGGGCGAGGTGCTGTTCATGGTGCTGGCCTCGGTGGGGCTGGCGCTCCTCTTCTCCCGGGTCAGCTCGCTGGCGGCGCTGCCGGCCCTGGCGGCCGTGATGGCGCTGTGGGCCGCCGTCTCGGTGCTGGCGCTGCGCCGCTACAACCTGGTGCTGGCCAGCGGGCTGCCGCTGCTGCAGGTCTTCGCCATGTTCCTGGCCGCCACCTCCTACCGGGTCTTCTCGGAGGAGCGGGAGCGGCGCAAAGCGCGCGAGCGGTTCAGCCGCTTCCTGGCGCCGGCCATCGTGGACGAGGTGCTCAAGAGCGAGGGGTCCCTCAAGCTGGGCGGCGAGAAGCGGGAGCTGACCGCGCTCTTCGCCGACATCCGCGGGTTCACCAGCATCTCGGAGCAGCTGGACCCGCACGTGCTGCTGGGGGTGCTGAACCAGTACCTGACCCCCATGACCGACATCATCGTCTCGGGCCACCAGGGCACCCTCGACAAGTACATGGGCGACGCCATCATGGCGTTCTGGGGGGCGCCGCGGGCCCAGCCGGACCACGCCCTGCGGGCCTGTCGGGCCGCCCTGGCCATGCTGGAGGAGCTGGAGCGGCTGCGGGCCGGCTGGCGGGCCCAGGGCGTGCCGGACATCGACATCGGCATCGGCCTCAACACCGGCCCCATGTCGGTGGGGTTCGTCGGCAGCCAGGACCGCTTCTACAACTACACCATCCTCGGCGACGCGGTGAACCTGGCCTCGCGCCTGGAGGGGGCCAACAAGGAGTACGGCACCCGCATCCTGGTGGGGCCCGACACCTGGGCGCAGGTGCAGGGCGAGGTGGTGGGGCGGCCGCTCGACCTGGTGCGGGTCAAGGGCAAGCGGGCCCCGGTGCGGATCCACGAGATCCTCTGCCTGGCCCCGGCGCCGGCGGCGCTGGCCCCCTTCCTGGAGGCCTTCGCCTGGGGGCTGTCGGCCTGGCAGGCGCAGCGCTGGGACGAGGCCAGCGCCCATTTCAGCGAGGCGGACCGCCTGCGGGGCGGCGACGCCTGCGCCCGGGTCTACGTGGCCCGCTGCGAGGCCATGCGCCGCGCGCCCCCCGGGCCGGAGTGGGACGGGGTCTTCGAGATGAAGTCCAAGTGAGCGACGCACCGCGCAACGCCCCGAAGCGTCTGGACCTTTCGTTGACACGCCGCGGGCCCCTCGGATAAGGACGGGGCCGGAAACCAATGGCCGACGACCCCATGTTCCAGCGCTTCGGCAGGGAGTTCCCGCGTGGCGCGGTGCTGTTCCACGAGGGCGAGCGCGGCCAGGAGATGTTCGTGGTGCACCAGGGCAAGGTGACCATCTCCAAGCGGGTGGGGGAGGTGGAGAAGATCCTCTCGACCCTGGGGCCGGGCGAGTTCCTGGGCGAGATGGCCATCCTCAACAACCGGCCCCGCTCCGCCACCGCCACCTGCGCCGAGGACTCCAAGGTGCTGGTCATCGACGCCAAGACGTTCGAGACCATGGTCCGCTCCAGCGCCGAGATCGCGGTGCGGCTCATCAAGAAGCTCTCCGACCGGCTGGCCGAGGCCAACGAGCAGATCGAGAACCTGCTGCTCACCGACGCCGCCTCGCGGGTGGTGCACTGGCTGGCCATGTCGGCGGAGCGCGGCCTGCGCACGCCGGCCGGCCAGAAGATCGAGGTGCCGCCCAGGGAGCTGGCGGCGCGGGTGGGGGTGCGGCCGGAGCAGGCCGACGAGGCGCTCCTCAAGCTGCTCAAGGCCAAGCTCATCGCGGTCCACCCCGACGGCTTCGTGGTGGCCGACGTGGCCAAGCTCCGACACTTCCTGGAGTTCCTGCAGATGAAGGCGCAGTTCGGAGACGTGGCGTGAAGCTCCGCGTCCTGGGCTGCTCCGGCGGCGAGCTGCCCCGCCACAAGACCACCTGCTTCCTGCTCGACGGCCGGGTGGCGCTCGACGCCGGCGCGCTCACCTCGTCCCTCTCCCTGGAGGAGCTGCTCCGGGTGGACGACGTGGTGCTGAGCCACAGCCACTTCGACCACGTCAAGGACGTGCCGCTGCTGGCCGACCTGCTGGTGGGCCGGCGCACCACGCCGGTGCGGGTGCACGCCTCCACCGAGTGCGCCCGCACGCTGCGCGACAGCGTCTTCAACGACCGGCTCTGGCCGGACTTCACCCGCATCCCCAGCCCGGCCCGGCCGGTGCTGGAGCTCCGGCCCTTCGCCCCCACCCGGCCCTTCAAGGCCGGCACGCTCACCTTCCGCCCGGTCCCGGTCTGCCACCCGGTGGAGTCGGTGGGCTTCGTGGTCTCCGACGGCCGGTCCGAGCTGGCCATCTCCGGCGACACCGGCCCCACCGTGGCCTTCTGGAAGAAGGTCAACGCCACCCGCAAGCTGCGCGCGCTGCTGGTGGAGGTCTCCTTCCCCAACGACCTGCAGGGGCTGGCCGACGTCTCCGGCCACCTCACCCCCAACACCCTGGCGACCGAGCTCGCCAAGCTCGACCGGAACGGCTTCCCGGTGCTGCTCTACCACCTGAAGCCTGCCTACGCCGCCGCGCTGCGCCGGGAGGTGGCCGCCCTGAAGCTCCCGGGCGTCCGCATCCTGGCCGTCGGCGACCAGTTCACGCTCTAGAGGTGCCCCATGGCCTGGTTCTCGAAGGAGAAGAAGCTCAAGTCGAAGGCGACCACGCCCGACGCCCCGCCCCCGGCCGCCAAGAAGGGCGAGGGGATCTGGAACAAGTGCGACGGCTGCGGCGAGGTGGTGGCCAAGTCGGAGTGGACCAAGAACTGGAACGTCTGCCCGCTCTGCGGCCACCACGACATGCTGCTGGCCGCGCGCCGCTTCGAGATGCTGCTCGACCCGGGCACCTGGCAGGAGCTCGACACCGACCTGACGCCGCAGGACCCGCTCGGCTTCACCGACGCCAAGAAGTACAAGGACCGCCTCAAGTCCACCTACAAGGCCACCGGCCTGCGCGACGCCTTCATCTCCGGGGTGGGCAGCATCGGCGGCACGCCGGTCTCGCTGGGCAGCTTCGCCTTCGAGTTCATGGGCGGCTCGATGGGCTCGGTGGTGGGTGAGAAGGTGGCCCGGGTCATCGACCGCGCCTACGAGCGACAGATCCCCTGCATCGTCTTCAGCTCCAGCGGCGGCGCGCGCATGCAGGAGGGCATCTTCTCGCTGATGCAGATGGCCAAGACCTCGGCGGCGCTCAACCGCTTCCGCACCGTGCGCAAGCCCTACGTCTCGGTCATGCTGCACCCCACCACCGGCGGGGTGGCGGCCTCCTTCGCCTGGCTGGGCGACGTGATCATCGCCGAGCCCAAGGCCCTGATCGGCTTCGCCGGCCCGCGCGTCATCGAGCAGACCATCCGCGAGAAGCTGCCGCCGGGGTTCCAGCGCTCCGAGTTCCTGCTGGAGCACGGCATGATCGACGCCATCGTGCCGCGCGGCGAGATGCGCGACCGGCTGGCCCAGATCCTGGCGCTGCTCGGGTAGCCGCCCGAAGGGCCGCGCCCTGCGGAGCCCGCCCGTGCCTGACGTCCACCGCTACCTGGAGGGGCTCTCGCCGCTGGCGGTGCACCTCGGGCTGGAGCGCGTCGAGCGGGCCCCTCACGGCGCTGGGGCGCCCGGAGCGCGCGGCGCCGGTGCTGCACGTGGCCGGCACCAACGGCAAGGGCTCCACCTGCGCCCTGGCCGCCGCGGCCCTGCAGGCGGCCGGCCTGCGCACCGGGCTCTACACCTCGCCGCACCTGGTGCGCTTCAACGAGCGGATCCAGGTGGACGGCGCGCCGGTGGACGACCGGGCGCTGGCGCAGGTGGTGGCCGAGGTGCGGGCCGCCTGCCCCTGGCACGAGGGCGGCGCCCCGGAGGAGCGGCTCAGCTACTTCGAGGTGGCCACCCTGGCGGCGCTGCGCCACTTCGCCCGCCAGCGGGTGGACGTGATGGTGGTGGAGGTGGGGCTGGGCGGGCGGCTCGACGCCACCAACGCGGTGCGGCCGGCGGTGACGGCGGTGGCGCGCATCGGGCTCGACCACACCCAGTGGCTGGGCGACACCGTGGCGCTGGTGGCCCGCGAGAAGGCCGGCATCTTCAAGCCCGGGGTGGCGGCGGTGGTCCACGCGGCGCAGCCGCCCGGGGTCCTGGAGGTGCTCTCCGACGCGGCGGCGCGGGTGGGCGCGCCCTTCGAGGTGGCGCCGGCCGGCTGGGACGGGCCGCTGGGGCTCCTGGGCCCGCACCAGCGCGGCAACGCCGCCCTGGCGGCCGCCGCGCTGCGGGCCCTGGCGCGGACCGGCCTGCCGGTGGGGGAGGGCGAGGTGGCGCGGGGCTTCGCGGCCGCCCGCTGGCCTGGCCGGCTGGAGCGGGTGGGGGGCGTGCTGCTCGACGGGGCCCACAACCCGCAGGGCGCCGAGGCGCTGGCCGCCGCCCTGGCGGCGCTGCACCCGGGGCAGCCGGCCGAGCTGGTCTTCGGGGTGCTGGCCGACAAGGACCACCGCGCCATGCTGGCGGCGCTGGCGCCGGCGGCGCGGCGGCTCCACCTGGTGACGCCGGTCACGGCGCGGGCCCGGGCGGCGGCCGAGGTGGCGGCCCTGGCGGCCGGCCTGGGGCTCACGGCCGACGTGCACCCGGGGCTGCCGGAGGCGCTGGCCTGCGCCCGGGCGGCGGCGGGCGGCCGGCCGGTGGTGGTGGCCGGCTCGCTCTACCTGGTGGGCGAGGCGCGGGCGCTGCTGCTCGGCGCCTGAGCCGCAGCCTGGGGCGGTCCGCCGCGGCGCCCGGCGGTGGCCCGGAGGAGGCGCCAGGTGGCGGCGTGTGCGCACGATATCGGCGGACCCGATAATTCGACCCCTCCCGACCCCGTGTTATCTTTTCCGACCGGAAATCACGGACGGAGCCCACGATGCGATCCCGCCACCTGCTGGCCCTCACCTGCCTGATCGCCGGCGCCTCCCAGGCGCAGGAGCTGAACGTCATCTCCGCCGTCGACGTCAAGGACGAGGGGACGACCGTCGTGGTCACCGTCAAGGGGACCCGGCCGCCCAACTTCACCACCTTCTCGATGGCCGACCCGCCGCGCTTCGTCATCGACCTGTCGGAGTCGCAGTTCTCCGGGGTGACCGAGAGCCTGTCGGTGGAGGACGGCGTGATCTCGGTGGTGAAGAACCTGTCCTACGGCTCGGGCGCCACCTCCATCGCCCGCGTCATGGTGGCCTTCCTCGTCGAGGTGGAGCCGCCTGACGTGCAGTCGGTGGGCAACGACCTGCTGGTGCGCGTCGCCAAGCCGCCCGCCGCGGCCGCCGCCGCGCTGGCCGTCGAGGCGGCGCAGCAGGCCAAGGACGACGCGCTGGCCCAGGCCCGCGCCGACGAAGCGGCCAGGGCCCAGGTCGAGGCGGAGGCCCTGGCCCAGGCGCAGGCCCAGGCCCAGGCCGCCTCCGAGGCGCAGGTGCGCGCCCAGGCCGAGGCCGACCGGGTGGCCCGGGAGGCGTCCGCGGCCAAGGCGGCCGCCGAGGCCGAGGCGGTGGCCGCGCAGGCCAGGGTGGCCGACGCCGAGCGCGAGGTGGCCGCCGCCCGCAGCGCCGAGATCAAGGCCAAGGCCAGCGCCCAGGAGGCCCCGCCGGACGGGGTGAAGCTGGCCGAGGAGGGCGTGGTGGTGGCGCCCGCCGAGGATCCCGCGGTGGCCGCCGCCGCCGCCGAGCGCCAGGCCAGGGAGGAGGCCGCCGCCCAGGCGCGCGCCGCCGCCGAGGCCAAGACCGCCGCCATCGAGCAGGTCCGCGCCGACGCCGAGGCCAGGCGGCTGGCCGCCGCCGACGCCAGGACCCGGGCCGCCGAGGAGCTGCGCGCCCGCAAGGAGGCCGACCGGCTGGCCCGCGAGCAGGCCAGGGCCGAGGCCCAGGCCACCAAGGCGGCCGAGGCCGAGGCCCGGGCCGCCGCCGCGGCCGAGCGCAAGGCGGCCGCCGCCGCCGCCGCCGTCGAGAAGCAGGCCGCCGCCGCCGCCGCGGTGGCCGCCAGGCGGGCCGCCGCCGAGGCGGATCGCCAGGCCCGCGCCGACGCCAGGCAGCGCGCCCGCGAGGAGGCCGAGGCCGCCAGGGTGGCGGCGCTCGAGGCCCGCCGGCTGGACGTGGAGGCCCGCGCCGCCGCCAAGGCCGCCGCGCTGGCCGGGGCCGGTCCCGCCACCAGGCTGGCCGAGGTGGGCTTCCAGCAGGTGCCCGGCGCGTCGCGGGTCTTCCTGCGCACCAGCGCCCCGCCGCGCTTCACGGTGACCGACGTGGGCGACGACGTGGTGCGCATCGAGCTGGAGAACACCCGCGCCACCCGCCGCAACGACACCCGCTTCCTCGACACCTCCTTCTTCGCCTCGCCGGTGGCGCTGGTCACCCCGAGCATGCGGGGGAGCAGCTACGTGGTGGACATCAAGCTCAAGCAGCGCGTCCCCTACCAGCAGAAGGTGGAGGGGGACATGCTGGCCCTGGACTTCGAGCGGCCCCCCAGCGCGGCCGAGGCGGCCGCCCTGCCCGCCGCCGACGAGCCCGCGGCCGCCCCCGAGGACGAGGGCATCCTGGTGGCCCCGCCCGACGCGCCCGCCGGGGCCCCGGCGGAGCCCGCGCCGAAGCTCTAGGCGGGCGTGCTGCTCCCGCTCGCCGCCCTGCTCGCGGCCGGGCTCCTCGCCGCCACCCCCGTCCCGGGCGGCGATGGGGCGGTCCGCGTCGAGGCCGGCTCCGCCGCCTACGACGTGGCGGGCGGCACCTACCGGCTCGAGGGCGGCGTGGTCATCAGCCGCGGCGTGGTGCGGCTGCGCGCCCGCTCGGCCCGATGGGACCCGCGCAGCAGCACGGTGGAGGCGGCCGGCGACGTCCTGCTCACCGACGCCACCCGGGCCGTGGCGGCCGAGGGGCTGCACGCCGTGCTGGACGGCGACTTCGAGGCCAGCGGGGTGGTGGTCTACCTCAAGCGCGGCCCGACCGACCTGTCGGCCGCGGCCGACGCGGCGGCGGCGGGCCGCTGCGGCGCCAACGCCCTGGTGGCGCGGGCCGATCGCATCACCGGCACGGCCGCCGGCGAGGTCGGGCCGGTCCAGCTCACCGGCGTGCGGCTCACGCTGTGCGACTGCCCGGCCGGGCCGCCCTCCTGGGAGCTGCGGGCCGATCGGGCCGTGGTCCACCCGGGCGAGCGCGTCGAGCTGACCTGGCCGGTGGTCTACGTGACGCCCCGCTTCCTCCTGCTGGAGCGGCCGGTCCCGGTGTTCACCTTCCCGTGGGTGGCGCTGCCGCTCGGGGAGCGGGTCACCGGCCTGCTGGCCACCGAGCTCGGGACCACCGGCCCCACCGGCTTCACCCTGGGCCAGCCGGTCTACGTCACCCTGGGGCCGGCCGCCGACCTGACGGCCACGCCCCGCTGGCACTTCGGTCGGCGCCGCGCCCAGGTGGCGGCGGGCGACCCGGCGGTGCGCGGGCCCGGGGCGTCCCTGGAGCTGCGCTGGACGCCCACCCCGGAGGCGGCCGGGCGGCTGAAGGCCGATCTGGCCTGGGATCTCGACGACGAGGAGGAGCTGGGGCCGGTGGATGGCGCGGCCGGCGCCAGCGGGCTGCGGCTGGCGCTGTCCGGCGGCTGGGCCCAGCGGCTCTCGCCGCGCGCCACCCTGCGCGCCGACCTCGACCTGGTGGGAGATCCGCTGCACGTGCGCGACTTCACCCCGGACGTGCTGCAGCGAGACGCCACCACCCGCCGCTCGGCCCTGCAGGTCTCCGGCCGGGGCCAGGACCTGGTGCTGGACCTCTCCGCCGCCTGGCTCCAGCCGGTGGCGCGCGACGGCAGCCTGGCGGCCTGCGCCGGCGGCGACACCGGCTGCCAGGGCGGCCTCTTCGGCGGCGGTTTGCCGGCCTTCCAGCGCTGGCCCGCGCTGGCGGCCACCCTCCTGCCCACGGCGCTGGCCGGGCCGCTGCGGCTCTCCGGCCGGGCCGGCCTGGCCCGCTTCGCCCCGCCCGGCGGCGCCACCTCCGACGGCGGCGCCGACGGCCTCGGGCCGGGCGACCGCGGCTGGACCCGGGACGCCGCCGATCCCACCGAGCTGGACGGGCGCTGGCAGGTGGGGGAGCGGCGGGCGCTCACCCGCCTCGAGACCCGCGCCGAGCTGGCCGCTCCGTTCACCGTGGGTGGGGTGCTCTCGCTGATCCCGTCGCTGCAGGGCGCCGCGCAGGGCGCGCTCGCCGACGGCGAGGGCCAGGTGGTGACCGCCGGGTGGGGCCGGGCGCGGCTCGGCGCCGGGACCACGCTGGCGCGCCGCTTCGGCGGGCTGCGCCACCTGGTCCAGCCCAGGCTCGACTGGTCGCTCACCTCGGGGGTGGCGGGCGGGCGGGCCGAGACCTTCGCCGCCGACGGCCTGGACCGCGGGCCGGCCACCCCGGCCGGCGCCGCCGCGGCCTTCGCCGGGGCGCGCCTGGCCGCGGCCGCCCCGCCGGGACTGTCGCACCAGCTGCGGCTGGCCCTGGCCACCCGGCTGTCCCGCGGCGAGGTGGAGCTGGTGCGGGCCGAGGTGGGGCAGGAGGTGGACCTCGGGCGCGGCACGCTGGCCGAGGCCTGGCTCTCGGCGGCCGCCGCCGGCGGTCCGCTCACCGCCGAGGCCGACCTGCGCCTCTGGACCGCCGGGCGCCCGGCCGGCGCGCCGGTCTCCGCGGGCGGCTCCTGGCTGGACGCCTTCTCCGAGGTGCGCCTGGCCCTGGCGCTGGCCGACGGCCGCGGCGACTCGCTCAGGGCCGGCCTGCTGGCGGTGGGCGCGGGCGGCTCCGGGCGCCTGGGCGCGGGCCAGGACGTGCTCTTCGACGGCCGCGTCGCGCCGGTGGACGCCCTGGCCACGGCCACCCTGGGGGCCACGCTCCAGCTCGGCCCGGCGGCGCTGCGCTACGACGTCCGGCTGCCCGGCCGCACCGCCCAGGTGGCCGCCTGCCAGGGCTCGGGCACCAGGCTGGTGGGCCCCTGGGACGCCCAGCAGCACGTGGCCGGGGTGGAGTGGGACTCGCCGTGCCGCTGCTTCCGCGTCCAGGCGGCGCTCAGGGTGGACGGCTGCGGTGACCTGGGCGGCTCGGTGATGCTCGATCTGGGCCGCGCCGCCGGGCTGGGCGGGCGCTGAGCGGTCTGCTAGATACCGGCGGCACCCAGGAGCCACGAGTGACCGCCCCGCGCCCGCAGAGAGCCCCGCCGCACCGCGTCGCCGCCGACGCCGCCGAGCCGGAGAAGCGCCGCGCCATCCTGCACGCCGCGGTGCGGGTCTTCGCGGAGAAGGGCTACCACGGCTGCCGCATCGCCGACGTGGCGCGCGCCGCCGGCGTGGCCTACGGGCTCGTCTACCACTACTTCAAGAACAAGGACGAGCTGCTCGAGAGCGTCTTCGCCGAGCAGTGGACCATCCTCATCAACGCCCTCAGGGCCATCGACGAGGGGCCGGGCACCTCCGAGGAGAAGATCGCCGGGGTGTGCGGCTTCGTGCTGGACGTCTACAAGACGGCGCCGACGGCGGTGCGGGTGCTCATCCTGGAGGTGACCCGCACGCCCAACGCGCTGCGGGCCGGCTCGACTCCCCAGACCTTCGCGGCGGCGGTGGGCATCCTGGCCGACCTGGTGCGGCGCGGGCAGGCGGCCGGCGAGCTGCGCGCCGACGTCGAGCCGGTGGTGGCCGCGGCCGCCGTGCTGGGCGCGCTGGAGATGACCCTGACCGGCCTGGTGATGGGCCTGGTGCGGCCGCCCGAGCCGTCGGAGGACGAGCTCGACGCCGTCAAGGCGCAGCTGGTCGGCCTGCTGCTGTCCGGGCTGCGCGCGCCGGGGCGCTGAGCCGCCCCATCCCTGCCGGAGCGTTGACGCGCCGGCGGGCCGCTGACAGCATGCGGCCCCTTTTTCAGACACCACCCGCTCTCGCAGCAGGAGGCAGCATGTTCCGGGTCCTGGTCTCAGACGACCTCTCCACCGAGGCGGTCCAGATCCTCCGCGACGCCGGCCTGGAGGTCGACGTCAAGGTCGGCCTGAAGGCCGAGGCGCTGGAGGCCATCATCGGCGACTACGAGGGGCTGGCCGTCCGCAGCGCCACCAAGGTGACGGCCCGCCTGCTGGAGAAGGCCACCCGCCTCAGGGTGGTGGGGCGGGCCGGCGTGGGCGTGGACAACGTGGACCTGGAGGCGGCCACCCGCCGCGGCGTGGTGGTGATGAACACCCCGGGCGGCTCCTCCACGGCGGTGGCCGAGCTGGCCCTGGCGATGATCCTGTCGCTGTTCCGCCACGTGGCCGCCGCCACCGCCAGCGTCAAGGCCGGCAGGTGGGAGAAGAAGAAGTTCCAGGGGCGCGAGCTGGCCGGCAAGACGCTGGGGGTGGTGGGCATCGGCAACATCGGCTCCATCCTGGTGGACCGCTGCCGCGCCATGAAGATGAAGGTGGTGGCCTACGACCCCTTCATCTCGCCGGAGGCCGCCGCCCGGCTGGGCGTGACGCTCACCGACCTGGAGGGGGTGTGGCGCGAGGCCGACGCCATCTCGCTGCACGTGCCCCTCACCGACCAGACCCGCAACCTGGTCGACGCCGCCGCCCTGGCCAGGATGAAGCCGGGGGCGGTGCTGGTGAACTGCGCCCGCGGCGGCATCGTCGACGAGGTGGCCCTGGCGGCCGCGCTGGCGTCCGGCCACCTGGGCGGCGCGGCGCTGGACGTCTTCGACCCCGAGCCCCCGCCGGCCGGCCACCCGCTCCTGGCGCTCGACAACGTGGTGCTCACCCCGCACCTGGGCGCCTCCACCGAGGAGGCCCAGGTGGCGGTGGCGGTGGCGGTGGCCGAGCAGATGGCGCAGTACCTCAAGGCGGGCGAGGTGACCAACGCCATCAACGTACCCAGCCTGCCCAAGGAGGTGCTGGCCGCCCTGGGCCCGTACCTGCCGCTGGCCGAGACCCTGGGCGCCCTGGCCGGGCAGCTCCTGCCGGCCGGTCCCACCGAGGTGGTGGTGTCGGTGGCCGGCGAGCTGGCCTCGGCGCCGACCCGGGCGCTGGCCAACCGGGCGCTGGTGGGGCTGCTGCGCCACGTCCTCGACACCCCGGTCAACGAGGTGAGCGCCCCCAGCGCGGCCAGGGAGCGCGGCCTGGTGCTGCGCGAGGAGCGGGTGGCCGAGGCGGTGGACTACGCCAGCCTGCTCACCGTGACGGTGCGGGGGCAGGGCGGCGAGGTGAGCGTGGCCGGCACGGTCTACGGCAAGTCCGAGGCGCGGCTGGTGCGGCTCAACGGCTTCCGGCTCGAGGCGGTGCCGGCCGGCCTGGTCATCCTCTGCGAGAACGACGACGCCCCGGGGGTGGTGGGCAACCTGGGCACCACGCTGGGCGCCGCCGGCGTCAACATCGCCCGCATCTCGCTCTCCCGCCTCGACGACCGGACGCGGGCCTTCGCCTTCCTGAACGTGGACTCCGTGCCCGAGCCGGCCGTGCTGGACCGGGTGCGGGCCCTGCCGCACGTCCGCACCGTCAAGGCCATCACGCTGTAGCCCGAGGACCCGATGCTCGACCTGTCGCTGCCCACCGGCCTGCGGGACCTGCTGCCCGACCACTCGGCCCACCTGGCCGAGCTCTCCAGCCGCCTGCAGGAGGTCTTCGCCGGCTTCGGCTACCGCCGGCTCTTCCTGCCGACCCTGGAGCGCCTCGAGGTGGTGGAGCGCGGCCTGTCGCGGGCGGCGCTGGCCGACGTCATGAAGTTCGTCGAGCCCGGCTCGGGCGAGGTGGTGGCCATCCGGCCCGACATCACCCCGCAGATCGCCCGGCTCTACGCGGCGCGGCCCGACGCCCTGCCGGCGCCGGCGCGGCTCTGCTACGACGGGCCGGTGCTGCGGGCCCGCGAGGCGCGCGCCGGCCGGCCGCGCGAGGTCTACCAGGCCGGCGTGGAGCTGCTGGGCGCCGGCGGCCCCCGGGCCGACGCCGAGGCGCTGGTGGTGCTGCGCCAGTCGCTGGCCACGGTGGGCCTGAGCGACGCCGTCATCGAGGTGGGCCACGCCCGCTTCGCCGCCGCCGCGCTGGAGGCGGCCGGCCTGTCCGGCCCGGCGCAGGAGGAGGCCTGGCTGGCGCTGGCCCGCAAGGACGGCGGGGCGCTGGAGCGGCTGGCCCGACGGGCGCGCGGCGCCACCGCGGCGAGGGCGGCGCTGGCCGAGCTGGCCGGCCTGTACGGCGACGGAGCCCTGACCCGGGCCCGGGCCTTCGCCCGCCGGGTGCCGGCCTGCGCGCCGGCGCTGGCCGAGGTGGAGGCGGCGCTCCGGCTGGCCCGCCGGAAGGGGCTGGGCGAGGTGGCGGTGGACCTGGGCGAGGCCCGCGGGCTCGGCTACTACACCGGGCTGACCTTCGCCGGCTACGCGCCGGGGGCCGGGGCCGCGGTGGCGGCGGGTGGGCGCTACGACGAGCTGCTGGCCCGCTTCGGGCGGCCCGGCCCCGCCATCGGCTTCGCGGTGGACCTGGAGTTCGCCACCCAGGCGCTGGAGCGCCAGGCCAAGGCGCCGCGCCGGCGCGCCGCCAGGCGGTAGGCCGGTCCGGCGGGCCGGCCCGCGGCGCTCCGTCCGCCCCCGGGGGACGTGCGCCGCGGCGCACGTCTGGGCGCTTCCAACCTCCCGGCCCTGCTGGTATCTTTCCCGTCCCGCGCGCCCGTCGGCGCGCCGCGCCGGCCCGCCCGGGCCGGACACCAGGAGCCATCCAGATGCCGAACGTCGTGGTCGTCGGAGCCCAGTGGGGCGACGAGGGCAAGGGGAAGATCGTCGACCTCCTCACCTCGCACGCCGACGTGGTGGTCCGCTTCCAGGGAGGGAACAACGCCGGCCACACGCTGGTGGTGGACGGCGAGAAGACCGTCCTGCACCTCATCCCGGCCGGCATCCTCCACCCGGGCAAGTCCTGCGTCATCGGCAACGGCGTGGTGCTCGACCCGGCCGTCTTCGTGATGGAGATCGACCGGCTCAAGCAGAAGGGCTTCCTGAAGGACGACGCCCAGCTGGTGCTCTCGCTGGACGCCCACGTCATCATGCCGTGGCACAAGCAGATCGACGTGGCCCGCGAGGCGGCCGCCGGCGCCGGCAAGATCGGCACCACCGGCCGCGGCATCGGCCCGACCTACGAGGACAAGGTGGCGCGGCGTGGCCTGCGGGTCCGCGACCTGCTCGACGAGGCCCGGCTGGCCCGCAAGGTGAAGGAGCGGGTCCAGCAGGCCCGCGAGGAGCTGAAGCGGCTGGGCGCGCCGTCGGAGCTCGACGAGGCGGCCATCGTCCGGGAGCACGCGCTGCTCGGCAAGCGGCTGGCGGTCTACGCCACCGACGTGTCGCTCTGGCTCCACCGCGCCCTCAAGGCCGGCAAGCAGCTCCTCTTCGAGGGGGCCCAGGGCACCATGCTGGACGTGGACCACGGCACCTACCCGTTCGTCACCTCCTCCAACACGGTGGCCGGCAACGCGGTGGTGGGCTGTGGCCTCGGGCCTCGCGCCGTGGACTACGTGCTCGGCATCACCAAGGCCTACTCGACCCGGGTGGGCGGCGGCCCGTACCCCACCGAGCTGAAGGACGAGACCGGCGAGCGGCTGCGCAAGATCGGCAACGAGTTCGGGGCCACCACCGGCCGCCCCCGCCGCTGCGGCTGGCTCGACATGCTGGCGCTGCGCTTCGCCGCCCGCGTCAACGGCCTGGACGGCCTGGCCATCACCAAGCTCGACTGCCTGACCGGCTTCGAGACGCTGAAGATCGCGGTCGGGTACAAGATCGACGGCAAGGTGATGGACGAGATGCCCTCGGATCCGGAGCTGCTGGAGCGGGCCGAGGCGGTCTACGAGGAGCTGCCCGGCTTCACCGAGAAGGTGGACGGGCTGCGCGACTTCGAGGCCTTCCCGAAGAACGCCAAGGCCTACGTGCGGCGGGTCGAGGCGCTCTCCGGCGTGAAGGTGATGGGGCTGTCGGTGGGCGCCGACCGCGGCGAGACCATCATCCTCGAGAACCCGTTCCGGCGCTGAGCGCCGGCGGCCAGGCGGCCCGCCCCCCGGGCCGCCGCCGCGCCGCCGCGAGGCGCCTGGTCGCAGCCCGCCTCGTCGCGGGCCGCGGCCGCCTCAAGTAGAATGGGACGATGCGCGCCCTCCTCCCGCTCCTCGTCCTGCTCGCCGGTCCGGCCCTGGCCGCGGCCCCGCCGGCCCCTCCCGAGGCGCGGGCGCTCAAGGAGCAGGGCGACGCGCTGCGGAAGGCCGGCGACGCCGACGGGGCGCTGGCGGCCTACGCCGGCGCCCTGAAGCGCCACGGCGCCTACGCCGAGGCCTACGAGGCCCAGGGCGAGGTGCACTTCGGCCAGAAGCGGCTCCCCGAGGCCCTGCAGGCCTTCGGCTACGCCGTCGAGATCGACCCGGAGTATGCGCTGGCCTGGTACAACCTGGCCTTCGCGGCGCGCAAGTCCGGCGACCTGGCGCGCGCCCGCCAGGCCTACGGCCGCTACGTCAAGCTCCGCCCGGCCGACCCCGACGGCCACTACGGCCACGCCGAGACGCTGCGGCTGCTCGACGACAAGCCCGCCGCCGTCGCCGAGTACCGGCTCTACCTGGACCTGGCCAAGCCGCTGCCCGACCAGGCCGCCTGGGTCGAGAAGGCCAAGGCGCACCTGGAGGCGCTGCAGGCGCCGGAGCCGAAGGCCGATCCGGCGGCCGTGGTTGCGGCACCGATCGTGGCCGCGGCGCCCCCTCACCCCGGCCCTCTCCCCCAGCAGGCTGGGGGAGAGGGTGAGCGGAGCGTGGCGACCTCGGCCGCGAGTTCGACCGCGGTCCCGAGCCCGACCGCCACCCCGACTGCGACCGCAATTGCGGCCGCGACGGCGACCGCGGCCCCGACTGCGACCGAGACCGCGACCCCGACTGCGACCGAGACCGCGACCCCGACCGCGACCCCGACTGCGACCGCGACCGCGACCCCGACCTCGACCTCGACCGCGACCGCGACCCCGACCTCGACCTCGACCTCGACCTCGACCGCGACTCCGACCGCGACCCCGACCGCGACCCCGACCCCGACCCCGACTGCGGCCGCGGCCGCGGCGCCCCATCACCCCGGTGAGCAGCGCGCGGTGACCCCGGCCGGTCCCTCCTCCTCCGGCCCCGGCCTCGCCTCGGCCCTGATCACCGCGGGCGCTGCCGTGGGAGGGGCGGGTGCGGGGCTCACGGCTGCTGCGCCAGCGGCTTCCCCTGTTGCTTCCGGCACCGCTGCCGCAGCATCCGCCGCGCCGGCGCCGGCGACCACCCCACCTTCCGCCGGGCCCGTGGGCGCTGCCGTCCCCTCGGCCACGCTCGCTCCAGCCGCCGCCGCGCCGCCTGGCCACCCTCGCTCCGCCGGTCGCCGCATCGCCGCCGGCCGCGCCTGCGCCTGGCGCCGCCCCGCCAGCGGCACCGCCCAGCCCGGCCTTCGCCGAGAAGCTCGCGGCGGGGGATCGCGCGGCGGCGGCGGGCGAGCCCCGCAGCGCGCTCTTCCTCTACCAGGACGCCGTCTACCTCGACTCCGCCTCGTCGGAGGCGCGCCTCCGGCTGGCGCGCACCTACGCCACCCTCCGCCACCCGGACAAGGCCGAGGCCCAGCTCCGGCTGGTGCTGGAGGCCGAGCCCGGCAACCTCGAGGCCAGGAGGCTGCTCGACGAGGTGCGGAACCCGCCGCGCCCCGGCGTGCCCGGGGGCGGGGCGCCCGGGGTGGGCGCGGGGGCCGCGGCGGGCGTCGGCCCTGCGGGGAGCGGCGCCGGGGTCGGGGCCGGCGGCGCCGGCGCCCGGGTCTACAGGCTCGCGCCCGAGGACGGGGCCGCGCCCGGCTTCGGGGGTGGACTGGCCGCCCCACCTCCACCGGCCCGGGCGGCCCCGCCCGCGCCGCCGGAGCCCGACGGCCCCAGCGCGGCGGAGCTGTACCGCTCCGGCCTGACGCAGTTCGCGGCGCGCGACTTCGCCCTGGCGGTGGACAGCCTGAGCCGGGCGCTGGAGCGGGCCCCGGAGCTCGGGGTGGCCCACGAGGCGCGTGGCAGCGCGCGCCTCGGGCTCGGCCAGCTGCGCGAGGCGGCGCGCGACTACCAGCGCGCCGCCGAGCTCGATCCCGACCGGGCCTCCCCGCTCTGGGGGCTGGCCGAGTGCTACCGGCAGCTCGGCGACCGGCGCGCCGTGGAGGTGTACCAGCGCTACGCCTCCCACGGCGGCGCCGACGCCACCCCGCGGCTCCGGGAGCTGGCGAGCCAGCGGGCCGAGGAGCTGCGCAACCGCTGAGCAGGCTCACCAGGCCGCCAGGCCCGCCGAGGCGCCGGCCAGCAGGAGCGAGGCGGCCGCCAGGAGCGCCCAGGCGTGGACCGCCCGGTGAGGCGGCCCCGGCGCCGGAGCGTGGTCCTCGGCCGGGGTCGACGCGGCCGCCGGCGCGCCCGCTTCGACCACCAGGCCAGGCGCCAGCTCCCCGGCGCCGTGCACCAGCGCCTCCACCGGGTCGACGAAGCGGAGCTCGGTCCCGCCGAGCACCAGCCGGTCGCCCGGCCGGAGCGCCACCGCCCCGGACGCCAGGCGCGCGCCGTTGAGCACCACGCCGTTCTTGGAGCCGAGGTCCTCCACCGTGGCCTGGCCCGCCTCGCCGAGCCGGAGCCGGGCGTGCCGGCGCGACACCCCCGGGTCGGCGAGGCGCAGCCCGGCGCCGTGGTCCCGGCCGACGATCAGCTCCTCGGCCAGCGCCACGGACCGCTCGCCACCACCCCGGGCGAGGACCACCAGGTGCGGCGCCACCGGCGCCGATCCGCCTCCCAGGGCCCACCGCAGCAGGACCCCCGCAGCCACCCGGGTGGCGCCCGCAACCGGCGCTGGCGCCTCGATCCCGAGCTCAGCGCCGCCTTCGTCCTCGCCCCCGCCCTCGCTCATGGCCCCTCCTTCCCGTGCGACTCACCGAGCGCCGGCGCTGGCTCACGGGCCACGGCTCCGCCGTCCGGGACCGATGCCGGCGCCCGCCGCTCCCGCCACACCGCCAGCGGGTCCACGGCGTCGCCGGCCGGCACCCTCCGGAAGGCCTCCCCGTCCGAGAGGAAGCGCGCCGCCCCCTGGTCGGTCCGGGCCCAGGCCGCGCCGGCGCCGCGCCAGCGCGCCTCGGCCTCGGCGTGCGGGAAGCCGAAGCGGTTGCCGGCCCCCAGGCTGGCCACGGCCCAGGTCGGGCGCACCAGCTCGACGAACGGCACCGACGAGCTGGTCCGGCTCCCGTGGTGCGGCACCTTCACCAGGTCGGCGCGCAGCAGCGGGCCCGAGGCGGCCAGCGCCGCCGCCTCGCCCGCGCCCTCCAGGTCGCCGGTGAGGAGCAGCGCGGTCCGGCCGTGCTCGACGCGCAGCACCAGCGAGGCGTCGTTCTCCTCGAGCGCCGGGTCGTCGGCCGAGACGGCCAGCAGCCGCACCCCGGCCCGCTCCCAGGCCTGGCCGCGGCGCAGCCGGCGGGCGGCCGGGAGACGGGCCAGCACCTCGGCCACCGCCCCGTCGGGCGGCCCGCCGCCCAGGATGACCTCCTCCACCGGGAAGGCCGCCGCCACGGCCGCCAGCCCGAGCGTGTGATCCGGGTGGGGGTGCGACACGACCACCAGCGCCAGCCGCTCCACGCCGAGGTCGCGGAGCAGCGGCACCAGGTCGCGGGCGCCAGGGTCGACGCCGCCCGGGAAGGTCCCGCCGGCGTCCACCAGCACGGCCGCGCCGTCGGGCAGCCTGAGCAGCGTGGCGTCGCCCTGGCCCACCGAGGTGAAGATGACCTCCAGCTGCCCGCGCGACCGGGCGGCGGCGGCCCGCACCGGCCCGGGCAGGGCCAGGCAGGCCACGAAGGCCGCGGCCGCGGCCCAGCGAGCCATCCCCCGCAGCCACCCCAGCGAGAGGGCCAGGGCGCAGGCCACGCCGGCCACCAGCGGCCCGGGCGAGGCCACCCCGATCACCGCGAACGACGGGGCGGCGGCGGCATCCGAGACCGCCAGCAGGGCGGTCGCCAGCGGGCGGCACACCCAGAGGAGCGGCAGGGCCAGCGGGGGCCAGGCGGCCGCCAGCAGGGCCGCGGCGGCGGTCAGGGCGGTGAGCGCCGTGCCGATGGGGACGCCGGCCAGGTTGGCCAGCACGCCCAGGGCGGGCAGGCGGTGGAAGTGGAGCGCCAGGATGGGGGCCGTGGCCAGGCTGGCCGCCACGGTCGCGGCCAGGCCGGCCAGCAGGGGCTCGAGCAGGCGAGCCCGCCAGCTGCCGCGGTGGGGCCGAGCGAAGGGGAGGGCCCGGCGGAGCGGTCCGGCCAGCGCCACCAGCCCGGCCACCGAGGCCAGCGAGAGCTGCAGCGACGGGTCGAGCAGGGCCCCCGGCTCCACCGCCAGCACCGCCAGGGTGGCCAGCCCCAGGGTGTTGGAGGAGGAGCCCTCGCGGTCGAGCAGGCTGGCGCCGAAGAGGGCGCCCGAGGCCAGGGCGGCGCGGACGATGGCGAACCCGGCGCCGGTGGCCAGGGTGTAGGCCAGCACCGCCGGCAGGGCCAGCGCCGCCGCCAGGCGGCGGGTGTCGTACCGCGCGGCCAGCGGCTCCACCCGGGCCAGGCCGGCCCCCAGCAGCCAGGCCAGCCCGGCCGCCACCACCACCAGGTGCAGGCCGGAGACGGCCAGCACGTGGGCCAGGCCGGAGCGGGCGAAGGAGTCGCTGGTGGCCTGGTCGAGCCCGGCCCGGTCGCCCGTCCCGATGGCGCGCACCAGCCCGGCCTCCCGGGCGGGCAGGGCGGCCCTGGCCGCCTCGGCGAAGCGCTCGCGACCCCGCTCCAGCCAGGCCAGCGGGCTCGGGGGCGCCACCCGCACGGGCGGGAGCAGGGCCTGCGCCTGCAGCGCCACGCCCACCGCGGCCAGCCGGGCGGCCTGATCGGCGGCGCCTGGGTTGCGCGGTCCGGGTGGGCGCGCCAGCCGCGCCGGGAAGCGGAGCCGGTCACCCGCCGAAAGCGGCCAGGCGGCCGGCGGCGCCAGCACCTCGTAGAGATCGCCTGCCGGGGTCCGCAGGGTGAAGCGCAGCCGGTCGAAGCCCGGCGAAGGGACGGTGGTGACACGCCCCTCCAGCTCGACGGGGTGCTCCGGGACCCTGGGGGCGGGGGTCGCCCTGGCCAGGTCGGCCGAGAGCCAGCCCGCGGCGGCGAAGGCCACCGGGGCCAGCGGCGGCGAGGCGGCCAGGGGAAGCGCAACGAGCCCGGCGGGGTGGAACGGGACACCGCCGAGCGACAGGGCGGCGCCGAGCAGCAGCCCCACGGCCAGCGGCAGGAGGGGTGCGCTCGGATTCATGGATGAATCCGGACTGCGCCCGTTGACGCGCCGCGCCCACGGGGGAAATCCCGAGTGATATTGATTTGGTCCGAAAAACGTGGTACTTCTCCGCGACTAAGCTCCCGCCTCGGCCCTCCTATCAGGAGGGGGCCGGGAAGCCATGGCGAGCGGAGGTGCGAATGGCGGCTACGCAGTCTACTCAGGTTTCCCCGAGCTTCAAGGTCGGTGACAAGGCCGTCTACCCCGGACAGGGGGTGGGCGAGGTCCTGGGCATCGAGCACAAGGAGGTGGCCGGCCAGCGCCAGTCCTTCTACGTGCTGCGGATCCTCGAGAACGGGATGAAGATCATGATCCCGATGAACAAGGTCAACTCGGTCGGCCTGCGCGAGATCATCGGCGAGAAGGACGTCAAGAAGGTCTACGCCATCCTGCGCGAGAAGGAGGTCTCGGTCGACTCCACGACCTGGAACCGCCGGTACCGCGAGTACATGGACAAGATCAAGACGGGCTCGGTCTTCGAGATCGCGGAGGTGCTGCGCGACCTCTACCTGCTCCGCTCCGACAAGGACCTCTCCTTCGGCGAGCGGAAGATGCTCGACACGGCCCGCTCGCTCCTCATCAAGGAGCTGGCCATCGCCAAGGAGTGCGACGAGCAGGACGTCGAGACCGACCTGAAGAAGATCTTCAACTGTTGACCGGCCGCCCCGGCCGCACGCCGGGGCGGGCAGGGCTGGACCGCCGCCCGGACCCCCGTCCGCGCGGCGTTCTCGTTTCCGGGGCTTCCGGGCGGCGGGTGGCGCCAGCGAGCGCATGCCGCCCGGGGAGTGCAGCCGAGGTGCCAGCGCCGCCGCCGGGCCCCGAGCGGGCGCGGCGCGGCTGGAGGAGCGGATGATCGCCGGGGAGCGGGTGGGGGCCATCGTGGCAGCGGGCGGCGCCGGGCTGCGGGCCGGGGTGGCCAAGCAGTGGCTCACCCTGGGCGGGGAGTCGGTGCTGCGGCGCTCGGCCAGGCTGCTGGCGGACTGCCCGGCGGTGGACGACCTGGTGGTGGTGGTGCCCCCTGGCGAGGAGGGACGCGGCCAGGCCGAGCTCCAGGACCTCGGCAAGGGCGTCCGGGTGGTGGCCGGCGGGGCCCAGCGGGCCGACTCGGTGCTGGCCGGCCTCGAGGCCCTGGAGGGCTGCGCGGTGGTGCTGGTGCACGACGCGGCGCGCCCGTTCGCCTCGCCCGACCTGGTCCTCAGGGTGGCCCAGGCCGCCGCGGCCGGCGGCGCGGCGCTGGCGGCGCTGCCGGTGACCGACACGGTCAAGCGGGCCAGCCCCGGCCTGCCGGTGGTGGCCGAGACCCTGGATCGGCGCACCCTCTGGCTGGCCCAGACGCCCCAGGGCTTCCGGCGCGACCTGCTGCTGCGCGCCTACCAGGCGGCCGGCGCGGACGCCTCCTCGGCCACCGACGAGTGCGGCCTGGTGGAGCGGCTCGGCGCCCAGGTGGCGCTGGTGCCGGGCGAGCCAGCCAACTTCAAGATCACCACCCCGGAGGACGTGGCGCGGGCCCGGGCCCTCACCGAGGCCCCCTTCGCCACCGGGGTGGCCTACGACTGCCACCGCTTCGAGGCCGGGCGGCGGCTGGTGCTGGGCGGCGTGGAGTTCGAGGGTGACGGCCTGCTGGGCCACTCCGACGCCGACGTCTGCGCCCACGCCATCGGCGACGCCATCCTGGGCGCGGCCGGCCTGGGCGACCTGGGCCGCCACTTCCCGGACACCGACCCGCGCTGGAAGGGGGTCAGCTCGCTGGTGCTGCTCCGCGAGATCGCGGCCAAGGCCGCCGCGGCCGGCTGGCGGCTCGGCAACGCCGACGTCACCCTGGCGGCCCGGCGCCCCAGGATCGCGCCGCGGACCGAGGAGATGCGGGCCCGGCTGGCGGAGGCGCTGGGCGCCTCGCCGGCGCAGGTCAACGTCAAGGCCACCACCGGCGAGGGGATGGGGTTCGTCGGCCGCGGCGAGGGCATCGCCGCCCACGCGGTGGCGCTGCTGGTGCGGAGGGGCGCGTGAGCCGGCCCACCCCGCCGCCCGCGCCGCCCCCGGCCGAGGAGGCCTTCTTCGCCGCCCCCGGGGAGGCCGCGCCCGGGCCCACCGCACCCGGTGAGGTCGCGCCGCCCCCGCCGCGCCCGCGCCGCGAGTCGCCGCTGCTGGCCCGCTCGCCCATCTTCGCCACCCTGGCCGTGCTGGTCTCCGGCTGGCTGCTCTGGGAGCTCTCGGCCGACGTGGCCTACGTGCTGTCGGCGCGCGACCCCATCGACCTGGGCGGGCCCGGCGCCTACGCGCTCGACCGGGCCCGCGAGAACCGGCTGGTGCAGGTGCGCGGCGAGCTCGGCGACGCGGTGCCGGTCACCGTGGCGCGCACCGGGCAGCAGCGCACCGTGGGCCGGGTGGCCGGGACCAACCTGCTGGTGGACCGGCCCGGCCGCGGCGGCCCGCCGGTCTACGAGGGGCGCCTCCTGCCCGCCGCCGCCCGCGCCGACTACGCCGAGGTGGCGGCCGCCCTGAAGGCCCGGGGCGCCCCGCTGGAGGATCGCTGGCTGGTCCTGCGCGACGGCGAGCGCCCCCGCGAGCGCTGGCTGCCGGTGCTGGGCGCGGCGGTGCTCCTCCTCGTCCTGGCCGTCAACCTGCGCGCCCTCGTGAAGGCGCTGGCCCGCTGACCCCGCCCCCCACCATGACCATCCAGATCCACGACACCCTCTCCGGCGGCAAGCGCCCGCTGGTGCCGCTGGTCCCGGGCCGGATCGGCCTCTACGCCTGCGGCCCCACCGTCTACGACCTCTCCCACCTGGGCCACGCCCGCTGCTACGTGGTGTGGGACGTGGTGGTGCGCCACCTCCGGGCGCGCGGCCTGGTCGTGACGTACGTGCGCAACTTCACCGACGTCGACGACAAGATCATCCAGCGCGCCAACGAGCGCGGCGAGGACCCGGTGGCGCTGGCGGCCCGCTTCGCCGACGAGTTCCACCGCGACCTGGACGCGCTCGGCTGCCTCAGGCCCGACGTGGAGCCGCGCGTCTCCGGCCACATCCCGGAGATCGTGGCGCTGATCGCCACGCTGGTGGAGAAGGGGTTCGCCTACGCCCCCGGCAACGGCGACGTCTACTTCGCGGTCCGCAAGTTCCCGGCCTACGGGCAGCTCTCCGGGCGCAACCTCGACGACCTGCTGGCCGGGGCCAGGGTGGCCACCGGCGAGGTGAAGCACGACCCGCTCGACTTCGCCCTCTGGAAGGCGGCCAAGCCGGGCGAGCCGCGCTGGCCCTCGCCCTGGGGCGACGGCCGCCCCGGCTGGCACATCGAGTGCTCGGCCATGACCCGGAAGCACCTGGGCGACACCTTCGACCTGCACACCGGCGGCAAGGACCTGGTCTTCCCGCACCACACCAACGAGATCGCCCAGTCGGTCTGCGCCTGCGGCGACGGCGTGCGCGCCGACAGCTACGCCCGCGCCTGGCTGCACAACGGCTTCGTGGAGATCGACGACGAGAAGATGTCGAAGTCGCTGGGCAACTTCTTCACGGTGCGCCAGGTGCTGGAGCGCTGGGACGCCGAGGGGCTGCGCTTCTTCCTGCTGGGCACGCAGTACCGGCGCGACTTCAACTTCTCCGACACCATCCTGGCCGAGGCAGACCGGCGGCTCGGCTACCTCTACGAGACGCTGGAGAAGGCCGACCGCGCCGCGGGCGGGGCGGCCGCGGCGGCGGACGACGGGCTGGTGGAGCGCTGCCGCGCCGCGCTGGACGACGACTTCAACACGCCGCAGGTGCTCGGCCTGCTGGCCGAGGCCTTCACGGCCGCCAACGCGCTGTGCGACCTGAAGGGCAGGCGGACCCCGGCGCAGCAGGCCCAGCTGGCGGCCTTCGCCGGCGCGGCGCGCACCGTGGGCGAGACCCTGGGCATCCTGCAGCGCCCCCCGGCCGTGGCCCTGCTGGCGCTGCGCGACCTGGCGGCGGCGCGGCGCGGGGTGGACGGGGCGGCGGTGGAGGCGCGGCTGGCCGAGCGCCGGGCCGCTCGGCAGGCCAAGGACTTCGCCCGCTCCGACGCCATCCGCGACGAGCTGCTGGGGCAGGGCGTGGCCATCATGGACGGCGCGGCGGGCACGACCTGGAAGGTGCTGTAGCGCCCCGGGCCACCTCCTGCGCGCGCGTCGCGCTGCGCCGGGAGGTGACCGTTCGGGCCGAGGGCCGCCCCCAGGGAGGGGACGGCCGCCGCCGCCGGTGCGCCAGCGGCGCCCGGCGGCGAAGGGTGTGGCTACTCCTCGGGCTTCGGCTGCGGGCCCGGGATGATGCCGGCGATGTCCGGATCCTCACCCGGGGCGAGCGGCCCGCGCTCGTCCTTCTCCTTCTTGCGCTCCTCGCGCTTGGCGTCCTTCTCGCGCTGCTTCTCGGCGCGCTTCGCTTCCTTCTGCCGCTTCAGGTGCCCTGGGTTGAAGGCCATTCAGTCCTCCTGTTGGATGCCCCGTGAAAAGAGAAAGCCCGGCCGCGATGGCCGGGCCTCCGTGGTCGAAGCGTCTGGCGCTCAGATGGCGCGGACGTTCGCCGCCTGCAGGCCCTTGGGGCCCTTCTTCACCTCGAACTCCACCTTCTGCCCCTCCTGGAGGGAGCGGAAGCCGTCCGCGACGATCGCGGTGTGGTGGCAGAAGACGTCCTCGCCACCGCCGTCCTGAGTGATGAACCCGAAGCCCTTCGCGTCGTTGAACCACTTCACGGTACCACTGGCCATCTGATCGCTCTTTTCGTTCGGGCGGCGGCGTGCCGACCCGGTCGCCGGTGCCGACTCTGGGCGTGGGAGACCGGCGCACACTAGTCGCTTCGACCGCAAATGTCGAGGGCCCAGCGATTAAAAGAAGACTTCAGCCGCCCGGGCCGGCCGCCCGGCGTGACGGTCAGTCCCAGCCTGGCGAGGCGCTGGTGGGGCAGAGCGGGGCGATGGAGATGGTGTTGAGCTCGACCCGTCCGGCGAAGAGGCCGTCGTAGCACCAGGTGGCGGCGGCGGTGGCGGTGGCCCGGGCGTAGCAGTTGCCGGCGCAGAACTGGCCGCTGTCGAGGCCGCCGGCCGGCGACCAGGCGTCGGCGGCCCGCTGGGCGGCCGCCTGGGTGTAGGTCCCGGGCGCGCTGCAGTCGTAGTAGGTCTGGCCGAGCCCGTTCGTGTGGGCGGTCTGGCAGCCGCCGGCGCAGCAGCTGGTGCCGGCGCAGCAGGCCTTGGCCGCGCCGACCGGGCAGGCCAGCAGCCCCGCGCCGCAGCAGGTGCCGAGGGTGCAGGCCTGGCCCGCGGCGCAGGAGGTGGTGCAGGTCCCGCAGTGCAGCGGGTCGCTGGCCAGGTCGGCGCAGGCGCCGGGCGCGCCGCCGCAGGTGACCTGGCCGCCCGGGCAGGCGCAGCTCCCCCCGGCGCAGGTCGCGCCGCTGGCGCAGCGGGTCCCACAGGCGCCGCAGTTGAGCGGATCGGTGGCGAGCGCCCGGCAGGTGCCGGCGCAGTCGACCTGCCCGGCCGGGCAGGCGCAGACGCCGGCGGTGCAGGTGGCGCCGAGCGCGCAGGTGGCGCCGCAGGCCCCGCAGTGCCGCTCGTCGGTGCGGGGATCGACGCAGGCGCCGCCGCACTCCAGGCGCGGCGCCAGGCACAGGCAGGCCCCGCCGCTGCAGCTCTGGCCGGTGGCGCAGCCGTTCCGGCAGGCGCCGCAGTTCCCGGTGTCGGTCAGCGGGTCCACGCAGCGGGTGCCCGGGCCCGGGCAGGAGGTGGCGCCGACGTCACAGGCGCAGGCCCCGCCGCCGCAGCTGCCGAGGCCGCAGGCCACGCTGCAGTCGCCGCAGTGGAGGTCGTCGGTCGCCAGGTCGACGCACTGGCCGCTCGGGCCGCCGCACACGTCCGGGAGGGCGGCCGGGCAGGTGCAGGTCCCGGCCTGGCAAGAGGCGCCGGTGGGGCAGCGGTGCAGGCAGGTGCCGCAGGAGCCGGGGTCCGACTGGAGGTCGAAGCAGAGGCCGCCGCAGGCGGTCTGGCCGGCGGGGCAGGAGGGGGCGGGCGTCGAGGCCGGGCAGCCGGCCAGCGTCGCCGTTGCCAGCAGGAGCGCCGCCAGGGCAGCCGGCCGGGCCGAACGGCCGGCAGGCGGGGCGCCGAGGGCGGGGGGGAGGGCTCGGACGGGGGGGCGCATTCACCCGGAGCATACCTCCGGCCGGGGCCCGGTCGCCGCCCGGATGGGGCGGCGGCGGGTGTCCGGGTCGGGCGGTATGTTCGGGCCCCGTGCCCTTCGACCTGCAGAGCGACTTCCTCCCCACCGGAGACCAGCCGCGCGCCATCGCCGAGCTGGCCGCCGGCCTCCGGCGCGGCGACCCGGCCCAGGTGCTGCTGGGCGTGACCGGCTCGGGCAAGACCTTCACGGTGGCCAACGTGGTGGCCGACCTGAAGCGGGCCACCCTGGTCATCGCCCACAACAAGACGCTGGCGGCCCAGCTCTACGGGGAGTTCAAGGCGCTCTTCCCCGCCGCGGCGGTCCACTACTTCGTCAGCTACTACGACTACTACCAGCCGGAGGCCTACGTCCCCTCGAGCGACACCTACATCGAGAAGGACTCGTCCATCAACGACGAGATCGACCGGATGCGCCACGCCGCCACCCACGCGCTGCTGACGCGCAACGACGTGCTCATCGTGGCCTCGGTCTCCTGCATCTACGGCCTGGGCACCGCCGAGGCCTACTACGGCCTGCTGCAGCAGCTGGAGAAGGGGCAGGAGTTCCCGCGCGACCGCTTCCTGCGCTCGCTCATCGACATCCAGTACGAGCGCAACGACCTCGACTTCCACCGCGGCACCTTCCGGGTGCGCGGCGACACGGTGGAGGTCTTCCCGCCCTACGAGGAGGAGCGGGCCATCCGCATCGAGTTCTTCGGCGACGTGGTGGAGCGGCTGCAGGAGTTCGACCCGCTGCGCGGGGTGGCCCTGGCCGAGCTCGACAAGGCCGCCATCTTCCCCAACTCCCACTACGTCTCGGCGCCGGAGACCCGCAAGAAGGCCATCGCCGGCATCCGCGACGAGCTGCAGGTGCGGCTGCAGCAGCTCACCGGCCAGAACAAGCTGGTGGAGGCGCAGCGGCTGGAGCAGCGCACCAGCTTCGACCTGGAGATGCTGGAGCAGATGGGCTTCTGCACCGGCATCGAGAACTACTCGCGCTGGCTCTCGGGGCGGAAGGCCGGCGACCCGCCGCCCTGCCTGCTCGACTACTTCCCCGACGACTTCCTCATGGTCATCGACGAGTCGCACCAGACCGTCAGCCAGATCGGCGCCATGTACAAGGGCGACCGCTCGCGCAAGGAGACGCTGGTGGAGTTCGGCTTCCGGCTCCCCTCGGCGCTGGACAACCGGCCGCTCAAGTTCGAGGAGTTCGAGGCGCTGTGCGGCCAGACCATCTACGTCTCGGCCACCCCGGCCGAGTACGAGCTGAACCGGGCCGGGGGCGTGGTGGTGGAGCAGATCATCCGCCCCACCGGGCTGGTGGATCCGGAGGTGGAGATCCGCCCGGTCGCCACCCAGGTGGACGACCTGCTCGGCGAGGTGCGCCAGCGGGCCGAGGCCGGCGAGCGGGTGCTGGTGACCACCCTGACCAAGCGCATGGCCGAGGACCTGACCGAGTACTTCACCGACGTGGGGGTGAGGTGCCGCTACCTGCACGCCGACGTGGAGACCCTGGAGCGCAGCGCCCTCATCCGCGACCTGCGCAAGGGGGAGTTCGACGTCCTCATCGGCATCAACCTGCTGCGGGAGGGGCTCGACATCCCGGAGGTCTCGCTGGTGGCGGTGCTGGACGCCGACAAGGAGGGCTTCCTGCGCTCCTCGGTGTCGCTCATCCAGACCATCGGCCGGGCCGCCCGCAACGTGAGGGGCCGGGTCCTGCTCTACGCCGACCGCGTCACCGACTCGATGCGGAAGGCCATCGACGAGACCGACCGGCGGCGCGAGAAGCAGCGGGCCTACAACGCCGAGCACGGCATCACCCCCCAGTCCACGACGCGGGCCTTCTCCGACCTGGGGCCGGCGGCGGGGGAGGGCGACTACCTCACGGTGCCGGTGGCCGCGGAGGGGGCGCCCGAGTACCGGCCGGAGGAGCTGCCGGCCATGGTGGCGTCGCTGGAGGCCGAGATGAAGGCCGCCGCCGCGGCGCTCGACTTCGAGAAGGCCGCCGCCCTGCGCGACCGCATCTCGGCCATCAAGGGGTTCGGCCTGGGGCTCTCCCCGAACCTGGCCGGCATGAAGGGGCTGCTGGGGAGCGGGGCCATGGCCGGCGCGGCGGCGGCCGGGCGGCTCAGCGGGGCCAAGCGGCCGCCCAAGCGGAGGAGGCGGTGAAGATCCCGCTGCGCTGTCGCTGCGGCGCCGTGGCCGGTGAGCTCGACACCGCCCGCGGGGGGCTGCACGTGGCCTGCTCCTGCGATGACTGCCAGGCCTACGCCCGGGCGCTGGGGCGCCCCGACGTGCTCGACCCCTGGGGCGGCACCGACATCTTCCAGACCACCCCGTCGCAGGTCGCCATCACCCGGGGCGCCGAGCAGCTGCGCTGCCTGCGGCTGGCCGAGCAGGGGCTGCTGCGCTGGCACACCGGCTGCTGCGCCACGCCCATCGGCAACGGGCTCTCCTCGCCGAAGATGCCCTTCATCGGCCTGGTCCACGCCTTCCTGGACTTGCCGGCGGCGGCGCGCGACGCGGCGCTCGGGCCGCCGACCCGCCTGCAGGGGCGCTTCGCCACCGGGGTGGCGCCCTTCCCGGTGCACCCCAAGGTGCCGCCTGGGCTGATCCTGCGGATCGCGCTGTTCCTGCTGCGCGGGCGGCTGCTCGGCCGGCACCGGCCCACCCCCTTCTTCGACGCGGCCGGCCGGCCGGTGGCCATGCCGCGGGTCCTCACCGTGGCGGAGCGGGACGCGCTGCGGCCCCCGGCTTGACCGGCGACAAGGGCCCCGGTCGCTGCGTCGCATCACCAGGAGTGAACCAGGCAGCTTCGGCCGTGTCGCCTGACACTCCAGGTTGATTCGGCGCCTGCCCCTAAGGTCCCAGGGATCCCGGGCCGAGGACTGAGGCAAGGAACCCGCGCTGACGCCCCGGCCGAACGTGATCTCCCGGTGGGCGATGGCGGCACACCATGTCCCTCTCGATCCGCACCAACGTCGCCTCCCTGAACGCGCAGAAGAACCTGACCGGCACCCAGTCGGCGCTGGACTCGTCGCTGTCGCGGCTCTCGAGCGGCTTCCGCATCACCAGGGCCGGCGACGACGCCGCCGGGCTCGGCATCAGCACCACGCTCGAGGCGCAGATCCGGAGCTACAACCAGGCCACCCGCAACGCCAACGATGGCCTCTCGGTCGTGCAGGCCAGCGAGGCGGCGCTCAACGAGCAGGCCAGCATCCTGACCCGGCTCAGGGAGCTGGCCATGCAGTCGGCCTCGGACGGCATCGGCGACTCGGAGCGGGGGTACGTCGACACCGAGGCCCGGGCGCTGGTGAGCGAGCTGGAGCGGATCTCGCAGGTCACCGAGTACAACGGCCAGAAGCTGCTGGACGGCTCGGCCACCACGCTCGACTTCCAGGTGGGCATCCAGAACAGCGCCACCGGGTTCGACCGCATCAGCCTGACCACCATCAACGCGACGACGGCGGGGGCGAGCGGTACGGTCACGGGGATCGGGCCCGTGGCAGCGACGACCGGCCCCGCGGCCGCCATCCTCGCCAACGTCGCCACCACCTTCGCCACCACGTTCCAGGCAACGGACAACGTCGATACCGCGGCCAATGCGGCAGACGCCCTCGGTGTGACCCAGAGTGGCGCCGTCGGCCTGACCAACGACTTCTACGGCTATGCGAGAGGAGTCTTCTCGACCGCCTACTGGCAGTCCACCGGCTTCCCCCATGTTGTCCCGATCGCCGACAGCCCGGGGCGGGCCGCCGCCATCGCTCTGGTCGCCGCGACCGCGAGCGGCGGGACCGGCGGCGACCCGCTGCTGGCGGCGGCCTTCCAGGCCTACGCCGCCGACATCGGCGCCGGCGGGACCGACTTCTCGGCCAGGACCGCCGCCGACACGGCCGCCACCAACGCCGCGCTCGCGATGGGGTCGGCCACGATGGCGGGCTCCGAGAGCATCGCGGGCAGCGACGCAGCGGGCGCCGCCTCCAGCCTCTTCCGGATCGCCTCCCAGGTGGGGGGTGGAACCGCCGCCGGCCTGGCCGCGCTCGGCTACGCCACGACCACCAGCCCTACGACCACCGGCGGCCTCGGCGTGGCAGGCCTCTCCCTCGCCACCAAGGCCTCGGCCCGGACCGCGCTCGCCACCATCGACAGCGCGCTGAGCGCCGTCTCCTCCGCCCGGTCCACCCTCGGCGCCACCGGCAACCGGCTGCAGAGCGCGGTGACCACCATCCAGTCCTACTCGGAGTCGCTGTCGGCGGCCAACAGCCGCATCAGGGACGTGGACGTGGCCGAGGAGACCAGCCGCATGTCGCGCAGCCAGATCCTCAGCCAGGCCGGGGTCTCGGTCCTGGCCCAGGCCAACCAGATGCCGCAGCTGGCGCTCAAGCTGCTCGGGTAGCGGCGCGCCGCGGGCTCGCGCCCCGGCCCGGACTCGGCGCCAGCGCCCGCCCCCGGCCGCGCCCGCTCGGCGCCCGGCTCAGCGCTTCCTGGGCGGCGGCGCCGGGCGCGGCGCGTGCGGCGGGTGGCAGCTGGCGCAGCGCCCCGCGCCTCCGCTGGGCCCGTGGGCCGCCGCGAAGGCCGGCGTACCGGTCACGTGGCAGCGGGCGCAGAGCGCGTCGCCGGCCTCCCGGACCAGGTGGGGCTCCGAGGCGGCGTGGGGTGAGTGGCACCCGAAGCAGGCGCCGGTGGCCACCGGCTGGTGGGCCCCCCGGGCCGCCACCAGCGCGTCGAAGTCGTGGCAGTCGGCGCAGCGCGCCAGCCCGCCGGGCAGGAGGTCGGGCCTGGGCGGGGCGGCCGGCGGTGGCGGCACCGGGAAGTGGCAGGCGCCGCAGCTCCCCTCCTCGAAGGGCGGGTGGAGCTGGGCCCGCAGCAGCCCCTTGGCGGCCCCGCTGTGCGGCTCGTGGCAGCCGGTGCAGCGCGCCGCCGAGGCGTCGAACCCGCCGTGGCGGGCCGCGAAGGCCGGCCCCGCCAGGTCGTGGCAGCGGGCGCAGAGGCGCGGCGCCCGGTCCCGCTGCAGGGAGGGCTCGCTGGCGGCGTGGGCGCGGTGGCAGGTGAGGCACCCGTCCCGGGCCGGCGGGTGGACCACCGCGCCGGCCTTGCCGAGGGCGGTGGCCAGGTCGTCGTGGCAGCCCAGGCAGAGCTGCCGCTCGGGCTGGTGCAGCATGCGCGGCTGGGCGGTGCCGTGGCCGTCGTGGCAGGCGCTGCAGGGGCCGTCGGCGAAGGGCGGGTGCACCGAGGCGGCGCGGGCCCAGGTCTTGCGCACGCCCAGGTGGCAGGCCAGGCAGACGTCGGCGCCGTCCCCGCGCAGGCTGGCCTTCCCGCCGGCGTGTGGCTCGTGGCAGGTCAGGCAGTCGCCGCCGGTGAAGGCCACGTGCAGCTTCACGCCGGGGCGCATGGCGGCCGGCGTCCCGTGGCAGGAGACGCACAGCGCCCCGGGCGGCCTGGCCAGCAGGCGCGGGTGCTCGGAGACGTGCGGCGCGTGGCAGTCGAGGCAGGCGCCGCGCGGCTCCGGCGCGTGCACCCGGCTGTCCTTCCTCCAGGCCGGGGCGCCCTGCCGGTGGCAGGACAGGCAGAGCGGCTCGGCGGCCTGGCGCACCAGGTGGGTGGCCCCGCCGTGGGGGTCGTGGCAGGCCTCGCAGCGCCCCTCCCGCACCGGGGCGTGGGCGTCGCGCCGGGCGCCCCAGGCGGCCACCTGGGTGTGGCAGGCGCCGCACCGCTGGCCGGGGGGCTGCCGCAGGAGGGCCGGCTGGGCGGTGGCGTGCGGGGCGTGGCAGGCCAGGCACTTGCCCTCGCCGGCGGGCCGGTGGGGCGCGCCGGCCACCTTGGCCTGGATGGCCTGGTGGCAGCCGAGGCAGAGGGTGCGCGGCGCCTCGGTGAGCAGCGCGGGCTGGGTGGTGGCGTGCGGCGAGTGGCAGCTGGTGCAGCGCTCCCGCACCGGCCGGTGCACCACCGGCCGGGCGGCGTCGGCGGCCGCGTCGTCGTGGCACTGGTGGCACAGCGCCGGCTCGGCCGCGCTCCGGGCGAAGGGCGCCGCCGTGGCCGGGCCCGCATGGCACGAGCCGCAGTCGGCCGCCACCGGGTGCACCGTGGCGCGCAGGAGCTTGTCGCCCCCGCCGTGCAGGCCGTGGCAGCGGTCGCAGGCCACGGTGGCCACCGGGTAGCCGCCGTGGCTGCCGGCCAGGTCGGCGTGGCACTCGGTGCACAGGCCGGGCAGCGCGGCGCGCAGCAGGCGGGGCTGGTTGGCGGCGTGTGGGGCGTGGCAGGTGGTGCAGCGGGGCCGGCCGGCCGGCGCCCGCCCGTGCACCACGGCGAAGCGCGGCTGCGGGTGGCACTCGGTGCAGGCGGCCACCTTGCCCACCGGGGCGGCGCCGGCGGCGCCGTCGTGCGGCGTGTGGCAGCCGCTGCAGGACCGGCCGGGGCGGAAGGGCGCGTGGAGTACGGCGCGGGCGCGCGCCGCGTCCACGGTGGTGGCGTGGCAGGCCAGGCACGGGTTGGTGGTGGCCTCCGGCGGCGCGGCGCCGCGGCCGCCGCCGCCCGGCCCGGAGGGCGAGGCACAGGCGAGGGCGCCGAGCAGCGCGGCGGTGGTCAGCCAGCGGGCGAGGCCCGCTGCGCCCGGCGGGGGGCGGGGGAGGCGGCGCGAGGTGGTCGGCACGCCGCCATGGTGCGGCAACCGTCCCGGGGGGGTCAACGGCCTTCGACGCGGCGAGGTGCCGCTCCTGCCCGCGGCCGGCCGCCTGGGCCGGTGGCCCCACCGGGCGGGGCGGACCGGGCGTACGGGCCGGGCGCCCCGCCCCGTGGTTGATGGCGCGGCGGGCCGGCGGTAGGGTCCGCGGACACCAGCGGGGGAGGCAGCATGCGGCTCGGGGACGACGGCGACCGCAGCAACGTGGAGGACCGGCGCGGCGCCCGCCTGGGCGGCGCCGGAGCCAAGCTGGGGGTGGGCGGCACGCTGGTGGTGCTGGTCCTCTCGCTGGTCTTCAAGCAGGACCTGTTCGCGGTGCTGGGCGGCGCCGCCGACGACCCCGCGGCGGCCGCCGGCGCCCCGGTCGGCCCCGCCACCGGGGCGCGCGCCGAGGCCGAGGCGGCCCTGGAGAAGGTGGCGGTGGCCTCCTTCAACGACGCGCAGCGGACCTGGGGGGAGAAGCTGGGGCGCGGCCCGGACCGCTACCGAGACGCCAGGCTGGTGCTCTTCTGGGACGAGGTCCGCTCCGGCTGCGGCGAGGCCGGCGCGGAGATGGGCCCCTTCTACTGCCCGGCGGATCAGCGGGTCTACCTCGACCTCGGCTTCTACCGGGAGCTGGGCACCCGCTTCGGCGCGCCCGGCGAGTTCGCCCAGGCCTACGTCATCGCCCACGAGGTGGGCCACCACGTGCAGCACCTGCTGGGCATCGACGACAAGGTCCGCGAGGCGCAGCGCCGCCGCCCGCAGGATCGCAACGCCCTCTCGGTGCGCCTGGAGCTGCAGGCCGACTGCCTGGCCGGCGTCTGGGGCCACGCCGCCCGGGCGCGCGGGCTGCTCGACCCGGGCGACCTGGAGTCGGGCCTGGGCGCCGCCGCGGCCATCGGCGACGATCGGCTGCAGCAGCAGGCGGGCCGGCGCGTGGCGCCCGAGAGCTTCACCCACGGCTCGTCGGCGGAGCGGACCCGCTGGTTCCGGCGCGGCTTCGAGGGGGGCGATCCGGACGCCTGCGACACCTTCGCCGGCGGGGCCGGCCGCCCGTAGGCCGGCCCGGCCGCTCAGGCCCGGTACTGGCGGCCGCGGCCCCCGGCGTCGAGCAGGGAGCGCCACCCCACCGGGTCGGCCGCCTCGAGGGCGTCGAGCGTGACCGTGCCGCGCCCGATGAGGGCGAAGAGGGCCCGCTGCGCCCGCGACCAGTCGGGGCCGAGCACGCGCTGCAGCTGCCCCAGGGTGGGCTGGCCGCAGGCGAGCCGCAGCACCACCTTCTCCTCGTCGCCGAGCGCGGGGGCGGTGGCCGGCGCCGCGGTCACGTAGAGGCGGGCCTTCAGCTCCAGCCGGTCGGGCACCCGCACCAGGTGCAGCAGCTCCGAGTGGTGCTCGGCCAGCTCGTCGAACCAGGTCTCGGCGCGCCCGCGGTCGCCCGCCGCGAACACCACGCCGTGGCGCCAGGGTGGGCCGGGCTCCTCCCACACCACCGCGGCGCGCAGCGCGAGCGGCCCGCTGGCCCCCTCGCAGGTGAGCCGCAGCTGGAGCTGGCTGCCGGCGGCCAGGCGGGTGGGCGCCACCAGGCGGCAGCCGCGCGCGCCGAGGTCCTCGGTGGTGCCGAGGCAGACCTCGCCGTCCGCCTGGATGTGGGCGGCGCAGCGGAGCTGCAGGCGCAAGGCCCTGCGCGGATTGGCGATGAAGTCGGTCACGCGGCGTGGTCGTTGATGCAGCAAGGGCATGATAGGCCACCACCGGAGGTGAAGTGGGTGGGTCGCCGATGGGGTGCGGCAACGGGACGCGTGGGACGCCACGGCCGGTGTCGCATGAGCGGGGGACGCGGGGGCGCCCGGGCCTCCCCTGGCCGTACCGTCGGTGCGTGGAGGCGGTGCGCGGGTGGCCCGGCGCCGCGCCCCAGGGGCAGCGGGCCAGGAGCGCGGGAGCCCGCCTGGCGCGCGCCAGCGCGGGACCGCGCCGGCGCCGCTCAGGCCGCCGACACCTCGACCCAGACCTGCAGCAGCTGCAGCGCGGTGGCCAGCGAGGCCTCCAGCCCGGCCACCGAGAGCCACTCGGTCTTGCCGTGGAAGTTGTGGCCCCCGGCGAAGAAGTTGGGCGTGGGCAGCCCCATGGCCGAGAGCCGCGAGCCGTCGGTGCCGCCGCGGATCGGGGACCAGCGCGGCTCCACCCCGGCGCGGCGGGTGGCCTCCTCCAGCGCCGCGGTGACGCGCGGCGCGCCGTCCAGCACCACCTTCATGTTGCGGTAGGACTCGGTGATCGACAGCTCCAGGCGCGCCCCGCGGTGGAGCGGGCGGACCTGCGCGAGGATGCCCTCCAGCACGGCGCGCTGCCGGGCCAGCCCCTCGGTCTCGAAGTCGCGCAGCAGCAGCTTCAGGGTGGCCCGGCCCTCGTCGCCGGCGGCGCCGTGCGGGTGGATGAAGGGCTGGTACCCCTCGGTGGCCTCCGGGGACAGCGCCGGCGGCAGCCGCACGATCACGTCGGCCAGCGCCTTGAGCGCGTTCACCAGCACCCCCTTGGCCTGGCCGGGGTGGATGGAGCGACCGGTCACCGTGACGGTGGCGGCGTCGGCGCTGAAGGTCTCGCGGTTGAGCTCGCCGGTGCCGTCGCCGTCCACCGTGTAGGCCACCTCGGCGTCGAAGCGGGCCAGGTCGAAGTGGCTGGTGCCGCGCCCGACCTCCTCGTCGGGCGTGAAGGCCAGCCGCACCTCGCCGTGCGGCGGCGCGCCCGGGCGCAGCAGCGCCTCGGCCAGCGCCATCATCACCGCCACGCCGGCCTTGTCGTCGGCCCCGAGCAGCGTGGTGCCGTCGCTGGTGACGATGCGCCGCCCCACCTCGGCGGCCAGGGCCGGGTTCTCGGCGGCGCGCAGCACCACCGACCGGTCACCCGGCAGCGCCAGGTCGCCGCCCTGGTAGGTCAGGAGCTGCGGCCGGACCCCGGCGCCGGGCGCGGCCGGCGAGGTGTCGAGGTGGGCCACCAGGCCGACCCGCGGGACGCGGCCGCGGGCCGGGTGGCCCGGCGGCAGGTTCGACGGGATGGCCGCCATCAGGTAGCCGTGGCGCCCCAGGTGGACCTTGCGGGCGCCGAGCGCCAGCAGCTCGGCCTGGAGCAGCCGGGCCAGGTCGAGCTGCCCGCCGGTGCTGGGCACCTGCGGCGCGTCCTCGGCCGACTGGGTGTCGATGACGGCGTAGCGCAGGAACCTGTCCAGCACCGGCTCGGGGGCCTCGGCGCGGCCGCGCGGTCCGGGCCGCCTGGCGGTCCGGGTGGCGGCGCCCGAGGCCGGCGGGCGGGCGGCGGGGCGGCCGGCCTTCGAGGCGCGGTGGGCCTGGGCGCGCGGGGTGCGAGGCGGGGTGCGGCTGGTGCGACGTGCCATCGAGGGGTCCTCGGTCGGAGAGCGGCGGCAGTCTGCCACCGATCGCCGCGAGCAGGGGGGCGGCGCCCACCCGGGACACGCCCGAGGTCGACACCGCACCCCTCCCGTGGTCTCTTGGGCGCCCATGGCCGCGCGCCTGTCCCTCTGCATGATCCTGCGAGACGAGGAGGAGCTCCTCCCACGCTTCCTCGACCACGCCCGCGGCCTGTGGGACGAGCTGGTGGCGGTGGACACCGGCTCCACCGACCGGACCCCGCGGCTGCTGGAGGCCGCCGGCGCCAGGCTGCTGCGCCGCGAGTGGACCGGCGACTTCTCGGCGGCCCGCAACGTCTCCCTGGAGGCGGCCAGCGGCGACTGGGTGGTGGTGCTGGACGCCGACGAGCTGGTCTCGCCGGAGCTGGTGGCCTCGGCCCGCGCCGTGCTGGAGGACCAGCGGGCCGGCGCGGCCACCGTGCTCATGCGCAACCGCCTGCCACACGGCCACCTGCGCGAGACCCGGCTGCTGCGCCTGTTCCGCCGAGACCCGGCCATCCTGTTCCGCCACGCCGTGCACGAGGACGTCGGCGAGGCGGTGCGGGCCTACCTGGGGCGGACCGGGCGGCGCCAGGTCCACCTGGACGGCTTCGTCGACCACCTGGGCTACGTGCGGGCCCGGGCCTCGGCGCGCGACAAGAAGGGGCGCGACGTGGCGCTGCTGGAGAAGGTGCTGGCCGCCGACCCGGCCGACCTGTACGCCCACTTCAAGCGGCTCGAGCAGGCCCGCTTCTGGGGTGACCGGGGGCTCTGGTGGCGGGCCGCCGGCGACGCCGTGGCGGCCATCCGGGCCTACCCGGAGCCCCTGCGCACCGCCCACTTCGGCGGCGAGCTGGTGGCGCTGGTGGCCGACGGGCTGCACCGCGGCGTGCCCGGCCAGGCCCTGGCCTTCCTGGACGTCTGGGCCGGGCGGGTCCGGCCCTCGGCCGCCTTCCACCTGCGCCGCGCCGAGCTGAACGAGGCGCTGGGCCGGCCGGCGGTGGCCGCGGCCGAGTTCGAGCGCTGCCGCGCCCTGGCGGGCGAGACCCAGAACCTGCAGCTGGCCACGGTGCGGCCGCTGCTCGGGCTGGCCCGGCTGGCGCTGGCCCGCGGCGACGTGGAGGGCGCCCTGGCCCGCACCGAGGAGGCGCTGGAGCTGGCCCCGCGCGACCCCGAGGCGCTGCTGGCCGCGGTGGCGCTGCACCGGGCCCGCGGCGGGGCCCGCGGGGTGGCGGCCTTCGCCAGCGTGCACGGGGCGGCCTGGGGCCACCCGCCGGAGCTGCACGACGCGGTCGGCGAGGGGGCGCTGCTGGCCGGGGACCTGCCGCTGGCCCTGGAGGCCCTGCCACACGCCGCCGGCAAGCCGCCCTCCGGCCGGGCCGGGCTGCGGCTGGGCGTGGCGCTGCTGGCCTCCGGCGACGCCGCGGCGGCCCGCGAGCTGGCGCGCCGGCTCACCCCGGAGCTGCCCGAGGCGGCGCTGCTGGAGCTGCTGGCGGACCTGGCCGAGGGGCGCAGCTCCGACCTCTCGGTGGACCTGGAGCCCGACGAGGCCGACCGGGCGCTGCGCCCCATGGTGGCGGCGCTGGCCGCCTCGGCCCTGCCGGCGGTGCGGGCCGCGCTGTGGCAGGGCGCGCCCGAGCTGGTGCAGCTCTTCCCCTGGCTGCCGTCGGCGCTGGCGCCGCGGGGCTGAGGCGCTTGCGCCGGGGCCCGCGGGGCCGATGCCCGCCCCGGCCTGGCGCGGCTACCCGGCGATCTTGTAGGCCACCGAGCCCTTCAGGCGCAGCTCGATGACGGCGTCGGCGGCCCCGTCCAGGGTGCCCGCGCCCATGGCGGTGAAGCGGCCGCTCCCCTGGAGGACCTCGGCCAGGAAGAGGTCGAGCGCCGCCGAGCCCGGCACGGTGACGCTGGCCCCCACCTCGAACCGCAGGCCGGCCAGGGTGCCCACCCCGAGGTCCTGGCTGCCGTCGGCCGGGGCGTCCTCGGCGCGGAAGCGGAGGGCCAGGTCGACGGCCTGGGCCTGGTGGCCGGCGCCCACCCAGACCACCGTGGCGGTGAGCTCGTCCACCGAGACGGCGTCCACCTTGTCCCGCTTCTCCCAGACCGCCTCGTCGGCGCTGAGGTCGATGGCCTGGGTGGCCTCGAAGGCCCCGGCGGGCGAGCGCAGGGTGATCTCCCGGGCCACGTCGATGGGGATGATGGCGGTGCAGGCGGTGAGGAGGGGCAGGAGGGCGGCCGCGAGCGCGAGGCGGAGGCTGGTCATGGGGCCGTGGAGTGCACGCCGGCGGCCAGCCGGTCCGGGCGCCGCCGGGCGGGCGAAGCGGCCGTGGACACTGGGCCGGGTCGGCCGGGAGGACCCACGCACCGGCCGGGTGCCGGGGGGCCCAGGGTGGCGGGCCCCGGCCCGGGGCGGGGTCGCCGCGCGCTGGGCGGTGTGGGCGGAGCGGGTGCGGCGTGCGCCGGGGTGGCACGCGCGCCCGCGCCGCGACAAAGTAGGCGCCGCCCATGGACGCCGCCCTCCAGCGCACCCTCGACGACCTGCCCGCCGCCCCCGGCTGCTACCTCATGAAGGACCGGGCCGGGGTGGTGGTCTACGTGGGCAAGGCCTCCAGCCTGCGCAGCCGCGTCCGCTCCTACTTCGGGGCGCCGCGGGCCGACGAGCGGGCCTTCGTGGCCCTGCTCGACCAGCTGCTGGGCGCCATCGAGGTGATCGTCACCCGCTCCGAGAAGGAGGCGGTGCTCCTCGAGAACGAGCTCATCAAGAAGCACCGGCCGCGCTTCAACGTGGTCTTCCGGGACGACAAGACCTTCATCGTCCTCAGGCTCGACCCGACCCACCCGTACCCGCGCCTGGAGGTGCGCCGGGCCAAGGAGGCCCGCGACCCGCAGGCGCGCTACTTCGGGCCGTTCAGCTCGGCCTGGTCGATCCGCGAGACGCTCAAGCTCATCAACCGCCACTTCCAGCTGCGCACCTGCACCGACCACGTGCTGGCCACCCGGCGCCGGCCCTGCATCCTGTACCAGATCAAGCGCTGCCCCGGCCCCTGCGTCTACGAGGTGCCGCAGGAGGAGTACGCCGCCTCGGTGCAGGACGCGGTGGCCTTCCTGGAGGGGCGCGAGCCGGAGCTGGCGGCGCGGCTGGAGGCCCGCATGGCGGAGGCGGCCGGCGCCCTGCGCTTCGAGGAGGCGGCCAGGCTGCGCGACCAGCTCCGCGCCGTGGCCCGCTCGCTCGAGACCCAGCGGGTCATGCTGGGGGACGGCGCCGACCGCGACGTGGTGGGGCTGCACCGCGAGGGGCCGGACCTGGTGGTGCAGGTGATGGTGATGCGGGCCGGGCGGCTCATCGACGCGCGGGCCTTCCCGTTCCGCGGGCAGGCGGCCGGCGACCCGGAGATCCTCTCGCAGTTCCTGGCGGCCTACTACGAGCAGGCGCCGGCGCCCGAGGAGGTGCTGCTGCCGCTCGAGCCGGACGGGGCCGAGGCGCTGGCCGAGGTGCTCTCGGAGGGGCGGGGCCGCCGGGTGCGCCTGCTCACGCCGCAGCGCGGGGCCAAGGTGGAGCTGCTGGAGGGGGCGGCCCGCAACGCCGCCCAGAGCTTCACCCAGTGGCACGAGCGCGACGAGCGGCGCGAGGAGGCGCTGCTGGGGCTGACCCGCGGCCTCTCGCTGGCCCGGCCGCCGCGCTGGATGGAGTGCTACGACATCTCCACCTTCCAGGGGGCCCTGGCGGTCGGCTCGGGCGTCTCGATGCGCGACGGCGAGCCCGACAAGGCCGGCTACCGCCGCTACAAGGTGAAGGGCGTGGCCGGGCAGGACGACTTCGCCATGCTGCACGAGGTGCTGGTGCGGCGGCTCCGGCGCGGCCTGGCCGAGGGCGCCCTGCCGGACCTGATCGTCATCGACGGCGGCAAGGGACAGCTCAACGCGGCGCTGGCGGCGGCGCGCGACCTGGGCGTGCCGGTGAAGCCGGTGCCGGGCAGCCCCGAGGCGCCCTTCGTGGAGCTGATCGGCCTGGCCAAGTCGCGGCTGGTCAGCGGCGACCTGGGCGCCACCCGGGTGGTGTCGCGGCGCAGCCGGCGCGGCCGCGGGGCGGGCGGGGCCGCCGGGGCGCTGGCCGACGCGGCGGAGGCGGCCGAGAAGGGCTTCGTGCCCGAGGCCGAGCGCACGCCCGAGCGGGTCTTCCTGCCCGGGCGCAAGGACCCGCTGGTGCTGCGGCAGAACTCCGCCGAGCTGTTCCTGCTGACCCGGCTGCGCGACGAGGCCCACCGCTTCGCCATCACCTTCCACCGCAAGCTGCGGCGGGAGCGGAACTTCCAGAGCGTGCTGGAGGCCATCCCGGGCATCGGCGACGGGCGCAAGCGGGCCCTGCTGCGCCACTTCGGGGCCCTGAAGCGGGTGCGCCAGGCCACCCCGGAGGAGCTGCGGCTGGTGGAGGGGTTCGGCGAGAAGCAGGCCGCCGCGGTGCACGCCTTCTTCCACCCGCCCGGCGGCGGCCCCGGGCCCGCCGCGGACGAGGGCGGGGGGGCGGACGAGGCGGCCGCCCCGGGGGGGGCGGCGGCGCCCACCGAGGACGACATCGATCGGGCGCTGGCGGAGGAGGGCGGTCCGGCGTAGACCCCCTGGGCCCCGCCTCCCGGCTGGCCGGGGGGAGGCCGGCGTGGTATCCGCCATCACGGAGGAGCGGCACATGCGCATCGCGGACGACGTCACGAAGCTGGTGGGCAACACGCCGCTGGTCCGGCTCAACCGGATCACCGACGGCGCCGGCGCCACGGTGGTGGCCAAGCTGGAGAGCTTCAACCCGCTCTCGTCGGTCAAGGACCGGATCGGCGTGGCCATGATCGAGGCGGCCGAGCGGGCCGGGACCATCCGCCCGGACACCATCCTGCTCGAGCCCACCTCCGGCAACACCGGCATCGGCCTGGCCTTCACCGCCGCGGCCAAGGGCCTGAGGCTGGTGCTGACCATGCCGGAGACCATGTCGGTGGAGCGGCGGCGCATCCTGCTGGCGCTGGGCGCCGAGCTGGTGCTGACCCCGGGCGCCGAGGGCATGAAGGGGGCCATCGCCAAGGCCAACGCCATGGCGGCCGAGGACCCGCGCTACCTGGTGCTGCAGCAGTTCGAGAACCCGGCCAACCCGGAGATCCACCGGCGCACCACCGCCGAGGAGATCTGGCGGGACACCGACGGGAAGGTGGACATCTTCGTGGGCGGCACCGGCACCGGCGGCACCATCACCGGCGTGGGCGAGGTCCTCAAGGCCAGGAACCCGAAGATCAGGATCATCGCCGCCGAGCCCAAGGACTCGGCGGTCATCTCCGGCGGCAAGCCGGGGCCCCACAAGATCCAGGGCTGGGGCCCGGGCTTCGTGCCCAAGGTGCTCAACACGGCCATCCTCGACGAGGTCATCCAGGTCTCCAACGAGGACTCGGGCGCCTGGGCGCGGCGCCTCTCCCGCGAGGAGGGGATCCTCTCGGGCATCTCCTGCGGCGCCGCCGCCTGGGCGGCCGTGCAGGTGGCCCAGCGGCCGGAGAACGCCGGGAAGCTCATCGTGGTGGTGCTGCCGGACACCGGCGAGCGCTACCTCTCCACCTGGCTCTTCGAGGAGCAGCCCAAGTGAGCGAGCCGAGGAAGGCGGCGGAGGTGAACCTCCGCGACATCGTCGAGCAGCTGGTCAAGGGGGCCAACGGACTGGCCGGCATCCCCGGCGGCCAGGCGGTGCTGCCGGCGCGAGAGGCGGTCATCGAGATCGTGGAGGCGCTGCGCTCGGTGATCTTCCCGGGCTACTTCGGCACCGCCGACCTGCGCGAGGAGAGCCTGCACTACTACATCGGCTCGACGCTGGAGAAGGCCGCGCGGGCGCTGGAGGAGCAGGTGCGGCGCGCCTGCGCCTTCTCGGAGCGGCACGACTACCACGGCTGCGCCCACTGCGCCGCGGCGGCCCGCGAGGCGGTGGCGGCCTTCCTGGTGCAGGTGCCGGAGATCCGCCGGCTCTGCGCCTCCGACGTGGAGGCGGCCTACGAGGGCGACCCGGCGCTCAAGAGCCGCGACGAGGCCATCTTCGCCTACCCGGGCATCTTCGCCGTCACCAACCAGCGCATCGCCCACGCGCTGCACCTGCAGGGCGTGCCGCTCATCCCGCGCATCATCACCGAGTACGCCCACACCCTCACCGGCATCGACATCCACCCGGGCGCGGCCATCGGCGAGAAGTTCTTCATCGACCACGGCACCGGCGTGGTGGTGGGCGAGACCAGCAAGATCGGCGCGCGGGTGCGGCTCTACCAGGGCGTCACGCTGGGGGCCAAGAGCTTCCCGCTCGACGAGCACGGCAAGCCCATCAAGGGCATCGATCGCCACCCCATCGTCGAGGACGACGTGGTGATCTACGCCGGCGCCACCATCCTGGGGCGCAACGTCATCGGCAGGGGCTCCTCCATCGGCGGCAACGTCTGGCTCACCACCGGGGTGCCGCCCAACAGCCGCATCACCCAGGCCGAGAACCGCGACGCCAAGTTCTCCCACGGCGGCGGCATCTAGCCGGCCGCCCCGCCCACCCCGAGAGGACCGCAGTGGCCCACCACCCCTGGCACGACGTCGAGCTGCCCCGCTACATCGAGGACGCCATCCCGGCCGTCATCGAGATCGCCACCGGCTCGAAGGTGAAGTACGAGCTCGACAAGTCGACCGGCCTGCTCATGGTGGACCGCATCCTCTTCTCGGCGGTGCACTACCCGGCCAACTACGGCTTCGTGCCGCGCACCTACTGCGACGACGGCGACCCGCTCGACATCCTGGTGCTCTGCTCCGAGGTCATCCAGCCGCTCTCCATCATGCGGGCCAAGGTCATCGGCGTGATGAAGATGCGCGACGACAAGGGGCTGGACGACAAGCTCATCGCGGTGCACGCCAACGACCCCAACTACTCCGACTACACCGACGTCTCCGAGCTGCCGCCCCACCGGCTGCGCGAGCTGAAGCGGTTCTTCCAGGACTACAAGGCCCTGGAGAACAAGAAGGTGGTGGTGAGCGAGCCGCAGGGGCGCACGGTGGCCCTGCAGGTGCTGCGCGAGGCCATCAAGCTCTACGACTCGGAGGTGGACCGGCTGAAGGGGCCGCAGGTGGCGCCGAAGGCGAAGCGGGGGAAGGGCGGGAAGGCGAAGTAGCCCGCGCCAGGGAGCGCGCATCGTCGCGAGGAGGCAGGCGCCTGCCCCGCGACCGCGCCTAGGCCTGGTCGTAGGCGGCGCGCAGCCACCCGATGAGCGCGGCGTCGATCTCGGCGGCCTTCGTCACCCGCACGCGGTGGCTCACCATGGCGCTGAAGCTGCCGGAGGCTTCCAGCCGGCCACTGGGGGCGACGCCCTTCAGGTTGATGCCGACGTCCAGCCGGTCGGCCGTCGAGGGCTGCACCAGGCCGAACTGCTTCTTGCGGCGAAGGCTCACGTAGCCCTTCTTGGGCGAGAGCTCGACGTCGCCGCCGAACTTCGAGACCGCCTTCGCGAGCTTGTCGTAGGCGGGTCTGAGCGCCGCCTTGGCGCCTGCGTACTGGAGCGCCACCGGGTCCTCGCCCGCGGGCCCGGGCGCATCGGCCGCCAGGGTGCGCTGCGCGGCGAGGTTCGCGTAGCCGTGACCCAGCCCGTGGCGCTCCTTGAGCCACTTCACGATCTCGCCGTGCTTCGAGAGCTTCTCCTTGCGGGCGAGGGCGACCCACGCCTCCAGGGGCTTGCCCGTGTTCTTCTGGTAGTTCGCGATCATCGTGGCGATCGCAGCATCGACGGTGTTGGCCATCCTGATCTCCCGTTGGAGCCGCGCCGCTGGCTCGACGCCCAGCCTGGCTCGCCGGGAATGTAGGGACGGCGTCCCCGCCTCCGCAAGGGACTCCCGCACCCGCGGCGCCTGGCTGCGCCTCGGTTCGCGGCCCGGGGAGGCGCACGCCCCGTCTGTGTTGTCCGGGCGCCCGAACAACACAGAAGGTGGCGCGGGTGATGGTCCATCGGGACCGTCCATCGCAAGGCACCTGCCAGCGACGAGGACACCCCGAGTGGAGCCTTCACATCGTCAGACCTCGGGCGTATCATACTGAACAGATGTGCAGCTATGCCGCCAGTCCCGCCCACCCCGCCTCCTCGGGCCCCGCCGCTCCTCCGGCGGCGCTCGAGGAGGCGGTGCGGGTGCTGGAGGTGACGACCCCGTGTGAACGGCGCTCGGTGCTGCGCGACGAGGCGGCAGTCCTCCTCGACGGGCTGCTGGTCCGGGTGGCGCGAGGGCGCGCCGCCATCGACGTCGCGCTCTGCGAGGGGCTGGGGGCGCTCTCCATGGGCGACCGGCTCCTCTCCCTCGGCTGGTCCGGCGTGGGCGACTACGCTCGGGAGCGACTCGGCGTGGCGGCGCGCACCGGCCAGGTCATGGCGCGCCTGGGGCGGTCGATGGTGGAGAGGCCGCTGCTCCGGGCGGCGGTCCGGTCCGGGGCGGTGAGCATCCGTGCGGCCGAGGAGATCGTGCCGGTCGCGGTGGGGGCCGACGAGGCGGCCTGGGTGGAGCGGGCGCAGGCGCTCACGGTCCGTGGGCTGGTGGCGGCGGTGCGGGCTGCGCAGGCGCGTGCGGCGCCGGCGGGCGCTGGAGCCGCGGCGAGTGCTGCGCAGGCGCCTGCGGCGGGGGCGGAGGCCTCGGCGGACGAGGCGCCACCGGAGGCCGAGCACCTCGACGGCGAGGAGAAGGGCGGCGAGCCCTGGCAGCGCGTCTCGCTGGAGGTCTCCAGCGGGGCCCGCGATGCGCTGCTGCGTGCGCTCGATCTCGCCGGGGGCGTGCTGGGCGAGGGGGCGCCGCGCTGGCAGCGGCTGGAGGCGGTGGCGCAGGAGTACCTGGGCGCGTACGGCGCCGACGAGGCCGACGACGAGGTGGTGGCTGGTGCGCTGGCGGACTGGCGCGGCGAGTCACTGGAGGATCGGGCCGCCGCGGGCTCCGGCGGCTACGCGGCGGACGGAGCGACGCACGCGGCGCCGGGCTGGCGCGCCGAGCTCGAGGCGTACCTCGAGGAGGAGACCCGCCGCTGGGAGTTCCTGGAGGAGAGTCCGCGGGTGACGGCGCCGGCGGTGGACGAGGCCGTCCACCCGGCCCGGCTCGACGCCACCCTGCGGGAGCTGGCGGCCCTGCGGGAGCGCTGGGAGTCACTCCTCGGCCATCTGGCGCTCCTGGTGCGCATGCTCGGGCTCTGGCGAGACATGCAGTTCGTCTCCTTCTCCCATTACTGCAAGGAGCGGCTGGGGCTCTCGGTCCGCTCGGTGGAGCAGCGCATCGCGCTGGAGCGTCGGCTCCATTCGCTCCCCTCCCTGCGAGCTGCGCTGGCCGAGGGACGCCTCGACGCCGAGCGGGCGCGGCTGGTGGCGCGGGTGGCCGAGGAGCCCTCGACGGCCGAGTGGATCGGCCGGGCCGAGCGCATGCCTGTGGTGGCGCCGAAGGCCAAGAAGGCCCGGGCGGCCAAGAAGAAGGAGGCGGGCGGCCTCCTCACCCGGCCGGCTCCCGGAGCTGGAGCACGTTCCCCTCCGGGTCGTGGCCGTCGCAGGCCCGGAGGCCCCCGGCCGTCCACTCCCGCTCGGGCGGATCCACCAGGCCGCCCAGCCCGTCCGCCGAGGCCCGGGCCGCCGCCAGGCTGGCCACCGGGAAGAACGGCTTGAGCGCGCTCTCCTCCCGGCGCTGCGGAGGGCTGCTGAGCGTGATGGTCGCGGCGATCTCGGCCGGGATGGCGTGGACGATCACCTGGCAGCGGGGACCGCCGAGCACCACGTGGCTCGGCCCCTGCTCCACGACCGCCAGCCCCAGCACCTCCTGGTAGAACCGGGCGACCCGGGGGAGGTCGAGCGCGAAGATCACGACGCCGGCGTCGGCGAGGTTCGTCACGGGGCCGTCCTCCCTGGAGCCCGTTGGTTGCGCCTCAGAGCCGCTCGAAGGTGGGGGTCCCGGTGATCACCGCGCTGGGGGCCGAGCCCTGCGTGAGGGTCGCCTCGACGACCGGGGTCCAGCGGGTGCCGCTCACCGCGCCGGTGGCGGGGGTCCCGGAGATGGCCCCCGTCGCCGGGTCGATCGAGAGCCCAGCCGGCAGGGTGCCGCCGACCTGCCGGAAGCCGGTGAGCAGGATCCCGGGGGTACCCCTCGTCCAGTAGAGCCCCAGGGCGACCGAGATGGGCGTACCGTCGGTGACGTAGATGACCGGGCCGAGCGCCCAGCCGAAGGCGGTCGGCAGCGGATCCACCAAGAACCCGAGCGTGTGGGTCAGGTCAGCGCTCTCCCCCTGGTAGGTGTACCGGGCCTGGACCACCACGTCGAAGCCCCCGCCGGCCGGGTCCTCGGGGGTGCCCGAGAGGACGCCGGTGGCCGGGTCGAGCGTGAGGCCGGCCGGGAGGGTCGAGCCGGGCGCCAGCGAGAAGGCGCGGGTGACCCCGGCGGCCAGCGGCGCCTCGTAGCCGAAGTCGGGCTGGTAGTCATGCGAGATGCGATCCATGAGGTGCGGCCTTGCGGGGGGGATGGGGAGGCCCACCCGATAGTTCTCCACCTGTTGGAAGAAGCCGTCCGGCATCGGGTCGTAGACCAGGTAGACGGGCGCCCCCTCGATGCTGGCGGTGCTCACCAGGCTGCCGTCGAACCCCGACACGGTGAGCGTGATCTGGGCGGCCCAGGTCCCGAGCGTGGCGGGCGCGCCCCGGATGATCCCGCTGCGCGCCTCCAGCGTGAAGCCGGGTGGGAGGCTGCCCCCGGAGAGCGTGAAGGTGGCGGACTTCCCGCCCAGCCCCTCCGTGCTCGGGGTGACGGTGCAGCTCCCGAAGCGCGGGCAGGAGACGGAAGGGTAGAAGTAGTTGACCGAGAGGTCGCCGCCGCCCGCCCCACCACACCCGACCGCCAGGAGCACCGCCGCCACAGCGCCTGCGGCCCGCCCGGCCGCTCGAACTCCACTCGTCATGTTCAGCCCTCCAGGGAGGACCGGAATGTAGCACGCGGAGTACGGCGGGCGGGAGGAGGGGAGGCCTCTCTCCACAGCCCCCTCAGTGCACGCAGCCGCAGCCGCCGTGCCCGGCCCCGCCCTGGTCGGGCGGAGGTGGCGCCGCCATCGGCGCGAGGGCGCCGGCGGCGAAGCGCTCGGCCAGCTCGGTGGCGGTGGCCCCAGGCGGCGAGGCGGCCCAGACCCGCAGGCCGGCCTCGGCGAGGTGGCGGAACGCGCCGCCCCCGAGGTGGCCCACCACCACGTCGGTGACCCCGGCGGCGGCCAGCGCCTCGGCCACCCAGCGGCCGTTCAGCCCCTCGTTCCTGAGGAAGCGGGGCGGGGCCCCGGCCTCCAGCACCCCCAGCCACTTGCACTTGCCGAAGTGCTCGGAGAGCGGCGCGTCGAGCCGGTCGTGCGAGAGCGGGAAGGCGAGGCGGGTCACCACTCGCCCACCAGGCCGATCCCCATGACCACCGACCAGCCGGCCACCTCCCAGGGGACGCCCTCCACGGTGGCACGCCCGGTGGTCAGGTCTCGGCGCAGCGAGAGCGAGACCTCCAGCCGGTCGGTCCGGCCGGTCTGCGGCCGCAGGCCGAACCCGGCCCGGCCCGTCACGCCGGCGTAGAGCGTGTCGGCCGCTCCCTCGCGGTCGTTGACGGCGCTGCCGGCGAAGTCCATGTAGCGCCGCCAGCCGAGCTCGCCGGCCGCCAGGAGCCGCCAGCGCTGGCCGGGCTCGAAGACGGCGCCGGCGCTGGCGCCCACCACCGTGACCGCCGGGGGGCGGAGCTGGAGGAAGCTGACGAGCTTGATGGGGTCGCGCCCCTCGTAGACCAGCCCCAGCTCCAGGCCGCCGAGGCGGATCGCCGGGGCCAGCCCGAGCTGCAGCCAGCAGGGGTTGTCCACCCGGGTGAGGTCGGAGCGCGGCGTGGCGCAGGCGCCGGTGCCCACCGACCCGTGCAGCACCGGCGCCACCTGGCTGGACGTCGCGGCGGGGGCGGCCGGGGGCGGGGGAGCGGCGGGGGCGGCGGCGAGGAGGAGGGCGAGCGCGGACGGGGCGAGCGGCATGCCCGGGCACTCTACCCCGGCCGGGGTGCGGGCCGGCACGAACCCTTCCGGGCGGACCGGGCTCCCACGGAGGCGATGCCGATCTACGAGTACGCCTGCCCCGCCTGCGACAAGTCGTTCGAGACCCTCATCATCCGCAAGTCGGACGAGGCCGAGGTGGCCTGTCCCACCTGCAAGTCCCAGGTGGTGACCCGCCAGATGTCCCGGCCGGCCGCCACGCGGGGGGGCGGCTCCGGCGGCGGGGGCGCCTCGGCGGCGCCCTCCTGCGGCCCAGTTGGTTGAGGCATCTAGCCAGTCGCCCGGTCGGGCGACCCGAAGACAGGCAGGGCCAGCCGCCGCCCGTGAAGTGGAGCCCCCCCCGGGGGCGGGGTAGAGTGAGCGCTCCGTGCGGCTCCCCCATCGCGCCAGCGACTACACCCTCGAGTTCGTCGCCGAGGCCCTGGCCCAGGCGGGCCTGATCACCGACGACGCCAGGCGCACCGCCTTCGCCCGCGAGAACGTGCAGCGCGCCCGGCTGCTGCGCGAGCAGGCCACGCGCACCGGCGGCCGCGGCCTGCGCCGCGCCGAGCTCTCCCCGGTGGAGCTGCTGGCCTCCTTCAAGTTCGTCGACGCCCGCCGCGAGGGCGAGGTGGTGGACGAGGACAAGGCCAGCGCGGTGGTGGCCCAGGTGGCCGGGCTGCCCTACCGCAAGATCGACCCGCTCCGGCTGGACGCCCACCTCATCACCCGCACCCTGTCGCGCCCCTTCGCCCGGCGCCACGCGGTGCTGCCGCTGGAGCGGGCCCACGGCAAGCTGGTGGTGGCCACCGCCAACCCCTTCGACCGCGAGCTCTTCGAGAACCTGCGCGGCCTGACCGGGCAGGAGATCGAGCCGGTGCTGGCCTCGCCGGCCGACATCCACCGGGCCATCGCCGAGGTCTACGGCTTCCGCGCCCAGATCAGCGAGGCCAGCTCGCAGATGTCGGCGGGCCAGCCGGCCGCCGACGTCGGCAACCTGGAGCAGTTCGTCGACCTGTCGGGCATCGAGGCCCTGGAGGCCTCCAGCGAGCCGGTCATCGCGGCGGTGGAGTACCTGCTCCACTACGCCTTCGAGCAGCGGGCCAGCGACATCCACCTGGAGCCGCGCCGCGAGGAGTCGATCATCCGGATGCGCATCGACGGGGTGCTGCACCCCATCCACCGCATCCCCAAGATGGTGCACGGCGCCATCGCCAACCGCTTCAAGATCATGAGCCGGCTCGACATCGCCATGCGCAAGCCGCAGGACGGGCGCATCCGCACCGCCCGCGGCGACGCCGAGATGGAGCTGCGCGTCTCCACCATCCCCACCACCTTCGGCGACAAGGTGGTGGTGCGCATCCTCGACCCCAACGTGCTGGTGCGCGACCTCTCCGAGATCGGCTTCCTGCCGGAGGAGCGCGAGACCTTCGAGCGCTGGCTGATGCGGCCGCACGGCCTGGTGGTGGTGACCGGCCCGACCGGCAGCGGCAAGACCACCACCCTCTACTCGGCCCTGCAGGCACTCACCTCGCCCGAGGTGAACGTGGTGACCATCGAGGACCCCATCGAGATGGTCCACGAGGACTTCAACCAGATCGCCGCCAACCCCAAGACCGGCACCAGCTTCGCCGAGGCGCTGCGCCACGTGCTGCGCCAGGACCCGGACGTCATCATGGTGGGCGAGGTGCGCGACCCGGAGACCGCCTCGCAGGCGGTCCAGGCGGCCCTGACCGGCCACCTGGTGCTGACCACCCTGCACACCAACGACACGGTGGGCGCCATCGCCCGCCTGCGCGACCTGGGGGTGCCGAGCTTCCTCATCGCCGCCACCCTGGCCGGGGTGGTGGCCCAGCGGCTGGTGCGCCAGGTCTGCCCGGCCTGCGCCGAGGACGTGCCGCTGACCGCCGACGAGGTGGCCGAGCTGGGCGTGCCCCACCCCGAGGACCACGCCGGGCAGCTGCTGGGGCGGCGCGGCCAGGGCTGCGCCAAGTGCCGCTACACCGGCTTCTACGGGCGCACCGGGCTCTTCGAGCTGCTGCCCATCAACGGCCGGCTGCGCCACCTCATCGCCGAGGGGGCCACCCCCGAGGTGCTGGCGCGCACCGCCCGCCAGGACGGCCTGAAGAGCCTGCGCGAGCACGCCGTCCGCAAGGTGGCGGCCGGGGTGACCGCCTTCGAGGAGGCCATCCGCGCCACCGCCGACGTGGAGGGCACCTCGTGAGCGCCCTGGCCGGCGAGGTGGCCGAGCTGTGGGCCGCCGGGACGCCCCTGGTCTACCTGGTCACCAGCGAGGAGGAGCGGGCGGTGGCGCTGTGCCGGGCCGCCGCCGAGGGCTTCGACGCCAGCCTGGCGGTCTGGTCCTCGCAGCGCGGGCTCGACCCCCTGGCCCCGGCCGCCCGCACCCCGCTGGCGGCCCTGGAGGCGGTGCTGGCCGCGCCGGCCCCGGTGCTGGCGGTGCTGCTCGACTTCCACCTGGCCCTGCGCGACCCGGCGGTGGCCCGCGCGGTGCGCGACGCCACGGCCCGCCTGGGCGCCGAGGGGCGCTGCCTGGTGGTGGTGGCGCCGCGCCTGGAGCTGCCCGACGGGCTGCACGGCGAGGTGGCGGTGCTGCGCCTGCCGCTGCCCGACGAGGCGGAGCTGGCGGCCACCCTGGCGGCGGCCCAGCAGGCGCAGGGGGCGCCGCCGCTGCCGACCGAGGCGCGCCACCGGGCCCTCACCGCGGCCCGCGGCCTCTCCGAGGGGCAGGCCCGGCGCGCCTTCACCCGGGCCTTCCGGCAGGACCCCACCCTGGGGCTGGCCGCCGCCGGGGTGATCCTCGACGAGAAGAAGCGGCTGCTGGCCCGCGACCTGGGGCTGGAGGTGGTGGAGTCGGGAGAGTCGGCCGACGATCTGGGCGGCCTCTCGGCCTTCAAGGGCTGGCTCGACGAGCGGGCCCAGGCCTTCGCCCCCGGGGCGGCCGCCTTCGGCCTGCCCGCCCCGCGCGGCGTGCTGCTGGTGGGCGTGCAGGGGTGCGGCAAGTCGCTGGCGGCCAAGGCGGCGGCCTCCCGCCTGGGCGTGCCGCTCCTGCGGCTCGACCTGCCGCGGGTGCTGGGGCGCGAGGGCGCCGAGGAGAGCCTGGCCACCGCCCTGGAGGCGGCCGAGGCGGTCTCGCCGGCGGCGCTCTGGGTGGACGAGATCGAGAAGGGGTTCGCCGGCAGCGCGCCCGGGCAGGGTGGCGAGGCGCGGGCGGCCCGCCTGCTGGGCGCCTTCTCCACCTGGCTGCAGGAGCGCAAGGGCTCGATCTTCGTGGTGGCCACCGCCAACGACGTGACCCGCCTGCCGCCCGAGCTGCTGCGGCGCGGCCGCTTCGACGAGCTGTTCTTCGTGGACCTGCCGGACCTGGAGGCGCGGCGCGAGATCCTGACGCTGCACCTGGTGCGGCGGGCCCGCCAGCCCGGCTCGGTGGACCTGACGGCCATCGCCGAGCTGTGCGCCGACTACTCCGGCGCCGAGCTGGAGCAGGTGGTGGTGGGCGGCCTGCACCGCGCCTACGCCCTGAAGCGCGACCTGGAGACCGCCGACCTGCGGCGCGTCGCGCAGGACCTGGTGCCGCTCTTCAAGACCTACGAGGAGCAGGTCAAGGCGCTGCGCGAGTGGGCCCGCGGCCGGGCCCGGGTGGCCGGCCGCAGCGGCGCGGTGGTGGACCTGTTCCGCCGCGCGCCGCCGCCCTGACCCGGACCGGGGCGCAGCGGCCGGGAGGGGAGGCCCGCTCGGCCCTTCAGCCGCGCAGCGCCGCCAGCAGGTGCTCGTGCACCAGGCCGTTGGAGGCCACGCAGGCGCCGCTCAGGTGGGTGGCCGCGCCGGAGAGGTCGGTGAAGCGCCCGCCCGCCTCCTCGATCAGGATCTTCAGCGGGGCGATGTCCCAGACCTGCACCCCGGCCTCCAGGAAGGCCTCGGCGCGCCCGGTCAGCACCATGGCGCAGCCGGCCAGGTCGCCGTAGCCGCGGGCCTGGGCGGCGGTCACGGTCAGCTCGTTGACGATGGCGCGGGTGGAGGGGGCCAGCAGGAACTTGAGCTCGCCCAGGGAGAGGGTGGCCTCCTCCCAGGCGGCCACCCCGGAGACGCGCAGCCGCTCCGGCACGCCGGCGCCGGTGGTGCGCCAGGCGCCGCGGCCGCGCGCCGCCCAGTAGACCTCCCCCAGCGCCGGCATGCCCATGGCGCCGGCCACCACCTGCCCGTCCACCTCGAGCGCCACCAGCGGGCCCCAGAAGCTGCCGCCGCGGGTGAAGCCGCGCGTGCCGTCCACCGGGTCGACGATCCAGCGGGCGCCCTCGCCGGCGTGCGCCCCGGTCTCCTCGCCCAGGATGGCGTGCCCCGGGAAGGTGGCCTGGATGACGGCCACGATGGCGGCCTCGGCCTCGCGGTCGGCGGCCGTTACCGGGGAGCGGTCGGGCTTGAGCTCGATGCGCACGCCGGTGCGGAAGTGGCGCATGGCCGCGGCGCCGCCGGCCTCCGCGGCGCGCCGGGCGGTGACGAGGGCGAGGTCGAGATCGAGGTCGGACATGGGCGGGAGTCTAGGCCAGTTCCGGGGGCCCCGGGTCGGCCGGGTGGGCAGGTGGCGGCCGGGCGTCTATCATGCGCCCCCATGTCCAGGCCCCTCGCCGCCGCCCTCCTCCTCGCCGCCACCACCCTGACCGCCCGGGCCGAGCCCGCGCCGGCCCCAGCCCTGGCCGCGAGCCCGACCGCGACCCCGGCCGCGACCCCGACCGCGACCCCGGGTTCTGATCTCCCTCTCCCCCCCGGGGAGAGGGCCGGGGTGAGGGGGCCCCGACCCCCGACGCCAACCCGATGGAGCGCTTCGGCTGGCTGCGCCACCTGGTCGGCGCCTGCTGGCACGGCCTGCACGCCGACGGCGTCACCTCCGACACCCAGTGCTACGAGGCGCAGTGGAAGCGCCACCTGCGCGGCACCATCACCATCAGCTGGCTCAAGGACGGCAAGCGGGCCGAGGACTTCGACGGCGACTCGGTCTTCTCCTGGAGCGACCAGCGCGGGCGCATCCTCTTCACCAACTGGTCCTCCACCGGCGGCTACGGGCTGGGCGAGGCCTACCTGGAGGGTGACTCGGTGATCTTCCCCAGCATGGCCAAGGTGGCCACCTCCGAGCAGCGCCACCGCTGGATCCGGCTGGGGCGGGACGAGTTCGCGGTGATCCGGGAGCGCAGGGTGGGCGAGGCCTGGACCGAGCTCACCAAGGTGACCTACCGGCGGGTCGGCAAGAAGGACCAGAAGGCCAGGAAGAAGTAGGGCAGGGCCGCCACGGGTCCCCGCCGCAGACCCGCGGAGGAGGGGCGCCGGTGGCCGTGCGGGCGGGCAACGAAACGAGGCGGCGGCCGCCCAGGACGGGAAGCCGTCGCCTCTGGGACACGTTGGGAGCGGTCCCTGTCCCTCTCATCGGCACGAAGCGCCGCCCAGGTAAGGCCGCCCCTGGGTGGCGCCCCACCGCCCCCCTGAACGACGGCGGCGGCCACCCGTCGCCGGGGGCCGCCGCCAGGACTGCGGGGTGCTTCGGGGGGACTACTTCTTCGGCATCATCGAGCCGGTCTGCAGGTACCGGTTGTGGAAGCCGAAGGCCTCCTCGAACATGTGCGGCGAGTGCAGGCCGGCGCTGGGCTTCTTCATGGCGCGCTTGACGTAGTCCCACAGGACGGGGCGGTACTCCGGAGCGGCCGCCTTCTCGATGATCTCCTTGGCCTTCTCCTTCGGGCTGCGGCCGCGCAGGTCGGCGAAGCCGTACTCGGTCACGATGCCCGAGACGTCGTGCTCGGTGTGATCGATGTGGGAGGCGAAGGGGACGATGGCGGAGATCTTGCCGTCCTTGGCGGTCGCCGGGGACATGAAGATGGTGTAGGCCGAGTTGCGGGCGAAGTCGCCCGACCCGCCGATGCCGTTCTCGATGCCCTTGCCGGCGATGTGGGTCGAGTTGACGTGGCCGTAGATGTCGGCCTCGACGAACCCGTTCATGGCGATGCAGCCGAGGCGGCGGATGATCTCAGGGTGGTTGGAGATCTCCTGCGGGCGCAGGATGATCTGCTTGCGGTACCGGTCGATGTTCTTGTTGAACCGGACCTGGCCCTCGGGCGAGACCGAGAAGGCGGTGGCCGACGCGGCGGTGAGCTTGCCGGAGTCGAGCATGTCGAGCATGCCGTCCTGGATCACCTCGGTGTACGAGATCATCCGGTCGAACGGGCCCTCGTTCAGCCCCACCAGCACGGCGTTGGCGATGTTGCCCACGCCCGACTGCAGCGGGTTGAGGTGCTTGGAGAGGCGGCCGGCCTTCACCTCGGCGTCGAAGAACGCCAGGATGTGGCCGGCGATCTTCTTGTGGATCTCCTCGGGCGGCTTGAAGGGCGCGTTCCGGTCGGCGTTGTTGGTCTCGACGACCGCCACCACCTTGGAGATGTCGAACTTCCAGACCTGCGAGCCCTTGCGGTCGTCGGCGGCGTTGATGGGCAGCGCCACGCGGGTGCCGTGGGCGGCCGGCACCGAGATGATGTCGTGCATCCCGAGCAGCCGCTCGTCCTGCCACTCGTTGACCTCGAGGATGATCTTGTCGGCGTGCTCCAGGTAGATGTTGTTGGCGCCGCACGACGAGGAGGGCACGCAGGTGCCGTCCTCGTTGATCTTGGTGACCTCGATGAGGCAGAAGTCGATGTTGTTCTTGCCGTTCTTGCCGAAGTAGCCGTAGCGGACCTGCGTGCCCGCGTGGCTCAGGTGCATGTCCTGGTACTCGACCAGGCCGGCGTTGATCTTCTCGCGGGTGGCGGCGTCGCCCTGGTACGGGTAGCGGAAGCGCTGGGCCTCGACGATGGACATCATCGTGTCCTGCTCCGGGCCGGTGGAGGCGCCGGTGAGGACGTCGAGCTTGAGCGACTTGCCCTTGAGCTTCTCGTCGAGGGCGCGCTTGGCCAGCGCGACCGGGACGGCCTTGGGGTAGCCGGCGCCGGTGAAGCCGGACATGCCGACCACCGAGCCGTTGGGGATGAGGGCGGCGGCTGCCTCAGCCGACATGACCTTCGCCTGAAGCGACTTGTTGAGAATCCGAGACATCGTGCAAGCCTCCTGGTCTGCATCCCCTCTGGGGGAAAGGTGGAACGGGCCTTGGGGGTGCTTCGATGCTGCGCGGGTGAGGCGGCAGACTAGTCCAAAAATGCGCACGACTGGAAGGGCGCGGCGCACATTTCGCGCGGCCTCAGGACGCCAGATACGGAGTCATCCCGTCGATGATTTCCCGAAGATCCGCGGGCGCCTGCGCGAGGCCGAGCTTTCCGCCGGCCTCGGTGAGCTGCCCCGTGGCCACCAGCCACTCGACGGCGTTCTCGATGGTGGCCTTGGAGAGCGCCTCGCGGGTCTGCAGCCGCCCGGCCAGGAAGGCGGCGCGGCCCCGCTCCAGCGCCGCCTTGACCAGGCCGCGCCGGTCCAGCGCCCCCCTCGGCGCCTCGCCCAGCAGCGCCAGCGCCGCCTCGGCGGCCACCCGGTAGGCCTCCAGGTAGGGGCGGAGGAACTCGGCCAGGAAGTCCAGCACGTCCGGCTCGGCCCCGGGTCGCACCTGGGCCCCGTCCAGGGCCACGGCGCCCACCCGCGCCAGGAAGGCCAGGTGCTCGGCGAAGATCGCGTCCAGCCTGGCGTCCGGCCGGTACATGAACTCCAGCTTGAAGAGGCGCGACAGCCAGGCCGCCCGCAGCTGCGCCGCCTCGGCGGTGGCCCCTGGACCGGCGGCCCGCAGCGCGGCGGCCACGATGGCCGGCGCCACGTAGCGGTGGATGACGGCGTTGCGGTGGTAGTCGAGCACCGGCCGCTTCTCGTCCACCACCTGGTAGATGTGATCGCCGGCCGCCACCTCCACCCGCACCACGCCGCCCGCGGCCAGCCGGGCCACCGCGTCGGCCACCGGGCCGGGCTGGCGCGGGTCGGAGGAGGCGCCCGCCAGGTCGCGGCCGAAGCGGGCCCCTCCCTCGGCGGCGATGTAGCGCAGCAGCTCGACCCGCCGCGTCACCTCGCCGGCGGTCAGGCCGCGCTTGACGTGTGAGAGCAGGGCGGCCGCCACCAGCCCCACCGGGGTGATGGTGACGGCGCGGCTGATGCCCCAGGCGATGCGGTTGGCGACCGCCTGCACCAGCTGCCGCTTGGCCGTGGCCGGGTCCTCGGCGGCGGCGCCCGGGCCGGGCAGGGTGGCCGGGTGGCGCGCCGCGGCCTCGCCGGCCCAGGCGGCGTCGGGCACCAGGGCGGCGGCGCGCGCCCCGAGCCGCTGCTCGGCCACCGCCCGCAGCGACACCGGGGCGTCGAACTGCACGTAGAGCCGCTCGTAGCTGCGGAAGAGCACGCCGAAGGCGCCCAGCAGCCCGGACAGGCTCTCCTGCTTCTTCTCGCCGCCGGCCAGCTCGCGCACGTAGGCCGACGCCTCGATGAGCCGCTCGTAGTCGACGGCCACCGGCACGAAGAGCACGTCGGCGGCGGCGCCGTCGAGCCAGGCGTCCACCTCCATGGAGACCAGGCCCATCTTGGGGAAGAGCAGCTTGCCGGTGCGGCTGCGCCCGCCCTCCACGTAGAACTCCTGCGGGAAGCGGTCGCGCAGCAGGTGCTTCACGTAGGCGCGCAGCACCGCCGTGTAGACCCGGTCGCCCTTGACGGTGCGGCGGATGAAGAAGGCGCCGCCGCGCCGCGCCAGGGCGCCGAAGGGCCAGAAGGACAGGTTGAGGCCGGCCGCGACGTGCGGCGGCGTCATGCCGCGCTCGTAGAGGAGCCAGGAGAGGACCAGGAAGTCCACGTAGCTCTTGTGGCTGGGGCAGAAGACCAGCGGCGCGTCGGCGGCCGCCTTCTTCACCTCGGCCAGCCCGGCCTCGTCCACCTCCACCGACTCGTAGAGCTTGCGGAACAGCACCGCCAGGATGGGGCGCATCAGCGAGATGAAGCCCGGGTCGTAGCGGCTGGCGATCTCCTCGAAGCAGCGCTCGGCCTCGGCGGCCAGCGCCGCCGGCGTGCGGCCGCCCTCGCGCGCCAGCCCGTCGAGGGCGCCGCGCAGGGTCCGGTCGCGCAGCACCTTCTCGCGCACCCGCGCGGCGGTCTTGAGGGGCGGCCCCACCGCGGTGCGGAGCTGCCGGGCCAGCTGCTGGGCCAGGGCGCCGCGGGCGGTGCGCCCCAGCGCGGCGTCGTCCATCTCCGGCCGCGCCGCCCCGAAGGCCACCAGGTCGAGCGGGCGGCCCAGCGCCAGGAAGGTGCGCCGGAAGTTGCGCAGGAAGCCGACGGCGTTGGCGAAGGCGCTGGGCGCCTCGGGCGAGCCGTAGAGCACGTCCCAGATCGAGGGGCGCAGCCGCTGGGCCCGCCGGCTGTAGGCCAGCAGCGCCGGCACCAGGAAGACCGGCCGGGCCAGCGAGCGCTGCAGCCGGGCCAGGTGCTGGAACGGGTCGCTGGTCCGGCCCGGCTGGTTGAGGAACACCACGCTGGCGTGCCCCGCGGCCACCGCCTCCTCGAGGGCCCGGCGCGAGCGGCGCACCCTGGCCAGGGCGCCGGCCAGGCCGGTGAACCCCTGGGCGGCGCGCAGCGGCGGCAGCCCCAGGCGCCTGAGCAGCCACTTCAGGTAGAGGTAGCTGAGCAGCCCGGAGGACCGCATCACCACCACCAGGCTGCCGCGCGCCGCCAGGGCCGCCAGCTCGGCGGCGGCGTCGGGCGGCACCTGGACCGGCGAGAAGAGCCGGCCGAGCAGGCCGCGCGGCCGGGGCGCCGGGGCTTCGGGCGGGGGCGCGGGCGTGGCCATCCGGTCAGCCGCGCTTCTTCACCACGCCGTCCTTGTCGAGGTACCAGGGCTCGACGAGGAGCGGCTCGACCGAGGGGCGGTGCCCCTTCACGTCGGCGCCCAGCTGGTGCAGCGCCGCCAGCACCTCGCCGCGCACCCTGGCGTTGTCGCCGGAGCGGAGCAGGAGCTGGAGCAGCCCCTCCCGCGCCGGCTCGGAGGGCGGCCGATCGGCCAGGGCCTTGGCGGCGCCGATGCGGACGTCGTCGCTGAAGTCCTCCAGCAGCGGCAGGAGCGCGCGCTCCACGTCCTCGGCGCCGGCGCCGGCGTGGTGCTGGGCGGCCCAGGCGAGCAGGGTCAGCTTCTTCTCCGGATCGCGGGTGTAGACGGTGCCCAGCCGGGCCAGCTCGGCGGTGACCACCGCCAGCACCTCCTCCGGCCGGGCCACCTCGGCCAGGGCCCGCAGGCCCCAGGCGATGCCGCTCTCCTGCTCCTGGACGAAGGCGGACACCGGGGCGATGGCGTCGCGCCGGGCGTCGACCAGCCAGCGCAGGGCGGCCTCCTTCTCCTCCTGGTCGGTGATGCCCGGCTCGGCGTGCACCGTGAAGCGCAGGCAGAGGGTCTGCAGGGCGGCCGCGGTGCCCAGCTCGCCCAGCTGGTCCACCACCTTCTGGCGGTTCTCCGGCGGGCCGTACTTCTCGGTCACCTTGCGGGCGAGCTTCTTGATCGCGCCCTGCTGGCGCTCGTCCTTGGAACCGAACAGATCGAAGATGCCCATCCGGCCTCCCGCCGTCCGCGGCCCTCCATCGGGCGGCGCGGGGTGGTTCTACAACGAGATGCCCGCGCGTGGATCACCCTTGTAGAGCGGCTCGAGCGCCTGGGCCGCCCGGTCGAGCAGCTCCCCCGGCTCGGGCAGCACCAGCCGCACCACCACGTAGAGGTCGCCGCGCGGCCCGCCCTTGGGGTCAGGCAGGCCGCGCCCGCGCAGCCTCAGGCGGGCCCCGCTCTGCGTGCCGGCCGGCACCTGGAGCCGCACCTTGCCGTCGAAGGTGGGCAGCTCCACGGCCGCGCCCGCCACCGCCTCCGGGATGGTCACCGGCAGGTCCAGCGTCAGGTCGCGGCCGTCCACCCGGACCAGCGGGTGGGGGCGGATCTTCACCCGCAGCAGCAGGTCGCCGGCCGGGCCGCCGTGCTGGCCGGGCCCGCCCTGGCCGGCCAGGCGCATGCGGGCGCCGTCGGCCATGCCCGGCCGGACCGTGACCCGCAGGGTGCGCCCGCCCAGGCGCACGTCGCGCTCGCCGCCGGTGATGACCTCCTTCAGGTCCACCTCCAGCTCGGCCTCCAGATCCTCGCCGGCCCTGGCGACGGCGCGGCGCGCGCCGTGGCCGCGGCCGCCGCGCGGGGCGCCCTGCCCGAAGATCTGCTCGAAGATGGAGCCGAAGTCGAAGGCCTCGCCGCCGCCGCCGGCCCCGTGGCGGCCGCCGCCGGCGAAGTCGCCGAAGTCGAAGGGCTGGCCGCCCGGCGGCGCGCCCTGGCGGCGCCAGCGGCGCACCTCCTCGGCCCGGCCGGCGTCGAAGCCGGTGCGCAGCGAGTCGGCCCCGAACTCGTCGTAGAGCGAGCGTCGCTTGGCGTCGTTGAGCACCTCGAAGGCCGCGGTGCCCTCCTTGAAGCGCTCCTCCGCCGCCTTGTTCCCCTGGTTGCGGTCGGGGTGGTACTGCTTCGCCAGCTTGCGGTAGGCCTTCTTGATCTCCTCCGCGGTGGCGGTGCGGGGGACGCCCAGGATGTCGTACAGATCGCGCGGTGGCACGGGCAGAAGGTAACCCGTTGGGGCGCAACGTCAACGTCGCCGCCCCCGACGGCGCTGGAAAGGAGCGGTCCTGACATGGCGGGCGTGCTGGCGATGCTGCTGCTCTCGACCCTGGCCGCCCCCCCCGTCGAGGGGCGGGTGGTGGAGCGGATCGTCGCGGTGGTGCGAAACCCCGCCGGCGCCGCGCCGCGCCCGCTCACCCTGACCAGGCTGGTGGAGGAGGCCCGGGTGGCCCTGGTGGGGCAGGGGGCGCTGGAGGCCGCCGAGGCGCCGCTCGACGAGGCCGCCCTGCGCGCGGCGCTCCGCTGGCTGGTGGACCAGTGGCTGGTGGCCGACGAGGCGGCCCGCCTCAAGGTGGACGACGTGGCGCGCGAGGACGCGCAGGCGGCGCTGCGCCGCTTCCGCGACCGCTTCGCCGGCGAGGAGGCCTACCGGCGCTTCCTGGCCCGCGCCGACCTGGCGGAGGAGGAGGTGGCCCAGTCGCTGCTGCGAGACCTGAAGGTGCGCCGCTACCTGGACAGCCGGGTGGGGCGATCCGCCCGGGTGACCGAGGCCGAGGTGGACGCGGCGCTGGCCGCCCAGGGCGCCGGGGGTGGGGACGAGGCGGCCCGCCAGCAGGCGCGCGGGCGCCTGGCCGGAGAGAAGGCGGGGGCGCAGGCCCGCCAGCTGCTGGCCGACCTGAGGTCCCGCGCCGACGTGCGGGTGCTGGCGCCGGCGCTGCGCCAGGAGGCCGCCCGGTGAGCCGGGCCGCCCCCGCGCCGCGCTTCCGCCCGGTGGTGGAGGCCGACCTGCCGCGCCTCATGGAGATCGAGGCGGCCGGCTTCCGCCACCCGTGGAGCGAGCGGCTGCTGCGCGACGAGCTGCGCAACGCCTGGTCGGTGCTGCTGGCGGCGGTGGAGGAGGGACCGGGGGGCGCCGAGCACATGGCCGGGTACGTCATCGTCTGGGTGGTGCACGACGAGCTGCACGTGCTCAACGTGGCCACCGCCCCGGAGGACCGCCGGCGGGGCGTCGGGCGGGCGCTCATGGAGGCGGCGGCGGCGCTGGGCCGCTCGCGCGCCTGCCGGCTCGCCACCCTGGAGGTGCGACGCTCCAACGAGCCCGCCATCGCCCTCTACCGCGCCCTGGGCTACCGCCAGGTGGGGCTGCGGCCGCGCTACTACGCCGAGGAGAACGAGGACGCGCTGCTGATGACCCTGGACCTGGCCGGGCCAGGGGGGGGCCACGACGCACCCCCGGGCGGACCCGATCCGCGGTAGACGGGGGCATGCTCTGGCCCCTCCTGCGCTGGGTCCTCTTCCGCTTCGACCCCGAGACCGTCCACCGGCTGGCCCACGCCTTCCTGCACCGGGTGCCGGTGGCCTTCGCCCGCTGGCGCCGCCCGGCCCCCGACCCCGCCCTGGCGGTGTCGTGCCTGGGGCTGCGCTTCGAGAGCCCGGTGGGCCTCGGCGCCGGCTTCGACAAGGGGGACGCCTCGGTGGCCGGCCTCTTCGGCATGGGCTTCTCGCACGTGGAGGTGGGCACCATCACGCCGCGCCCGCAGTCGGGCAACGAGCGGCCGCGCATCTTCCGGCTGCCGCAGCACCGGGCCCTGGTGAACCGCATGGGGTTCAACAACGACGGCGCCGAGGCCTGCGCCGCCCGGCTGGCCCGGCTGCCGGCGGCGGCGCGCATGGGGCCGGTGGGGGTCAACGTCGGCAAGAACAAGCTCACCCCCAACGAGCAGGCCGCCGACGACTACCTGGCCTGCATCGACCGGCTCCACCCGTACGCCGACTACCTGGTGGTCAACATCTCGTCGCCCAACACCCCCGGGCTGCGCCAGCTGCAGGAGCGGGACGCCCTCGACCGGCTGCTCAGGGCCTGCGTGGCCCGCCTGGCGGAGCGGTCGCCGGGCAAGCCCCTGCTGGTCAAGCTGGCGCCGGACCTCACGCCCGAGGCGCTCGACGAGGCGGTGGACGTGGCCATCGCCGCCGGCGTCGCCGGGCTGGTGGCCACCAACACCACCCTGTCCCGCGACGGCGTGGAGGCCCACCCCCTGGCCCGCGAGGCCGGCGGGCTCTCCGGCGCGCCGCTGACCGCGCGCGCCACCGAGGTGGTCCGCCGGGTGTCGGCCCGCGCCGCCGGGCGGGTGCCGGTCATCGCCTCGGGCGGGGTCATGTCGACCGAGGACGTCTACGCCAAGCTGCGCGCCGGCGCCTCGCTGGTGCAGGTCTACACGGGGTTCATCTACGGCGGCCCCGGCTTCGCCGCCCGCGTGAACCGAGAGCTGCCGGCCCTGCTCCGGCGCGACGGCTTCCGCACCGTGGCCGAGGCGGTGGGGGCGGACGCGCGGGGCTGAGGCCCCCGGGCCGAGCCGATCCCGGTCGGAGAGTCCGAAGCACCGGGGGCGGGCCCGGGCCTGCAGGCCCCGGGCGGAGGGCCGAGGCGGTCGGCGGCGGCGCCATGACGCGGCGCGTTGTCTTGACGGGGCTGACGCGACGCGTTAAGACCCACCGTGGAATGGGGATGGCGCACTTCCGCCCACCCCGCTACACGGAGGTTCACCACATGGCCGAGACGCAGAAGAGCAGCGCCAAGGGCGCGATCAAGGTTCCGGGTTTCTTGAAGGATCAGCTCGAGCAGGCCCAGGTGAAGCTCTCGCACCTCGAGGTCAGCGCCCAGAAGACGCTCAAGGAGCTGGTCCAGAAGGGCAAGGCGAGCCGCAAGGACCTCGAGGCCCTGGTGGTGAGCGTGTCCAAGGACAGCCGGGTGGCGGACCTGCGCGTCAAGCTGGAGAAGCTCCAGCGGACCGGCGCCGTGCGGGCCGAGGCCTGGCGCGGCAAGGCCGAGACCTTCCGCGAGGAGGCCCTGGAGCGGCTGGTGGAGCTGCAGGGGAAGGCCGTGTCCTTCCTGGGGGTTGCCACCAAGGACGAGGTGGACGAGCTGCACCGCGAGCTCGATCGGCTTGCCAAGCGGTTCGAGAAGGGGCAAAAGGCGCGCCCCGCCGCGAAGAAGAACGGCCGGAAGGGCGAGGCCTGAGGCCATGGCCGACTTCCAGGGGATGTTCAAGGAGGCCTGGTCCAACGCGCTGGCGGGCGTCAACGCGGCGGAGCAGGAGGCCGAGAAGGTGCTGAACAAGATGGCCGACGCGGCTGGCTTCTCGCCGGAGGACGTCCGGCGCCATGCCCGGGAGTTCGGCGAGCGGCTGCAGGGCCAGCGCAAGGAGCTGGAGAAGGCCATCGACGAGGGCGTGCGCAGGGCGTCCACCCGCCTCAAGGTCCCGACCAAGTCGGACCTGGACGCCATCGAACAGCGGCTGACGTCCCTCACCGAGAAGGTGGAGGCGCTGGCCAAGGACAAGGAGAAGCCAGCCTGATCTCGAGCGTGGCACGGGGGGCGACCAGGTTGCTGCTGGCGGCGGCGGTGACCACCGCCGTGCTGGCGGCGCCGTCGCGCCTGGACGAGGGCATCCGCCCGCTGCTGCCGGCCGAGGTGGTGCCGACGGCCTGCGCCGCCGAGGCCTGCCCGCAGGCGGCGCGCCAGGCGCTGCTGGCCCGCATCGAGGACCACCTCTTCGAGCGCATGCCCGCCGCCTCCCAGCAGGTCCACGAGGCGGTGGCCCGGGCGGTGATCGGCGAGGCCGAGGCGGTGGAGCTCGACCCGCTGCTGGTGCTGGCCATGATCGAGGTGGAGTCGGGCTACGACCCGGGCGCGGCCAGCGGCGCCGGGGCCCGCGGCCTGATGCAGCTCCTGCCTGGCACCATGCGGCGCGAGACCGAGGCGCTGGGGCTGGGCGTCGCCGACCCGGCCGACCCCGTCGCCAACGTCAGGGCCGGCGTCCGCTACCTGCGCCGCTGCCTCGACAGCTACCCGGGCCACATGGGGCTGGCGCTCATGGCCTACAACGCCGGCCCGAACCGGGTCTTCGAGCTGCTGCAGGACGAGACCGGCATGCCCGACTGGGCGCTGGCCTATCCGCGCCGGGTCGAGTCGGAGCACCGCAAGCTGCAGCGGGCCTTCGGCGCCGCCCCCGGCCCGCGGTTCGCCTCGGCCGGCCCGGCCCGCTAGCGGCCATGCGGGTCTCCGAGGTCTTCTTCAGCATCCAGGGGGAGGGGACCCGCGCCGGCCTGCCGTGCGCCTTCGTGCGCTTCACCGGGTGCGATCTGCGCTGCACCTGGTGCGACACCGCCTACGCCTTCCACGGCGGCGAGGAGCGCACCCGCGCCGAGCTGGTGGAGGCGCTCTCGAGGCTGCCGACCAGGCTGGTCTGCCTCACCGGCGGCGAGCCGCTGCTGCAGCCCGAGCTGCCGGAGCTGTGCCGCGACCTGCTGGCGCTGGGCTGGGAGGTCACGGTGGAGACCCACGGCCAGCGCCCCACCGGGGCGCTCCCGCCGGAGGTGGTCCGCATCGTGGACGTCAAGCCGCCCGGCTCCGGCGAGGAGACGCGCGACCTCACCTTCCTCGAGGGGCTGCGGCCGCACGACGAGGTGAAGTTCGTGGTGGCCTCGCGCGCCGACTTCGACTGGTCGGTCGAGGTGGTGCGGCGCAGCCGGCTGGAGGGGCGCGCCGAGCTGCTCTTCTCGCCGGTCTTCGGCCAGGTCGAGCCGAGGGCGCTGACCGAGTGGCTGCTGGCCTCCGGGCTGCGCGCCCGCCTCTCGCTCCAGCTCCACAAGCTGGTCTGGGGGCCCGAGGTGCGGGGGGTCTGAAGGCAGGCCTCCGGCGCGTCGCGGGAATTCGCGGGGGGCCCGGACCGTCCAACGACCGGGTGCGTCAAGCGCCCGCATTCTTGACGGCCCGTGCCGCCCGGGGCTAGGAACACGAACGGATGCGCCTACTTGCACTCACCTTCGCCCTGTCGATGGCGGCCGCGCCGGCTCTCGCCGCGCCCGGCCTGACGCTCAACGGCGTGCCCATCGACGGCGCCAGGGACCAGCGGTTCGAGAACGCCACCGTGGTGATCGACGCGGCCGGCGCGGTCCACATCACCGCCCGCGGCTACGCGGTGCGGGGCGCACCGGCCCAGGGCCCGGCGGGCCTGGCCACCGCTCCGGCCGCCGCCGTGGCGGGAGTCGCCGTGGCGGGAGTCGCCGCAGGCGGCGCCACGCCTGGCGGGCCCACGGCCGCCGCGCCCGCCGCCGCCGAACCTCGCCCCGCCGCAGAGGGCAAGCTGGCGCTGCGCTACTTCCTGGCCACCGAGCAGACCCAGCCCGACGGCACCCAGTACGACGTCGAGGTCTTCATCAACGCCAGCTGGATCCGCGTCATCCGCTCGGCCGACCCGCAGGTGGTGCTGGAGATCACCCGCTTCCTCCGGCCGGGGGCCAACAAGGTGACGCTGGCCGCCTCCAAGCGGCTCGCCGGGGTGGACCGGCGCTCCCACAGCAAGGACGTGACCCTCCGGGTGGTCATCGGGGAGGGGAACGTGGGCGGCGACCACGTCATGATCGACGCGCCGCTGGTGGTGATGACCCGGACGGCGGCCGAGGTGGACGACCGGACCGAGGAGTTCACGGTCGAGGCGCGCTGAGCAGGCGGGAAGGGGACAGTCGTGTTCACGCCGGAGCCGAGCATCCAGCACCTGACCGCCACCCGCGACCAGGTGGTGGCCCTCATCGAGGGGATCAACCAGCCGCAGATCTCCATCCCCGGCAAGGCGCCCCAGGGCGTCTCCGGTCACCTGGTCGGGCTGCGCAACGCCAGCGGGACCTTCTCCATCTACGTGGCGCTGCACCTGCCCAAGACCGGCGAGAACGTGGTCTACGTGCACGGGCACCGGCAGGTGGCCGCCGAGGCCTACCGCGAGGTGCAGGAGGAGGGGCTCCACTTCCTGGAGTCGATGGGCTTCATGCTCGACAACCTCAACTTCCGGAACCTGGCCCCCGCGCTGCAGGACGACACCCTGAAGCGCCTGCCGATCTTCTCCCCGCCCAGGCCCCCGGGCGCGGCGGACCCCGCCGATCCCGCCGCCGCCGAGGCGGGCCGCCTGGCCCGCCTCCTCGCCTCCTTCTGAACCCGAGCCCCCCACCATGACCTCCGCCACCCGCTCCGCGCTCCTCGCCGTCCTGGCCTCCGCCGCGCTGGCCGCCTGCGGCCACACCCTCAGCGCCAAGGCCCAGAAGACCGCCGAGATCCACCACGACCTGGGGCTGGAGGCGCTGCAGAAGGGGCAGGCGCAGGACGCGCTGCGCGAGTTCGACACCGCGCTGCAGTCCGACCCGGACATGCCCGAGGCCCACCTGGGGCGCGGCCTGGTGCTGGAGTACGCCTTCTCCAAGCTGAAGGACGCCGAGGCCGAGTACCGCAAGGCGCTGGCGGTGCGGCCGGCCTACCCCGAGGCCCACAACAACCTGGGGCAGCTCCTGGCCCGCACCGGGCGCCCCGAGGAGGCGCTGGCCTCCTTCGACGAGGCGCTGGCCAACACCTTCTACCGGGAGCCCTGGGTGGCCCGCTGCAACAAGGGCCAGGCGCTCCACCGCATGGGGCGGCGCGACGAGGGGCTGACCGAGCTGCGCGCCTGCCTGGGCATCGCCCCGCGCTACTGCGCCGGCCACCGCGAGCTGGGGCGCATCCTGCTCGGCGACGGCAAGGTGAAGGAGGCGCTGGACGAGCTGGGCGCCTACGTGCGCCACTGCGAGCAGGTGGTGGACGCGCACCAGCAGCTGGGGCTGGCGCGCATGAAGGCGGGCGACCTGCCGGGCGCCAGGGCCAGCTTCGAGCGCTGCCTCGAGCTGGCCAAGGGGACCCCCGCCGGCGACGGCTGCCAGCAGAGCCTGGAGCTGCTCCGCTAGGGCGCCATGTCGACCGCACCCGAGCCCGCCGCCCCGCTGCTCCCCGCCTTCGGCCGCTGGCTGAAGCAGGAGCGCGAGCTGCGCGACATGTTGCCCGAGGAGATCGCCGCCTCCACCAAGCTGGCCCCGGCGGTCATCGAGGCGCTGGAGTCCGGCGAGGAGGCGCGCATGCCGCCGCGCGCCTACGTGGTGGGCTACCTGCGCAGCTACGCCGCCGCGGTGGGGCTGGACGCCGACGAGGTGGTGCTGCGCTGGCAGGAGGCGGCCGGCGAGGCCCCCGAGGTGGCGACGCGCCGGGGGCGGCGCCGGCTGGTGCCGGTGCTGGTGGCGGCCGCGGTGCTGGGCGTGGTGGCCGCCATGGTGATCGGCGCGCTGCTCCGGTAGGCCCGCGGTGACCACCCGGCTCAAGCTCCGCGCGGTGGTGCTGCGCACCGTGGATCACGGCGAGGCCGACCGGGTGGTGACCCTGCTGGCCGAGGGGCGCGGCAAGCTGGCGGCCTACGCCCGCGGCGCCCGCGCCTCCACCAGGCGCTTCGGCGGCGCCCTGGAGCCCTTCACGCTGGTGTCGGCCGAGCTCTCCGGGCGGGGCGCCGGCGACCAGCTGCTGCGGCTGGAGTCGGTGGCGCCGGAGCGGGCCTTCCCGGCCATCCGCGGCGACCTGGCCCGCATCGCCTGCGCCGCCTACGCCGTGGAGCTGGCGCGCGAGCTGACCCGCGATCACGAGCCACACGACGACCTGTTCGGGCTGCTGGTGGACTACCTGGGCCGGCTCGACGCGGCCCCGGCCCGCCCGGGCACGCTGCGGGCCTTCGAGCTGCTGGCGCTGGCGGCGGCCGGCTTCCAGCCGCGCCTGGAGGCCTGCGCCCGCTGCGGCCAGCCCCTGCCGGACGGGGCGGTGACCTTCTCGCCGGCCGACGGCGGGCCGCTCTGCCAGGACGACGCTCCCCAGGCGGCGCCGGGTCGCCTCAGCCTGTCGCCGGCCGGGCTGGCGGCGCTGCAGCGGCTCCAGGCGGGCGGCCTGCAGGCCGGGGAGGCGCCCCTCGAGCCGGGGGCCGGGCGCGAGGCGCGCGAGGCCCTGGGGCGCTTCGTGGAGCACCTGCTCGGCCGCCGCCTCCAGGCCAGGCGCTTCCTCGACGAGGTGGGGCCCATGCTGGGCGAGTGAGGCCCGGCCGCGCGCAGCGGATCGCAGCGGAAAGACGGGCCTTTCCCGTTTGACATCGGGTGGGCATGGCCCTACCTTGCCGAGTCCCGGCGCCGGTTCCACGGCGCCGCGTCGCGGGAGCGAGCGCGTGTACTTCCAGGACCTGATCCTCAAGCTGCAGACCTACTGGGCCGGGCGGAACTGCATCCTGGCGCAGGGCTACGACCAGGAGGTCGGCGCCGGCACCATGAACCCGGCCACCTTCCTCAGGGTGCTGGGCCCCGAGCCCTGGAGCGTGGCCTACGTCGAGCCCTCGCGCCGCCCGGCCGACGGGCGCTTCGGCGAGAACCCGAACCGGCTCTACCAGCACCACCAGTTCCAGGTGATCCTGAAGCCCAACCCGCCCGACGTGCAGGAGCTCTACCTCGGGTCGCTCCAGGCCATCGGCATCGACCCGAAGGCGCACGACATCCGCTTCGTCGAGGACGACTGGGAGAGCCCCACCCTGGGCGCCTGGGGCCTCGGCTGGGAGGTCTGGTGCGACGGGATGGAGATCACCCAGTACACCTACTTCCAGCAGGCCGGCGGCTTCGAGATCCGGCCGGTGGCGGCGGAGCTCACCTACGGGCTCGAGCGCATCGCCATGTACCTGCAGGACGTGGAGAACGTCTTCGACGTGGAGTGGGTCAAGGGCGTCAAGTACCGCGAGGTCTTCCACCGCAACGAGGTGGAGATGAGCGAGTACTCGCTCAGGGCCTCCGACCCCAAGATGCTCTTCGGCCTGTTCGAGACCTACGAGGCCGAGTGCAAGCGGCTCATCGGGCTCAAGCTGCCGCTGCCCGCCTACGACTTCTGCCTGAAGTGCTCCCACACCTTCAACAACCTCGACGCGCGGGGCGCCATCAGCGTGACCGAGCGGGCCGCCTACATCGGGCGGGTGCGGGCGCTGGCCCACCAGTGCGCCAAGGGCTACCTGGAGAGCCGCGAGGCCCTGGGCTTCCCGCTCCTGCCGCCCAAGGAGCGGGCCGCCGCCGTCGAGGCCGCCCGCGCCGCCCGCCTGGCCGCCGACCAGCCGGCCGGCCAGGCACCCACCCGGCCCGCCGCGCCTGCCGCGCGCTGATCCACCTCCTGGAGAGAGATCATGGCTGACCTGCTGTTCGAGATCGGGGCCGAGGAGATCCCGGCCGGCTTCGTGCCGCCGGCGCTGCGCCAGCTCCAGGACGACCTGGCCAGGCTGCTGGCCGAGGCCCGCCTGGCCCACGGCGAGGTGAAGGCGGTGGGCACGCCGCGGCGCCTGGCGGTCTGGGCCCGCGACGTGGCCGCCAGGCAGGCCGACGCCCGCACCGAGGCCCTCGGGCCGTCGGTGGCGGCGGCCTTCGACGCGGCCGGCCAGCCCACCCAGGCGGCGCTGGGCTTCGCCCGCAGCCAGGGGGTGGAGGTGGCGGCCCTGGAGCGCGTCGAGACGCCCAAGGGGCTCCGGCTGGCGGTCACCAAGGTGGAGAAGGGGCGCCCGGCGGCGCAGGTGCTGCCGGCGCTGCTGACGCGCCTGGTGGGCGGCCTCAAGTTCAGGAAGGCCATGCGGTCGCGCCACGACGAGGTGACCTTCGCCCGCCCGGTGCGCTGGCTCACCGCGCTCTACGGCGGCAAGCCGGTCAAGGTGACCTTCGGCGAGGTGACCTCCGGCAAGGTCACCTACGGCCACCGCTTCATGGCGCCCAGGGCCATCGCGCTCGCGGGCACCCCCGAGGACTACCTGGCCCGGCTGGAGAAGGCCTTCGTGGTGGCCGACCCGGTGGTCCGCCAGGCGGCCATCGTGAAGGGGCTGGCGGCGGCGGCCCGCCGGGGCGGCGGCGTGGTGCGCCCCGACCCGGCGCTGGTGGAGCAGGTCACCTACCTGGTGGAGCACCCCACCGCCGTGTCCGGCGAGTTCGAGGCCTCCAACCTGGCGCTGCCGCCGGAGGTGGTGGTCACCGAGATGCGCAACCACCAGCGCTACTTCGCGGTGGTGGACGGGCAGGGCGCGCTGACCAACCGGTTCATCGCCGTCTCCGGCACGCCGGTGCGCGAGCCCCGGGTGGCGCGCCACGGCTACGAGCGGGTGCTGCGGGCCCGGCTGGCCGACGCCCGCTTCTTCTTCGAGGAGGATCGCAAGCGGACCCTGGAGAGCCGCGTGGCCGACCTGGGGCGCCGCACCTACCAGGCCAGGCTGGGCACCGAGCTGCAGCGGGTGGAGCGCATCGGCGCGGTGGCCGAGGCGCTGGCCGGGGCGGCCGGCCGCCAGGGCGGGGAGGCGCTGGCGCTGGCGGCCCGGCTCTGCAAGGCGGACCTGGGCACCGGCATGGTGGGCGAGTTCCCCGAGCTGCAGGGCATCATGGGCGGGCACTACGCCCGCCTGGAGGGGCTGCCGGCCGAGGTGGCCGACGCCCTCACCGACCACTACAAGCCGGTGGGCGCCTCCGAGGAGATGCCGCGCGGCGACCTGGGCTCGCTGGTGGGCCTGGCCGATCGGCTGCACCAGCTGGTGGGCATCATCGGGGTGGGCGAGAAGGCCACCGGCGCCGCCGACCCGTTCGGCCTGCGCCGGGCCGCCATCGGCATCCTGCGCATCCTGCTCGACCGCGGCTACCACCTCTCGCTGCGCGCCGCGGTGGAGGCCACCCTGGCGGCGCTGGCCGGGGTCAAGCTGGCGGCCGAGCCGACGGTGGTGGCCGACCAGGTGCTCGACTTCGTGCGCGGCCGGCTCAAGGCCCTGTGGAGCGAGGAGCTGGACGCCGACCTGGTGGAGGCGGTGCTCTCGGCCGGGTTCGACGACGTGGTGGACGCGCGGCAGCGGCTGCAGGCGCTGGCGGTGGTCAAGCGGCGCGACGACTTCGTGCCGCTGGCGGTGGCGTTCAAGCGGGTGGCCAACATCCAGGAGAAGGCGCCCGCGGGGCTGGCCGTGGCGGTGGACCCGGCCCTGCTCAGCGAGGACGCCGAGCGGGCGCTGCTGGCCGAGGTGGTCCGGGTGGAGCGCGAGGCGGCGGAGTGCCGCTCGCGCCGCGACTACCCGGCCATCCTGAAGGCGGTGGCCACGCTCAAGCCGGCGGTGGACGCCTTCTTCGACGGGGTGATGGTGATGGCCGAGGACCCGGCGGTGCGCGGCAACCGCCTGGCGCTGATGCGCCGGGTGGCGGCGCTCTTCTCCGACCTGGCCGACTTCAGGAAGATCCAGGCCGAGCTGCCCCCGGGCGCCGGCGCGCGGAAGGCAGGGTAGGGATGCGGAGGCTGGCAGCGCTGCTCGTCACCCTGGCCGCGTGCGGTGAGCCCGCCGCGGTCCGGACCCCCCCGATGGACCGCTTCCTGGCGCCCACCGGCCTGGCCCTGACGTCGGTGCCGGCGCGGTCCGGCGGCGGGGCCAGCGCCCTGCTGGTCGGGTCCTCCAACTTCGACCTCAACTACGACGGCCCCACCGGCGGCACGGTGCTCTCGGTGAACCCGGACCCGGCGGCCGAGGGCGGCTCGGCGGGCCAGCCCGGCGGCGCCCTGGTGAGGCTCCCGGCCACGGGCGGGGCGCGCATCGGCAGCTACGCCGGCAACCTGGCGGTGGCCGACGGCCGCACCTGCCCCGGGTACGTCGATCCGGTGCACGGCAGCCTGGCCACCGCCCTGGTCCCCTCCCGCTTCGACGGCGCGCTCCACCGGGTGCCGGTGGCGGCCGACGGCGGCGTGGTGGCCTGCGACGCCCCCGGCTGCAGGGTGGCCTTCGACGTGCGGCTGCTCGATCCCTACGTGGTGACCCTGGGCTGCCGCCGCGGCGGGGCGCGCCGCTCGGCCTTCGTGGGCTTCCTGCAGGTGGCCGCCCTCGACGGCGCCACCGCCGCCAGCGGCCACGTCGCCGAGGTGGACCTCGACGACCCCAGCGGCGCCACGCCGGGCTTCTTCCCGGTCGGCAGGGGGCCCATCTCGGACATGGCCTACGACGCCGTGACCGACCGGCTCTTCGTCGCCACCCGGCCGGCCGTGGCCGCAGCCCCGTCCTCGCAGGCGCTCCTGTACGCGGTGGACCTGGGGAGCTGCCGCCCCGGGCAGGCCGGCTGCGCCGCACCGCAGGAGGTGGACCTCTTCGACGCCCTGCGCGGCGCCGACCTGCAGGGGCTGGCGCTCTCCAACCCGCAGCCCGGCCTGACCCGCCGGCTCTACGTGGCGGTGCGGGTCTACGACGTCTCGCTGTTCTCCCTGCTGGGGTTCCGCCCCTCCACCGATCAGGCCGGCGCGCTGCTGGTGCTGGACGCGGAGGAGGACGAGACCGGCCGCCCCGCGCTCTCGCTGGTGCGGGTGGTGCCGGTCGGGCTGGGGCCGGGGCAGGTGCGGGTGCTGCCGCAGCGCCCGGCCCTGCCGGGCGGCGCGCCGCGCCGTGACCTGGTGGTGGTGGCCAGCACCCAGGACGGGGCGGTGGCCGTCTACGACGACCAGCTGGGCGCGGTGGCGCGCACGCTGGCGCTGGACCCCGACACCGGGGCCCCCGAGGCTGGCCGGGCGCCCTACGCGCTGGCCGTCGAGCCGGTGCCCACCGGCGGGGCCGCCCCGGTGGCCCGGGTCTACGTGGCCGCCTTCAAGCAGTCGGTGGTGTCGCTGGTGGACGTGCCGCTGCTGGCCCCGGGCTCGGCCCAGGCGCTGCGCGGCGCCGCCGGCGAGCTGATCCGCATCGGAGGTGTCGAGTGACCGCGCGCCGCTTCGCCCTGGTGGCGCTGCTCCTGGCGGCCGCCTGCACCCAGACCAGCACGCGCCCGGGCATCCGCCTCGACGGGCCGAGCGCGGTGGCGGTCTTCCAGGCCGTGACCACCCGCGACGCCGCGCTGCGCGCCTACGTGGCCATCGCCAACGAGCGCGGCGGCGACCTGCGCCTCCTCGACGCCATCGACGGCGCCGCGGTGCTGGCCCCTGGCCTGATCCTGTCGCTGTCGGTGCCGACGCACCCCCGGCCGGCGCTGCTGGCGTCCGGCTCGCTGTTCGATGCCACGCCGGGGGCCGACCTGCTGGCGGTGGCGCCGGCCGGCTCGGTGGCCTGCGATCCCGCCGGCACCCGGCTCTCCGGCTGCGTCCAGGTGGTGGCCACCTGGACCCCCGCCACCGCGGTGGCCTCGGCGCTCACGCTCGACCTCGGCGAGCTGGCCGGGGAGGGTGAGACCGAGGTGCTGGCCCTGGCGATCCTGCCGGTGCCCGAGGAGCTGACGCCCGGCGTGGTGACCAGCCGCCCCGGCCGGGCCCGGCTGGTGGCCGGCCTGGCCGGCGGCCGGCTGCTGGTGGCCGACTTCCGCCGCGCCGCCGACGGCCTGGCCATCGAGCTCGACACCGCCACCTTCGACGACCCGGCCGCGCCGGGCACGCCGCTGACCAGGCCCAGGGTCCGGGTCCACGAGCTGGGCTTCAGCCCACGCTCGCTGTCGGCCTCGCCCGACCTGGTGCACCTCTACGCCGCCACGCTCGACCCCATCGGCGCGGTGGAGGGCGTGGCCGAGCTCGACCTGTCGAGCCCCGGCGTGAGCGACCCGAGCCCGGGCTTCAGCGCTCCGGTGGTGCGCGCCTTCGACGCCGGCGCCCCCACCACCGTGGTGCTGGCCGCCCGGGTGCGCGAGTTCCTCGACACCCCGCTGGCCGGCACCACCGTGGCGCTCACGCCCGACAGCTACGGCGAGCCGGTGCTGCGGGTCTACGCGGCGCTCGATCCGGCGCGCTGCGGCCCAGCCGAGGCGGTGGCCTGCGGGATCATCACCTTCGACCCGGCGCTGGGCGCGCGCGCGCCGGATCCGGCCGGCGAGCTGCCGTACCGGGCGCCCATGCCGGTGCCGGGCACGGTGCTGTCGCTCACCGCCATCTACCCGCCGGCCTGGGGCGGCGCCGACCTCTCGGGCGCCGAGATCAAGCCGCCGGCGGCCGTCCCGCCGCTGGTGCCTTCCCTGCAGAAGCTGGCGGTCGAGGCCGGGGAGCGCTGGACCTCCACGCTGGCGGCGGTCGGCAGCACCACCGGCTTCACCTACCTGGCCGACCTGGGCCACTTCGGGCTGGTCAACGCGCAGTGGATGGGCGTGGCCGGCGCCAACACCACCCCGGCCCAGGTCTTCACGGTGAGCCTGGCGGTGCCGATCGAGGACGAGGACGGGGTGGTCTATCCCGAGGTCCCGGCCAACGTCGACTACCCGCGCATCGGCGCCTGGAACGACGTCACTCCGCGGCTGGACGGGCAGGGCAACCCGGCCCCGGTGATCAACGGCCTCGACATCCGCGACCAGCGCCTGATCTCGGTGACCCCCGGCTACACCCAGACCGAGGACTGGCGCCTCACCTTCGAGGGCGCGCTGCCCGGGCTGGACAGGCGGCAGGCCGAGGTGGCGGCGGGACCGGGCGGGCTGGAGTGGCTGGCCGTGCAGGCCGCCACCGGGCTGCCGGAAGCCACCGACCCCGCCGCGCCCACCGCCAGGTTCCGCGGCGTGGCCCGGCTCTATGACGTGCGGCTCGGCGTCCAGCCGGGAGACGTGGTCCGCATCACGCCGACCGATGCGGCCTGCGCCGGCGCGACCACCTTCGAGGTGCGGGTGGCCGACCTGCTGCCGCCGGACACCGCCTCCCATCCGGGCGGGGCCGTCTCGCTGACCGCCCCGGCCGCGCTGCCCGCCTGCTTCCAGGTGGCCTCGCCCACGGTGCGCCAGGCCACCGTCACCATCCGCTCCCGGGGGCTGGTCCTGACCGGCACCGAGTCCGGCTACGCCGGCCGGCCGGTCCTCGACGTCCCCTTCTCCTTGCGCCACGAGGACGAGGCCTCGCTGCCCTGCCCCATGCTGGAGAGCCCGGCCTGGCCGCCGGCCGCCTGCGACGCCGCCTGCCGGGCCACCTGCGAGCGGCGCCTGCTGGCGCGCAAGGCGCGGCGCTTCGCCTACGTGACCGAGAAGTGCCCCACGGCGCTCACCGATCCACCCACCGATCCGCCCGACGCCGATCAGGTGGCCAAGAAGGTGGCCTGCGAGACCCGCTGGACCAGGGCGGTCGTGCCCGTGCCGCCGCCGCTGGTCTTCCCCAACCCGACCGGCGAGGTGCTGTCCCTCCGGCCCGGCCTCGGCTGGGACGACTCGGTCACCACCCCGGTGGCGCAGCTGCGCCGGGGGACCGTCCTCTTCATCCAGGCGCGCAGCGGCTTCCAGCCTGCCACGCGCCGGCCCACCTCGGGCGGCACCATCTCCGGGGACGTCTTCCCGGCCGGCCACGCCACCTTCGACCGGTCCGCGGCCACGCTGGACGCGGCGGCCGGCCAGCGCGTCTTCGGCGCCTACCCCGGCAACCTGCTGCTGGACTTCACGCCGTCCAGCGCCACGGTGACCACCTACCGGTAGGCGGCGCCGCGGCCGGGGCGGGGCGCCGCCCCGGCGCCCCTCCTTTCGCCGCGGCCGCCCGGGCGCCCGGGGGGTATGGTCCCGCCCATGCCGACCCTGACCCTCATCGACGGCTCGGGCTTCATCTTCCGCGCCTACCACGCGCTGCCGCCCCTGACGAACTCCAAGGGGGTGCCCACCAGCGCGGTGCTGGGCTTCACCAACATGCTGCTGCGCTCGCTGCGCGAGCACGCGCCCACCCACGTGGCGCTGGTGCTCGACGTGAGCCGCAAGAGCTTCCGCACCGAGCTCGACCCGACCTACAAGGCGCAGCGCCCGGAGGCGCCCCCGGACCTGGTGCCCCAGTTCCCGCTGGTGCGCGAGGTGGCGCGGGCGTTCAGCGTGCCGGTGCTGGAGGAGGCCGGGTTCGAGGCCGACGACATCATCGCCACCCTGGCGGCGCACGCCCGCGGCCACGGCTGGGAGGTGGTGATCGTCACCGGCGACAAGGACTTCGCCCAGCTGGTGGACGACCGGGTGCGGCTCTTCGACCCCATGGCGGAGGCGCGCGGGCAGGGCGGCTGGACCGGGCCGGCCGAGGTGGAGAAGAAGCTGGGGGTCACCCCGGCGCAGGTCATCGAGTACCAGGCGCTGCTGGGGGACAAGGTGGACAACGTGCCGGGCGTGCCGGGCGTGGGCGAGGTGACCGCCGCGGCGCTGGTGCGCCACTTCGGCTCCCTGGAGGCGCTGCTGGCCCGCCCCGAGGAGATCCCGCAGGCGGTCAAGCGGGGGGGCGAGAAGCTGAAGGAGAAGCTGCTGGCGCACGCCGACCGGCTCCGGCTCAACCGCCGGCTGGTGACGCTCAAGACCGACATGGCGCTGCCCTGGTCGCCCGAGGCGCTGGAGCGGCGGCCCATCGACGCGCCGCGGGCCCGGGCGCTCTTCACCGAGCTGGAGTTCACCCGGCTGCTCCGGGAGCTGCCGGCGACCGCGCCGGGGGAGGGGGAGGGACCGGCCGCGACCTCGCCCTCGACCTCGCCCTCGACCTCGACCTCGACCCCGACCTCGACCTCGACCCCGACCTCGACCTCGACCTCGACCAGCAGCCTCCCCCCTTTCGCCACCGGCCCGAGCACCCCGCGCCCGGAGCGCCCCGAGGTGCTGCTGGAGGAGGCGGCGCTGGCCGAGGCGGTGGCCTTCCTGGGGCGCGCCCCCGCGGTCGGCCTGCTGGTGAGCTCCAGCGGCGAGGCGCCGCGCACCGACCCGGTGGTCGGGATCGGGCTGGCGGGCGGGGGGCGGGCCTTCTACCTGCCGCTGGGGCACCGCTACCTGGGGGCGCCGGCGCCGCTGGACGCCGGGCTGGTGCGCGCGGCGCTGGCGCCGCTCCTGGGGGGTCCGGGACCGGTGCACGCGCACGACCGCAAGGCGGCCAAGCACGCCCTGGCGCGGCTGGGGCTCGAGCTGGGCGAGGCCGGGGAGGACACCGACCTGCTCTCGCGGCTGCTGCTGCCGACCCGGCGCGAGCACGCCCTGGCCGACGTGGCCCGGGAGCGCTGCCGCTGCGAGCTGCCCCTCGACCCGACCGCGGGCGAGCGCAAGGGCGGGCCGGGGCGCGAGGGCGCCGAGGTGGAGCGGCTGGCCGCCTGGGCCGCGCCCTCGGCGGCGGCGCTGCCGGACCTGGCGGCCGCGCTGCTGGCGGCGGTGGAGGCGGCCGGCCTGGGCCCGCTCCACCGGGAGGTGGAGCGCCCGCTGGTGTCGGTGCTCTTCGAGATGGAGCGGGACGGCATCGCGGTGGACAAGGAGGCCATGGCCGCCATGAGCGTGGAGTTCGGCGCCGCCATGGAGGGGCTGGTGACCCGCATGTCCGAGGCGGCCGGCCACCCCTTCAACGTGGCCTCCACCCGCGAGCTGGCCAGGGTGCTCTTCGAGGAGCAGCACCTGCCGGTCCTGAAGAAGCTCAAGACGGGGCCCTCCACCGACGTGGAGGTGCTGGAGAAGCTGGCCGAGCAGCACCCGCTGCCCGGCCTGGTGCTGGAGCACCGCTCGCTCTCCAAGCTGAAGGGCACCTACGTGGACGCCCTGCCCCTGCTCGTCGATCCCGCCGACGGGCGGCTCCACACCACCTTCCACCAGGCCGGGGCGGCTACCGGCCGGCTCTCCTCCACCGACCCCAACCTGCAGAACATCCCGGTCCGCACCGAGCTGTCGCGCCGCATCCGCGCCGCCTTCGTGGCCCCGGCTGGCCGCCGCCTGGTCTCGGCCGACTACTCGCAGATCGAGCTGCGCATCCTGGCCCACTACTCGGCCGACCCGGCGCTGCTCGAGTCCTTCCGCACCGGCGAGGACGTGCACACCCGCACCGCCGCCGAGACCTACGGGGTGGCGCCGGAGCTGGTCACCCCCGAGATGCGCCGGGTGGCCAAGATGCTCAACTTCGGCATCGCCTACGGCCTCTCCGCCTTCGGCCTGTCGCAGCGGCTCGATCTGCCGCCGCGCGAGGGCCAGGCCATCATCGATCGCTACTTCGCCCGCTACGCCGGGGTGAAGCGCTGGCTGGAGGAGATCGTGGCCTCGGCCCGGCGCGACGGCGAGGTGCGCACGGTCTTCGGCCGGGTGCGGGCCATGCCGGAGATCCAGAACCGCAACCCCGCCATCCGGCAGGGGGCCGAGCGGACGGCGGTCAACACGCCCATCCAGGGGACCGCCGCCGACGTCATCAAGATCGCCATGCGCCGGGTGCACGCCGCCCTGGCCGAGGCGCGGCTGGACGCCAGGCTGCTGCTGCAGGTCCACGACGAGCTGGTGGTGGAGTCGGCCGAGCGGCTGGTGGAGCCGGTGGCGGCGCTGCTGCGCCGCGAGATGGAGGGGGCCGCGACGCTGAAGGTGCCGCTGCTGGTGGAGGTGGGGCACGGGCGGAGCTGGGCCGAGGCGCACTAGGCCTTATGCGGCTAGACTGGGGGCCCGCGGTCCACCCCCACCGGACCGCCCCGACCCCTGGAGCCCACGTGACCACCCGCCGCGCCGCGCCCTGCTCGCCGCCCTGCTGCTCCCCGCCCTGGCCCAGGCGCACCCGCCCAGGGGCGGCAAGCTGGCCACCACCGCCGACGAGGCGCTGGTCGAGCTCAAGGCCGGCAACGCCCGCTTCGCGTCCGGGAAGGAGCAGAGCCCCACCCGCGATCTCAGGCGGGTCAAGGAGGTCTCGGCGGGCCAGCATCCGGAGGCGGTCATCCTGAGCTGCGCCGACTCGCGCGTCCCGCCCGAGGTGCTCTTCGACGAGGGGATCGGCGACCTCTTCGTGGTCCGCGTGGCGGGCAACATCTCGGAGCCGGCCACCACCGGCTCCATCGAGTACGCCGCCGAGCACCTGGGCGTGCCGCTCATCGTGGTCCTCGGCCACAAGAAGTGCGGCGCCGTGAAGGCCACCGCCGAGGCCACCGGCCCGGTCGAGGGGAACATCGGCGAGCTCGTGAAGGAGATCATGCCGGCGGTGGAGGCCGCCAAGGCCAACCCCGGCAAGCGGGGCCTGGTCGACGACGCGGTCTACGCCAACGCGGAGCTCGTCGCCAAGCAGCTCCTCACCGAGAGCCCGGTGCTCACCCACCTGGTCCACGAGGGCAAGGCGAAGATCGTCACCGCCATCTACGATCTCGACACCGGCAAGGTGGACTGGGGCGACGCGGGCGCTGCGCCCGCCGGGCACGGCAAGGCGGAGGCGCACGGCAAGGCCGAGAAGGCCGAGACGCACGGGAAGGGCGAGAAGCACTGAGCGGGGGGGCGCAGGAGCTCCTCGAGCTTCTGGATTCTGGCGCGCCGCAAGCGGCGCGCCGGTAAAGCGGCGCGCCGATCAATCCTCCGACGAGAGCCGCTTGCGGGCGGCGGCGAACGGCACGGCCTCCTCGCGCGGGGCCTCCTTGAAGGCCTCCAGCAGCTTGAGGTGGCTCTCCACCAGGGTCTTCACCCCGGCCTCGAACTGGATCCGCTGGCGCTTCAGCTCGCCGATGTCGTCGACGATCTTCAGGAAGCGGCCGTGGGCCGACTGGACGATCTTCTCGGCCTGCAGCTCGGCGTCGGAGAGGGTGATCTCGGCCTCCTTGCGGGCCGAGTCGCGGATCTCCTCGGAGGCCCGCTGGGCCGCCACCAGCGTCTCCTGCAGGGCCCGCTCGCGCCCGCGGTGCTCGGCCAGCTCCTCGTCCTTGCGCTGGCCGGCGTCTCGCAGCGCCGTCACCTCGCGCACCAGCCCCTCGAACTCGGAGGCCACCAGGGACAGGAAGGCCTCCACCTCCTCTGGGTCGAGGCCGCGGAAGGTCTTCTTGAACCGCTTCTGGGTGATGTCCAGGGGGGTGATGTTCATGGCGGGCTCCGGAGGCCACGGATGATACGCCCGGGGAGGGGGCTGTCCACTCCCGGGCGCCTCGGGGTGCCGGGTGGGCGTGGTATCTTCCGCGCCCCGATGCCCTTCGCGGAGGTCAAGGCGCAGGACCGCGCCGTCAGCTCGCTGCGCGCCGCGCTCTCCCGCGGCCAGCTCCACCACGCCTACCTCTTCGGAGGGCCGGCGGGGGTCGGCAAGGCGACCACGGCGCGCCTGCTGGCGCAGGCCGTCAACTGCCAGGGCGGGCCAGGCGAGCCCGGGGACCTCCGCGTCGACCCCTGCGGGGAGTGCGGGCCGTGCCGCAAGATCGCCAGGGGGGTCCACCCGGACGTGCTGGAGCTGCGCACCGAGCGCGAGATGGCGCAGGCCGGGCGCTGGGAGCCCGAGGGTGGGCGGGCCCCGTCGCGCGACATCGTGGTGGCCCAGGTCCGGGACCTGACCGACCGGCGGCTCTCCCTCAGGCTCTTCGAGGGGCGGCGCCGGGTGGTGATCATCGACCCGGCCGACGCCCTCAACCCGCAGGCCCAGAACGCCCTCCTCAAGACCCTGGAGGAGCCGCCGGACGACACCACCCTGGTGCTGGTCTCGGCGACCCCGGACGAGCTGCTGCCCACCGTCCGCAGCCGGTGCCTGCGGGTGGCCTTCGGCCCGCTGCCCGAGGAGGTGGTGGTGGAGGCGCTGCTGGCCCGGGATCGCCAGGATCCCGAGGGGGCGGGCCCGAAGGGTGCCAGGGGCCAGCGCCGCAAGGCCCCCGGCAAGGCCGAGCCGGCCGCCGAGCCGGCCGGTGCCCCGCTCGACCCGGTGGCCGCCGCGCGCACCGCGGCGGCGCTGTCGGGCGGCTCCATCTCGCGGGCGCTGGCCTACGGCGGTCCGCAGGTGCAGGCGCTGGAGCAGTCGGTCCGGGCCGTGGCCGCCCTGCGCGCCGACCGGCCGCTCGGCTGGCTGGCCTTCGCGCGCTCGCTGGGGCGGACCGACGCCGACGGCGCGGAGCTGGACGACGGCACCGACCGGGCCAAGGTGCAGGAGCTGGGGGAGCACCTGCTGGCCTGGTGGCGGGATGTGCTGGCGGTGCAGGCCGGCGGGGCGCCGCTGCTGGCCGCCCTGGCGGCCGAGACCCGCCTGGTGGCCGCGGCCCTGCCGCCCCAGGAGGCCCTGCGGCGCCGCGCCGGCGTCGAGCGGCTGCTCAGGGCCCTGGGCCAGAACGCCGCCGGCCCGCTGGCGGTGGAGCGCATGCTCATCGGGTGGTTCGATGGCCGGTAAGCCCTGGGGCGCGCCGCGCGAGGAGGGGCCGGGCCCGGCCGAGCAGCTGGAGGCCTGCCTGGCGGAGGCGCGGGAGGGCCGGCCGCTGGCGGTCTACCTGCTCGACGGGGACGCCTTCCTCTCGCTGCGCGCCGCCCGCGAGCTGTGCCACGCCCTGGTGCCGGAGGCGCAGCGCAGCCTCAACCTGGTCGAGCTGGACACCGCCGCCTCGCCGGCCGAGGTGGCCGCCGAGGTGGAGACGCGCGGCCTCTTCTCGGTGGGGCGCAAGGTGGTGCTGGTGCAGGAGCCGGCCTTCCTCACCTCCAAGGAGGAGGTGCAGGAGTCCTTCGAGAAGGCGCGCGCCCAGTGGCGCGAGGGGCGGCAGCGCGAGGCGGCCCGCCGGCTGCTGGCGCTGGTCGCCAAGGCGGGCTTCCAGGCCACCGACCTGGTGCCGGCGGCGCTGGCCGGCGGCCTGGGGCCGCTGGAGCAGGAGCCCCGCGACAAGGAGCTGGCCAAGGCGCTCAAGGCGCTGGCCCGGGACCTGCGGGCCGAGTTCGGCTTCACCCTCTCCGACGACGACCTGGAGTTCGTGGTGCGGGCCGGGAAGTTCGCCCTGGAGCGCGAGCTCAAGGTGGCCCGCGACGACTCGGCCGCCCTGGACGCCGCGCTGGAGCGCGGCCTGCCGCCCGGCCACGTGCTGGTGGTGGCGGCCGGCAAGGTGGACGCCACGCTGCCGCTGGTGAAGAAGCTGGCGGCGGCCGGCCGGCGGGTCAAGGTGGCGGTGGCCCGCGAGGCCAACTTCGGGGCCAAGGTGATCCTGGGGCCCACCGTGCGGCTGCTGCTGCAGGGCAGCGGCAAGCAGGTGGACGAGGGCGCGGTGGCGCAGCTGGCCGAGTGCGTCGACGGCGACGCCCGCACCCTGGCCCAGGAGCTCCAGAAGCTGGTGGCCTTCGTGGGCGACCGCGCCGTCATCACCGCGGCCGACGTGGCCGAGGTGGTGGTGCGCACCGCCGAGGACCAGTTCTTCGCCCTGGGCAACGCCGTCGAGGAGCGCTCGCTGGAGGAGGCCCTGCTGGTGGTGGACCGGTCGCTGGGCGGCGGCGGCTCCCCGCACATGCTGCTGGCCTCGCTGGCCAGCACGGTGCGGCGGCTGCTGCTCGAGAAGGAGCGGGCCCGCGCGGTGGTGGGCGAGCGGCGCCTCGGCTCGCCGCGCGACTGGGAGGCGCAGGTCTTCCCCACCATCCCGGCCGCCGAGGTGGGCAAGAAGAAGCCCTTCGGCTTCTGGATGAAGTACCAGGCCTCCACCCGCTTCGAGCGCGGCGAGCTCATGGGCGGGCTGGTGGCGCTGCACGAGGCCGACGTGGCCATGAAGAGCGGGCAGGACGGGCGCCTCGCGCTGGAGCGGGCGCTGCTCGGGCTGCTGGCGCCGACCGCACAGGACAGGAGAGCACCGTGACCACCCGCCGGCTCATCACCAGCGCGCTGCCCTACGCCAACGGCCCCATCCACCTGGGCCACATGGTGGAGCACGTCCAGACCGACGTCTACGTGCGCTACCTGCGGCTCATCGGCGACGACGTCACCTGGATCTGCGCCGCCGACGCCCACGGCACGCCCATCGAGGTGAACGCCGGCAAGGCCGGGATGGAGCCGGCCGCCTTCGCCGAGCAGCACCGGCAGGACCAGGACCGGACCTTCCGCCGGTTCGGCATCGCCCACGACACCTACTACACCACCCACTCCGACGAGAACCGGCGCTGGGCCTACCGGATCTACGACGCCCTCAAGGCGCGCGGGCTCATCTACAAGCGGTCGGTGGAGCAGCTGTACTGCGAGACCGACCGGCGCTTCCTGCCGGACCGCTTCGTCAAGGGCACCTGCCCCAAGTGCGGCGCGGCCGACCAGTACGGCGACGTCTGCGAGCGCTGCGGCACCACCTACGATCCGCGCGAGCTGGTGGCGCCGGCCTGCGCCCTGTGCCAGAGCACCCCGGTGGTGCGCGCCAGCGACCACGCCTACGTCGACCTGCGCCGGCCGGAGGTCACGGCCATCATCCGCGCCTGGGTCGAGGGGGAGGGGCACCTGGAGCCGGCGGTGCGCCAGCAGGTCCACGGGTGGCTGGAGGACCTGCAGGACTGGTGCATCACCCGCGACGCCCCGTACTTCGGCTTCCCGGTGAACGACCCCGACTTCCCCGGCAAGTTCCTCTACGTCTGGATGGACGCCCCCATCGGCTACCTCTCCAGCGGCGAGCACCACTTCGCCGAGGAGGCGCCGGCCGGGCGCCGCCTGACCCCGGCCGAGTACGAGGCCCGCTACCTGGCCGAGGGGGCTCCGTCCCGGCTGGAGCACGTCATCGGCAAGGACATCCTGCGCTTCCACGCCGTCTTCTGGCCCGCCATGCTGTGGGCGGCCGGCCTCAAGCGGCCGGACCGGATGGTGGTGCACGGCCACCTGACCGTGAACGGCGAGAAGATGTCGAAGTCGCGCGGCACCTTCATCAACGCCAGCACCTACCTGGAGTCGGGCCTGGACCCCGAGCTGCTGCGCTACTTCCTCTGCGCCAACCTGGGCGCCGGGGTGGGGGACCTGGACCTCTCGCTCGAGGAGTTCCGCAACCGCATCAACGCCGACCTGGCCAACAACCTGGCCAACCTGGCCTCCCGGGTGGCGGCGCTGGTGGCCCGCTCGCCGGGGCCCATCGGCGGCCCCACCGACCCGGAGATCGGGGAGGCGGTGCGCCTGGCGCTGACCGGCGCGCGCGCCGCCTACCTGGGCCTGGAGCTGCGCGAGGTGGTCCGGCTGGTGAGCCAGGCGGCCTCGGTCTGCAACCGCCGGGTCCAGGAGGCCAAGCCCTGGGAGGCACCCACCTCGCCGGAGAGCCAGGCCCTGCTGGCCTCGCTGGGCCAGGCGCTGCAGGGGCTCTCGGTGGCCCTGCACCCCATCATGCCGGTCTTCACCACCCGCCTGGCGGCCGCCTTCGGCCTCCCGGCCCTGCCGCCCTGGACCGAGGGGTGGCAGCCGTTCGACGGCCGGCCGCTGGCCGCCGCCGGCAAGCCGCCGCAGATCGCCCGGCTCGAGGCCAGCCAGGTGGAGCGGCTCATCACCGGCCAGGCGGGGGGCGGGCCTGCCGCGCCATCCGACCCTGCCAGGGCGGGCCAGGTCGCCAAGGCGGCCAAGGTGGCCAAGGCGGCCAGCCCGAGCGAGGGGGCGGCCAAGGCCAGCGCCCGGCCGGCGCCCGAGCCCCCGGTCTTCGGGATCATCCAGTACGAGGACTTCGCCAGGGTGGAGCTGCGCGTCGGGCTGGTGCGCGCCGCGGCGGCGGTCCCCAAGGCCGACAAGCTGCTCGAGCTCTCGGTCGACGTGGGCGAGGCCGCGCCGCGCACCATCGTGGCCGGCATCGCCCTGGCCTACCCGGACCCGGCCGCGCTGGTGGGGAAGCGCATCGTGGTGGTGGCCAACCTGGCGCCGCGCCCGCTGCGCGGCATCACCTCGCAGGGGATGCTGCTGGCGGCCGGCGAGGCGCCCGCCCTGCAGCTGGTCACGGTGGGCGAGGGGATCGCTCCGGGCACGCGGGTCAAGTGAGCGGCGCGGCCATGGACCTGGTCGACTCCCACGCCCACCTCGACGCCGAGGAGCTCCGCGACGACCTCGACGCCGTGGTGGCGCGCGCCGCCTCGGCCGGGGTCGGGCAGGTGGTGGTCATCGGGCTGTGGCGCGCCCCGGGCGACTTCGGCAACGCGCTGGCGCTGGCCACCAGCCGCCCCGCCACCTTCGCCGCCACCATCGGCGTCCACCCGCACGAGTGCGCCAGGGTGCCCGAGGCCGACTGGCTGGCCAGCGCGGCGCTGGCGCGGGACCCGCGGGTGGTGGGGGTGGGGGAGACCGGCCTCGACTTCCACTACGACCTCTCGCCGCGCGACGCGCAGGAGGCCGCCTTCCGGCGCTCGCTGGGCATCGCCCGGGCGGCCGGCAAGCCGGTGGTGATCCACCTGCGCGAGGCCGACGAGGCGGCGGCGCGGGTGCTCCGCGAGGAGGGGATCCCGTCGGCCGGCGGGGTGGTCCACTGCTTCACCGGCGACGCGGCGGCGGCCCGCACCTGGCTGGATCTCGGCCTGTACATCTCGGTGGCGGGCATCGTCACCTTCCGGACCGCCGGGGCCATCCGCGAGGCGGTGGCGCTGGTGCCGCACGACCGGCTGCTGGTGGAGACCGACAGCCCGTTCCTGGCCCCGGTGCCCCTGCGTGGCACGCTGAACGAGCCGGCCAACGTGGCCCACGTGGCGCGCGCGGTGGCCGGGATCTGGGGGCTGCCGGAGGCCGAGGTGGCGGCCCTCACCAGCGCCAACACCCGGCGGCTCTTCCGGCTGGCGGCGCCGGCGGCCAGCGGATAGCGCGAGGCCGGGCCGCGGCTAGAGGGCGCGCCGCATCTTCACCACCACCTGCTCCCGGCCGCCCGCCTGCTGGCAGGCCAGGCCGGTCTCCTGGTAGCCCTCGCGGGCCCAGAAGCGCAGCGCCCCGGCGTTCTCCTGCTGCACGCAGAGCTGCACCCCCTGGGCGCCGCGGCCGCGCACCCAGGCCAGCACCGCGGCGTGGAAGCCGGCGCCCATGCCCACCCCGCGCAGGGTGGGCTCGAGGATCATGGTGCCGAGCCAGTACTCGCCGACCAGCGGGTGGTCGGCGGTGACGTCCACCGCGCCCACCAGCCGCTCCTCGTCGTCGAGCAGGCCGAAGACCACCTTGTCGCCGGGCGCCCGGCCGGGGACGTTCTCCTGGTGCAGCCAGCGCTCCGCCTGGTCCGGGCGGGGCGGCGCCCCCTGCACCAGCTGGAAGAAGGCGGCGCAGCGCTCGAAGAGCGCCTGCAGCGCGTGCAGGTCGGCGGCGCCCAGCTCGACTAGCCGTCCCAGCTGCCCCATTCGTCCGCCCCCTCGCTCTCCGCCCCCGGGCGGCTCCGGTCGCTCCAGGTGACCACCTGCCAGCCGCGCTGCTCGGCCACCTCGCGGAAGGGCGGCTTGGGGTTGACCACCACCGGGTGGCCGACCGCCTCGAAGAGCGGGGTGTCGGCCTGGGAGTCACTGTAGAGCCAGGAGCGGGACAGGTCGAGGTCCCACTGCTCGCAGATCCGCTCCACCGCCTCGCGCTTCCCCTCGCGGAAGACCACCGGTGGGAGGATCTGGTCGGTGGCGCGGCCGTCGACGATGCGGGTGCGGGTGCCGATGGCGGCGTGGACCCGCAGGTGGGCGCCCACCTCGTCGATGATGTACTGGGGCGACCCGGAGGCCAGCAGCACGAAGTGGCCGGAGAGCAGGTGCTTGCGGATCTGGCGCAGCGCCCCGCTGGTGATGCGCTTGCGCAGGTGGCGCTCGAAGCAGGCGTGGGCGTGGGCCTTGAGCTCGTCGGCCCGCAGCCCCTGGTGGCACTGGCTGCCGACCTCCACCATGTCGAGCTCGCCCAGCCGGTGGCGGGCGTACTCGTAGATGATGCGCGGGATGCGCGAGCGCATCTCCGGCCGCATCACCTTCTCGCGGTAGAGGTACCAGGTGAAGATGGTGCCGGCGTTGCCGTCGAGCAGCGAGTCGTCCACGTCGAAGACCGCCGCGGTCCGGCCGAACGGAACCATCGACCACCTGTAACACGCCGCCCGGCGGCGCGCCCGCCGCGGCGCGGCAGCCGGCCGGGGACCACGGAGGGTCCGGGCCGGCGCCGCGTGGCGAAGGCGACTAGGAGGCGGAGGGCTCGCCCTCGGGCGGGGCGGACGGCGGGGTCCCCTCGGAGGCGGGAGCCGACTGGGGCTCGGGCGCCGGCGGCGCCGGCTCGGGAGGCGCCTGGGGGGCCGCCACGGCCTCCGGCGGCGCCTCGGCCGCGGGCTTGGCCTCGGCCTCGCCCAGCTTGGCGGCCAGGGCCGCGAAGGGGTTGTGGGTCAGGCTCTTGGGCTTGTCGCTGCGCGGGGTCTGTGGGCCGCGGTCGCCCGGGAGGCGCGGGCCGGTGTAGCCCTTCTTCTTGTCGCCGGGGCCGCCGAATGAGCCGGGGCCGCCGCGGTGGCCGCCGCGGTCCACCGGGCGCTCGGGGCGTTCCGGGCGCGCCTCGTGGCGAGGTGCGGCCGCCGGGGCCTCGGCCCTGGGGGCCTCGGCTGCGCCGCCCTCGGCGGGGCGCTCCTCGGCCTTCCGCTCGGGCCGCTCGGCCCGCTCCGGCCGGTCGGCGCGCGGCGCCTGGGCGGGCCGGGGCTTCTTGTCCGGGCGCTTCTTCTGCTGGACCTGCCCCTGCGTCGAGCCGTCCCTCGGCACGTAGATCACCGGGGTGAGGGCCTCAGGGGGAGGCCCCTTCTTCTCGGCCTGGGTGGTGGGCAGCGCGCCACGCCAGATGGACTGCTCGTAGACGTTGTTGGAGTCGGTCCAGCGGCGGTTGCCGCCCTCGCGCCCCATCAGGTTGAGCCAGCTGTTGACCCGGCTGTCGATCTCGTCGAGGTAGTGCACCAGCAGCGCCTCGAGCGTCATCGGCACCTTGGGCGAGCCGTACTCCTGCTTGCCGTGGTGGGCCAGCACCAGGTGCACCAGGTGGTGCTCCAGCTCGCGGGGCACGCCGATGCGGCGGGCCTTGTCGTGGATCCACTGGGCGGTCATCACCAGGTGGCCGACCAGCTTGCCCTCGTCGGTGTACTCGGCGTTGCGCTCGCCGGCCAGCTCGCGCACCTTGCCGATGTCGTGGAAGAAGGCGCCGGCCACCAGCAGGTCGCGATCCACCTGCGGGTACTGGTCGGCCAGCCGGTGGGCCAGCTTGATGGTGGCGACGGTGTGCTCCAGCAGGCCGCCGGCGTAGGCGTGGTGCACCGTCTTGGCGGCCGCCGAGCGGCGGAAGCGGGCGGCGAAGTCCTCGTCGGCCAGGAAGGCGGCGATGAGGGACTTCACGTTGGGATCGACCACCGCGTCCACCAGGACCAGCAGCTCCTTCCAGTGGACGTCGTCCACCTCGGTGGGCGCCGGGCGCTCGGGCTTCTTGGGCTCGGGCGGCGCCACCCAGATGAACTCGGCGGCGTCGAGGCCGGCCGGGTCCACCTTGGTGGCGGTCTCGACCCGCAGCTGCGGGCGGCCCTGGAAGGTGCCGACCAGCCCCTCGACCTCGACGAAGTCCTTCTCCTCGAAGGCCGCGCCGAGCTCCTCGAGCTTGTCGAAGGCGCGGGCCTCCAGCTCACCCGTCCGGTCGGTGAAGGTGGCGGCCAGGTACGTCTTGCCGCTCTTGGCGGTGGGCGTGGCCTTGCGGGCGACGAGGAAGACGCTCTTCAGCCGGTCCCCCTCCTTCACGTCCTTGACCCAGGTCTTGTCCATAGGCGGCGGAAGCTAGCCCAGAGCGTGCGCGGAGACAACCTGGAACCCGCCGGGAAAGCCTGATGATTCGGGGCTCCGGCGCGGCGCGCGGCGGGCCCGGGCCAGGGGTATCATCCGCCCCCATGCCACTCCATCCGCTGCGCGATGCCCTCCTCGTCGTCGACCTGCAGCGCGACTTCCTGCCCGGGGGGGCGCTGGGGGTGGCCGGCGGCGCCCAGGTGGTGGCCCCCATCGCCGCGCTGGCGCCCCGCTTCGGCGTGGTGGTGGCCACCCAGGACTGGCATCCGCCGGGCCACGTCTCCTTCGCCTCGAGCCACCCGGGCGCGGCGCCGTTCACCACGCTCCAGCGGCCGCAGGGGCCCCAGGAGCTCTGGCCGGACCACTGCGTCAGGGCCTCGCCGGGCGCGGCGCTGGACCCGTCCCTGCCGGACGCGGCGGTGACGCTGCTGCTGCGCAAGGGGACGCGCCTGGAGGTGGACTCCTACTCCGCCTTCCGGGAGAACCTGGGCCCGGACGGGGCTCGCCCGACCACCGGGCTGGGGGCCTGGCTGCGGGCCCGCGGCGTGTCCCGGGTGTTCCTGTGCGGCCTGGCCCGCGACTTCTGCGTCCGCTTCAGCGCCGAGGACGCTGCAGCCGAGGGGTTCGAGGCGGTGGTGCTCGACGACCTGACCCGGGCCGTCTTCCCGGCGCAGGCGGCGGCCACCGACGCCGCCTTCCAGGCCGCCGGGGTCCGGCTCGGGTCGAGCAGGGAGGTCTGAGGTCGAGGTCGCGGTCGAGGTCCCGGTCGCGGTCGAGGTCGGGTCGCTCAGAAGAGCGACCCCTGCTCGGGCGCCTCCAGGCACTCCGGCCCGTCCACTCGCGGGGAGTTCACCCGCGGCGAGACCAGCCGGGCCGCCAGCGCCCCCGGCGCCGAGGGCGGCAAGGCCGGCGGCGGCCCCTCGGCCAGCCAGGCCTCCAGGGCCTCCGGTGGCACCAGCACGGGCATCCGGTCGTGCAGCCGCGCCACCGGCGCCACCGCCCCGCAGGTGAGGATGGCGAAGGCCGGCTGCCCGTCGGAGCCAGGGCCCGACACCGCCGCCAGCAGCAGCGGCGCCCCGTCGGGGCGGTGGAACCAGCTGGGCCGGCGCGCCGCGGGGGGACCTTCCCACTCGTAGAACCCGTCGGCCGGCACCACTGCCCGGCCCTGCCGCAGCGCCTCGCGGAAGGCCGGCCTGGCGGCGGCGGTCTCGGCGCGGGCGTTCAGGTGGAGGGCGCCGTGGGCGGCCGGCAGGCCGAAGGTCGCCAGCGCCAGCCGGCGCGCGCCCGCCGGGCCGCGCAGCAGCGGCGCCCGCTGCCCGGGCGCCACGTTGAAGCGCGGCCGCCAGCCCGCCAGCAGGGCCGCGTCCACCTCGGCGCCCCAGGCGCGGGCCAGGGCGGCGATGTCGGAGAGGGTGAGCGAGAAGCGGCCGCACATCGCTCGATCATACTCGTCACCGGGTCGTGTGCTTGACGCCCTCCGGGGCGGGGGGTTCACTTCCGTGGAGAAAGCGGAGGTTCGATGACGCAGCCCCAGCCGCCATCCCCCGGCGCCCCCGCCGGCCCGGCGCACGACCCGGAGCGGGCTCCGCTGGCCACCTCGGCCGCCGGCCAGGCCGCCGCCGCCTTCGTGCTGGCGCTCTCCAAGGCGGCGCGCTCCTTCACGCTCTACGATCCGGGCAACGCCGTGGTGCGCCAGTTCCTGGCCGACTACCAGCGCAAGGCCGAGGCGGTCACCGCCGCCGGGGCGCTGGTGGTCGAGGTGCTGCCCTTCGACCTGCTGCGGGAGGGCGAGGCGGTGTACCGCGAGGAGGACCGCGAGCGGTCGCTGGCCTTCCGGCTCTTCCGCGACGGGGTGCGCCGGCTCACCTTCCAGCCGGGCCTGCCCTGGTCCGAGCTGCTGCACTTCCTCCAGCTCATGGCCATCCGGGCCACCGGGATCCGCCAGCAGGAGGAGGACCTGGTCACCATGCTGCGCAAGGCGGAGTTCTCCGGGATCTCCTTCGCCGCGGTGGAGGGCTTCACCCCGGAGGAGGACAACCCGGAGCCCGCCGAGCAGCGCCGCCGGGCCGGCCAGGGGGCTGCCACGCCGGCCGGCTTCGACACCCCGTTCCCCCTCCTGCCGCCGCCCGGGCCCATCACCTACCGCGAGGTGGGCGGGGAGGCGCTGGCGCCGCTCCGGGCCGAGGAGGGGCCGGAGACCCTGGCCCCCCACGCCCTGCGGCTGGCGGCGCTGCTGCTGCAGGAGGCCGGCCGGGGCGGGGTGGCGCCGCGCGAGGCGCAGCAGTTCCTCTGCGAGGTGCGCGACTTCCTCATCGCCGATGGCGCGCTGGCGGCGCTGGCGGCGCTGGCCGACCTGGCCGGGCGGCAGCCGGCCGGCCCGCTGCGCGACGACCTGCTGCGGGCGCTGGGCGACGCGCGGGTGCTGGAGGCGGTGGTGGCCGCGGTCCCGCCGGGCTCGATGGACCTGCCGCCGGAGGCGGCCCGCCTGCTGCCGCTGGTGCCGGCCGAGGCGGCCCTCGACCTGCTGGCCGGCGAGGCCGATCCGGCCCGCCGTCACGTGCTGCTGCACATCGCCGAGAGCCGGCTGCCGGCCGACGCCGACGTCATCGTGGCGCGCCTGGCGGCGCTCGAGCCGCAGGCCGCCCGCGCCCTCATCCAGGCCATCGTGGCGCGGGCGCCGGACCGGGCGGCGGCGGCCGCGGCGGCCCTGCTGGAGCACCGCGACCACACCCTGCAGGTGGAGGCGCTGCGGGCCATGGAGGCCGCCGAGGGCGAGGTGCCGCTGGAGCGGCTGCTCCGGCTGCTGCACGCCGACCAGGAGCCGGTGCGCATCGCCGCGGCGCAGGTGCTGGAGCGGCGCGGCCAGGCGGCCGCCTTCCCGGCGGTCCAGGAGGCGCTCACCGCCCGCAAGGGGCTGTCGCACGAGGAGGCCTCGGCCCTGGGGCGGGCGCTCTGCCAGCTGCACCCGGCCCGCGCCGCCGAGCTCTTCGCCGAGTGGCTCCGGCCCAGGAAGGGGCTGCTGGGCCGGCTGGCCGGCGGCGGCGCCGACGAGTCGCTGCAGTGGGCCGCGGTGGCCGGGCTGGGCGCCCACCCGGCGCCGGAGGCGGTGTCCCAGCTGGAGGCGGTGGCCAAGGGGGCCGACGAGGCCCTGCGCCGCCACTGCTTCGCCACGCTGGCGCGGCGCCGCCACCAGGCCGCGCAGGGGGTCCGCCATGGATGAGCTGGCGCGCGCGCAGCAGGCGCTGGGGCGGGCCCTGGGACGGGCCCGGGCCGGCGAGGACCGGGAGCTGGCGCAGAAGGTCCGGGAGGGCGGCGAGCAGCTGGCCCACATGCTGAACGGCCTGCTCAAGCTGACCCGCACCCACGCCCCCGACAACCGGGCCTTCGACGCCCCGGTGGCCGAGTTCGGGAGGGCCCTGGCCTCGCTGGGCGACCTGCTCGGCACGGTGCACCTGGTCACGGTGGAGGACCAGGTCTACGTCAACGACATCCGGGTGCGCGGCGAGGTCCGCGGCGGGCAGAAGGACCTGGGCTCGGAGCTGCGCCGCCACAACACCGGCGGGCTCTCCTTCCACGCCGCGCTGGAGCCGGAGCAGATCCGGGCGCTGGTGGCGGGGCTGGCCGGCGCCGCCGCGGCCAGCGCGCCGCGCCGCTCGCTGGGCGACTGGCTGGCGCAGCACGGGGCGGCCTCGGTGGAGCTGTCCGGCATCTACCGGTTCCGCGCCGTGCGGTCGGACGGCGACGCCCCGCGGCGCGATCCGGGCGAGGTGCTGGCGCAGCTCCTGCTGCAGGTGGAGGAGACCTTCCAGAACGTGGCCGCCGGGCGGGTGCTCAACCCGCTGCCGCTGCGCCGCAGCGTCATCGAGGCGCTGGAGGCGGGCCTCTCGGCCCCGGCCTTCTGGCTCGGCTTCCCCGACTGCCCGCCCCACGCGGCGCACGCCGTGCAGGTGGCCCTGGTGGCGCTGGTGCTGGGCAAGGAGGCCGGGCTGCCGGCGGGCTTCCTGCAGGACCTCGGCATCTCGGCGCTGGTCCACGACGCCGGCTACCTGGCGCCCGAGGTGGGCGAGGGGCCGGCTGCGCTGGGGCGCCACTCGGTGCAGGGGGCGCGCATCGTGCTGCGCCAGCGCGGCTTCTCCGAGGCCAAGCTGCGCCGCCTGCGCGCCGTGCTGGAGCACCACCGGGACTTCGCCGACCCGGCGCAGCGCCCGTCCACCATGGGGTCGATCCTGCGGCTGGCCGAGGACTACACCAACGTGATCCGACTCTACGGGGCCAAGGTGACGCGGCCCGACGCGCTGGGCGCCATGCTCAAGGCGGGCGGCAGGCTCTACCACCCGGCGCTGGCGCAGCTGCTCGTCAACGCCCTGGGGCGCTATCCGCCCGGCACCTTGCTCGAGCTCGGGGACGGGACGCTGGCCCGCTCGACGGCCCCGGCGCGCGGGGCGGACCTGTGGGACCGGCCGCTGGTGCGGCGCCTCGATCCGGCCACCCGCCAGCCCACCGGTGCCCTGCTCGACCTGGCCGCTGGCGGTCAGGTCCGGCGGGCGCTGCCGGGATAAGGGGCCGGCGGCGGGCACCTGCCGGCGGCGGCGGTGAGGGGCCGGCCTCCGGGCGAGGCGACACCTCCGGGCGCGGGAGGGGGGGATGTGCGCAACCGGTGCGCTGGCCGATTCCGGTGCGCCAGGTTTGCGGTCGAGGCCCTTGGAAACACTGCGTAAATTCCCGGCACGGGGCGTGCTTTGGAGGTGCCTGTCATGATCGGGTACGAGTCCGAGGCCAGGGAGTTCCTCATCCGCCGCCGCAGCACGCTCCACCGCCAGGTGGGCCTGCCGCCGGGCGGCGATCCGGCGGCGCGGTGGGTCGACTACGAGGCCACGCCCGAGCCCATCTCCGAGCCCGTCCGGCGCGAGCTGGCCGAGATCGACGGCGCCCTGCGCCGCATGACCGACGGCAGCTACGGCACCTGCCAGGCGTGCGGCGGGCCCATGGGACTGCAGCGCATCCGCGCCATCCCCGAGGCGCGCTTCTGCGTGGGCTGCAGCGGGCAGGAGCTGGCCGAGGCGGAGTGAGCCCGGGCCGACCCCCGCCGCCGTGGCGCCCGGGGGCCGCGGCTGCTATCACCCGGGCGCCGTGACCGCCCCCCCACAGCCCGCGCCGGTGCTCGCCTATCCGCTCGGCGACGCGCTCTACCTCAACGTCACCAGCGGCTGCACGCTGGCCTGCCTCTTCTGCCCGAAGATCCGGGACGGCGACTTCTCGGTGGGCGGCTTCGACCTGAAGCTGGAGCGCAACCCGACGGCCGACGAGGTCTGGGCGGCGGCCGTCGAGGCTGGCCTGGCGGGGCGCTCGGAGGTGGTCTTCACCGGCTTCGGCGAGCCCACCCGCCGCCTCGAGGTGGTCCTCGACCTGGCGAGGCGGCTCAAGGCGGCCGGGGTGCGCCGGGTGCGGGTGGACACCGACGGGCTGGCCTCGCTGCGCGAGGGACGCGACGTGCCGCCCGAGCTGGCCGCAGCCGGGGTGGACGCCGTCTCGGTCTCGCTCAACGCGGCCGACGGGGCCACCTACGCGCGGGTCTGCCCGAGCCGCTACGCCGAGGCCGCCTACCCGGCGGTGAAGGCCTTCATCACCAGCGCGGTGGCCTGCCTGCCCGAGGTGGCGGCCAGCGTGGTGGCCATGCCCGGGATGGTGGAGGCCGACTGCCGCGCCGTGGCGGAGGGGCTGGGGGCGCGTTTCCGCTGGCGCCCATACGACCGGCTCGGGCGGATCGACGCACCCCCGGAGGGGGCAACCCCGGCGCCGGCCGGCGCAAACTCGTAGTGTCCGCCAGACGGGTGAGGCCGCGAACGCGCTGGATTTTTCGGCGGAGCCGGGGCATAGACTCCACCTCTCCCGCAGGGTTTGCGCACCCGCTTCAGAGGCCGCGATGTCCTTGATCCCAGGAAACCGCACCAAGGAACGCATCCTCATCGTCGAGGACGAGGCCAACGCGCGCGCGGCCCTCACCACCATCCTCCTCGAGGAGGGGTTCGAGGTGGCGGTGGCCGCCAACGGCGAGGAGGCCCTGGCCCTGCTGCCCGGCTTCGCCCCGGCCGCGGTGCTGGCCGACGTCCGCATGCCGCGGATGGACGGCATGACCTTGCTCAAGCGGGCTCGCGAGCAGGGGTCCGACGCGGTCTTCGTCATGATGACCGCCTTCGCCTCGGTGGAGGCGGCGGTGGAGGCCATGCGGGCGGGGGCCGAGAACTACCTGGTCAAGCCGCTCGACACCAACGCGGTGCTGGTGGTGCTGGAGAAGGCGCTGGAGAAGCTGCGCCTGCAGCGCGACACCCAGAACCTGCGCGAGCGGGTGCGGGAGCGCTACCGCTTCCACAACATCGTGGGCGACGCCCCCGAGCTGCAGGCGGTCTTCGACGTGGTGAAGCGGGCGGCCTCCACCAAGGCCACCGTCCTCATCCTGGGCGAGTCGGGCACCGGCAAGAGCCTCATCGCCCAGGCCATCCACGAGGACTCGCCGCGGGCCGCCAAGCCCTTCGTCAAGGTGAACCTGGCGGCGCTCTCCGAGACCCTCATCGAGTCGGAGCTCTTCGGTCACGAGAAGGGCGCCTTCACCGGCGCGGTGGGCAAGCGCGACGGCCGCTTCGACCTGGCCGACGGCGGGACCATCTTCCTCGACGAGTTCGGCGACATCCCGCTGGGGCTGCAGGTGAAGCTGCTGCGGGTCATCCAGTCCCAGGAGTTCGAGCGGGTGGGCGGCAACGAGACCCGCAAGGTGGACGTGCGGGTGGTGGCCGCCACCAACAAGGACCTGCTGGAGATGGTGCGGAGCGGCCGCTTCCGCGAGGACCTCTACTACCGGCTCAACGTGGTGGCGGTGACGCTGCCGCCGCTGCGGTCGCGCAAGGGCGACATCCCCTCGCTGGTCTCCCACTTCATGGACCTGTACTCCAGGTCCTATGGCAAGGAGATCAAGGGGCTGGCTCCCGGCACCCTGAACGCGCTGCTCTCCCACGACTGGCCGGGCAACGTGCGCGAGCTGGAGAACGTGGTGGAGCGGGCGGTGGTGCTCTGCAAGTCCACCGAGCTGACCGCCGAGGACCTGCCGCCGGCGCTGCGCGGCCCGCGCCCCCGCGAGCGCTCGCCGGGCGCCCTCATCCCCGGGGCCACCCTCTACGAGATCGAGCGCGAGGCCATCCTGCGCACGCTGGAGATGGTGGGCGGCTCCACCTCGCGGGCCGCCGAGATCCTGGGCATCAGCGTCCGCAAGATCCAGTACCGGCTCAAGGAGTACGCGGCCGGCACGCCGGCGCCCGCCGGCGATCCGGGCGAGGATCCGGGCGACGGCCCCGGCTAGCCGGTCCGCGGCAGCCTGAGCACGAAGCGGGCGCCGCCCCCCACGCCGTCCTCCACCGAGATGGTCCCGCCGTGCTGCGCCACGATGGCGTGCACGATCGAGAGCCCCAGCCCCGAGCCCTTGGCCTTGGTGGTGAAGAAGGGCTCGAAGATCCGATCGCGCGCCGCCGGCTCCACCCCGGCGCCGCTGTCCTCCAGGGTGATGCCCACCCGCCCGGCGTCCCCCTCGCGCTCCGGATCGGCCGGCTCGGTGAAGCAGGCCACCCGCACCTGCCCGCCGTCCGGGGTGGCCTCCAGCGCGTTGAGGGTCAGGTTGACCAGCACCTGGCGGAGCCGCTCCTCGTCGCCGGCCACCCAGGCGGTCGGGCCGGCCGGGGCCAGCTCCCGCTCCAGCCGGATGCCCCGCCGCTCGGCCTCGCCGCCCAGCAGGTCGAGCACCCGCGCCACCACCGCCGGCACGTCCACCGGGCGCGGCACGAACTCGCGCGGCCTGGCGAACTGGAGGAAGTCCTCCAGGATGTGGTCGAGCCGGCGGATCTCGTCCTTCACCAGCGTCAGCGGCTCCAGCAGGGGGCCCTGGCCCTGGCCCGGCAGCTTGAGCAGGCGCCGCTCCAGCACGGTGAGCTGCAGCATGGCGGCGTTGAGCGGGTTGCGGATCTCGTGGGACAGGCCGGCCGTCATGGTGCCCACCGCCGCCAGCTTCTCGGCCATCTGGGCCCGCCGCGCCAGCTCGCGCTTCTCGCCGTGCAGGCGCACCTGCCGCATGGCCTGCTCCACCGTCACCAGCAGCTCGGGGGTGGCGCAGGGCTTGACCAGGTAGGCGCAGGCGCCGGCCCGCACCGCCGCCACCGCGGACTCCAGGGTGGCGAAGCCGGTCAGCAGCACCACCTCGCCGTCCGGCGAGGCCAGCTTGAGCTGCGGCGCCAGCGCGGTGCCGTCGCCGTCTGGCAGCCGCAGGTCCACCAGCGCCACGTCGAAGCCCTCCCGGGCCGCCGGCAGCGCCGCGGCGCAGGAGGCCGCGCTGCGCACCTGGTAGCCGGCCTCCTCCAGGATCTCGGAGAGGTTCTCCACCAGCCCGGCGTTGTCGTCCACCAGCAGGACGCGCGGGCGGCGCGGCGGGTGGTCCTTCACGGCGCCCCGCCGGCCGGCGTCGCGCCGGCGCGGGCCGCGTGCAGCCGGCCCACCGCGTCCAGCAGCGCGCCGGTGTCGAAGGGCTTCAGGAAGAAGGCGGTGGTGGGCGGCGGCGCCTGGTCGTGCAGCCCGGTCATGACGATCATGGGCAGGCCGGGGAAGCGCGCCCCGAGGCGGCGCATGGCCTCGCCGTCCGGCCCGCCCGGCACGCGCAGGTCCACCAGGGCCGCGAAGGGCCGGACCGGCCCGAGCCGCTCGGTCTCCAGCACCGAGGCGGCGGTCACGGCGGCGAAGCCGCGCGAGCGCAGCGCCTCGGTGAGGTTGTCGCTGAGCCGCTGGTCGTCCTCCACGATGACCACCAGGCCGTCGCGCCGCGCCGAGGCCAGCAGGTCGAGCAGCCGGCCCACCGGCACCGGCTTGGGCAGCACGGCCAGCAGCCCCTCGCTGCGGGCCGCCTCCAGCGCGTCGTCGCCGACGTGGGCGGTGATGACCAGGGCCGCCAGGCCGGGGTCGAGGCGCCGCACCTCGTGCACCAGCTCCGCCCCGCCCATGACCGGCATGCGCATGTCGGTGAGCAGGGCGTCGAAGCGGATCGTGGCGGCCCGGTCCAGGGCCTCCCGGCCGCCGCCGGCGATGATCACCTCGTCGCCGCGGTCGCGCAGGATCTCGGCCAGGTTCTCCGCGAACTGGCGGTTGTCGTCCACGATCAGGTAGCGCCGCATGGTGTCCTTCCCCCCTCAGGCCGGCAGGCGCACCGTGAAGCGCGCCCCGCCGCCCGCCCGCTCCGAGTACTCGACCCCGCCGCCGTGCCGCTCGGCGATGCGCTTGACCAGCGCCAGCCCCAGGCCGATGCCGTGCGCCTTGGTGGTGATGAGCGGCTCGAAGAGGCGGCGCCGGGTGGCCGGGTCCACCCCCGGCCCGCTGTCCTCCACGTCCAGCAGCACCTGGCCCTCGCCGCGCCGGCCGCGCACCAGCACCGCCCCCGCGGGCGAGGCGGCGTGCACCGCGTTCTCCAGCAGGTTGAACAGGATCTGGCGGAGCTGCACGGCGTCGCCCTCCACGGTCGGCAGCCCGTCCACCCCCTCCACCGCCAGGGTCACCCCGTCCGGCCGCTTCACCGAGGTCACCGCCCCGGCCACCACCTCGGCCAGGCGGACCGCCTCGCGGGTGAGCGGCTTGTTCCGGATCATGTCGAGCAGGTTGGTGATGATGCCGTTGGCGACGTCCACCTGCTCCTTGATGCGGGCCACGTGCTTGACGGCCCGCTCGTCCTCGCCGATGCGGCCGCGCAGGATGAAGAGCGAGGTCTCGATGACGCCCAGCGGGTTGCGCAGGTCGTGGCCGATGGAGCCCACCAGCTGCCCGAAGGTGGAGAGCCGCTCCACCCGGGCCTGCTGCGCCAGCAGGTCGTCGCGGTAGGTGTGCAGCATGATGGCCAGCTCGAGGTCGAGGATCTTGCCGACCGCGGCGCGGGTGGGCTCCTGGGCCGGCGAGCCGGGCAGCCGCTCGACCACCAGCCGGTCCAGCTCGCCGCGGATGACGTTCATGGCGCCGAACATGTAGTGCTGCGGCATGCCGATGCGGACGTGGACCCGGCCGATGGTGTAGCGGTGCAGCCAGTAGGCCTCGTCCCAGGGGCCGCGCAGCAGGCTGTCCATCCAGGCCACCAGGCTCACCTTGAGCTGCCCGACCTGGCTCTCGCCGCCGTGCAGGACCTTGGAGGCCTCCTCGTGCCGCAGGATGCGCTCGTAGAAGACCTCGGCGATCTCCTGGAGGTGCGGCAACGCCGCGGCGTGGAGGGCGCGCAGGCGCTCCCCGTCGGGCGGTCCGAACTCCACGTACCGCTTCAGCTCCTCGAAGACCGTCTCCGCCATGGGCGCCACCCGATCTAGGGCGCGGTCCACCCCAGGTCAACGTGCCCGGAGCGCAGGTCGACCGAAGGGGATCCCGGCCGGGGCGGGCGGGGGAGGGTCCGGGTCGGGGCACGGGGCCGAGGTCAGGGTCGAGGTCGGGGTCCGGATGAGGTGACCACCCTCTCCCCCAGCTTGCTGGGGGAGAGGGCCGGGGTGAGGGGGCCACGGCGGCCGAGGCCGGGGCCGGGTCGCCTGGTCGTCGATCCTCCCCGTGGCGGTTCCCGCGGACTGGCCGTAGGCTCGCCGCATGGCCCTCCCGCCCTGGCTCGACGTGCGCCGGCCGCGCCCCCGGGACGTGGTCCGCCTGCTCGACGGCGGCGGGGGCGCCTACCCGCCCATGCTGGCGGCCATCGAGGCGGCGCGCGAGGAGATCCTGCTGGAGGTTTACTCCTTCGCCGCCGACCGCGTGGGCGAGCGCTTCCTGGAGGCCCTGGCCGGCGCGGCGCGGCGCGGCGTCCGGGTGCGGGTGGTGCTGGACGGGTGGGGCTCCGCCCCCCAGGCCGGCGAGCTGGCCCGGCGGCTCGAGGCGGCCGGGGGCCAGGTGGAGGTCTTCAACCGCATGCTGGTGGCCCTCTTCGGGCGCTGGCGGCGCAACCACCGCAAGGTGCTGGCGGTGGACGGCGAGGTGGCCTTCCTGGGCGGCATCAACATCGGCGAGGAGTACGGCGCGCCGGGTGCCAGCGGGGAGGGGGCCTGGGCCGACCTGGCGCTGGAGGTGCGCGGGCCGACCGCCGAGTGGCTGCTGCGGCGGGCCCGGCACGAGCGCGGCAGCAGCCCGGCCGGCCCGTTCCGCGTCTGGCTGTCCGGACTGGGCGGCGGTGGGAAGCTGCGGCGGCGCTACCGCAAGGCCATCGGCGGGGCCCGGGTGCGGGTGCTGCTGGCCCACGCCTACTTCCTGCCGGACCGGCACATGGTCCGCACCATCACCGCGGCGGCGCGGCGCGGGGTGCAGGTGCGCCTGGTGCTGCCGGCCCGCAGCGACGTGGGGCTGGCCCGCCCGGCCACCCGCCGGCTCTACCGCACGCTGCTGGCGGCGGGCGTCGAGGTGCGCGAGTGGCCCGCCTCCATGCTGCACGCCAAGGTGGCGGTGGTGGACGGCCTGCGCCTGCTGCTCGGCAGCTTCAACCTCGACCCCTTCTCCCTGGCCAACCTGGAGGTGCTCGCCGAGGCGGAGGACCAGGTGCTGGCGGGGGCCGGGGCGCGCTGGATCGAGGCGCGCCTCGCCGAGGCGGTGGTGGTGCCGGCGGACGCGGTGCCCGGCACGGGGCTCGTCGACTGGTGGGAGGACCGGGTCGGCCGCCTGGCGGCGGCGCTGGCCCGGTGGGTGGGCCGGGTGATGTCGAGGCGGTGACCGCTGCGGTCCGGCGCGGGCCGGGCCGGGGGTGGGATGCCGTCGCCCGGCCGGGCGACGCGCTAGGCCTTCGGGCCCTGCTCGCCGGCCTGCGGCTTCTCGTCCTTGGAGGCGAGCTTGTCGTCGTCGCCGGAGAAGGCCTTCTTGAAGCTCCGGATGCCGTTGCCCAGCCCGGCGCCCAGCGCCGGCAGCTTGTTGGCGCCGAACAGCAGCACCACGATGAACCCGATGATGAGCAGCTCGGGCATTCTGAGACCGAACATGGGTGGACTCTCCTGTCCCCGGTGGAACGCGCGCGAACCTTTACCGCATTCCCCGGGTGGTGTCTCTAGGTGGGGCGGGCGCGGCGGCGCTAGGCGGCGGCGTCCTCCATGGCGATGGACGCCAGGCGGCGGTGGTCCAGCACCTTGACGCCCCGCGAGGCGTCCACCACGCCGTCCCGCTCCAGCTTGGTGAGGCAGCGTGAGAGGGTCTCGGGCCGCATGCCCAGCAGGCGGGCCACCACCTGCTTGCGGACCGCGTTGGGGCGATCGGCCAGGAAGCGCGAATGGGCCAGCGCGAACCGCGCCACCCGGGCCAGGCAGTCGCCCTGGCGCCAGTTGACCTCGTCGCGCTGCTGGCGGGACTCGGTGAGCAGGAGGTCGAGGATGACGCGACCGGCGCTCTTCTCCGGTCCGACCCACTGCGAGAGCGCGTCGCCGGCGATGCCGCAGACCCGCACCCGGGAGAGGGCGCGGACCTCGAAGGGGGAGGCCTCCCCTTGCAGCGCCTCGGTGCAGAGCAGCGACGACGGGCCGCGCAGCGTCAGCAGGATCTCGGAACCCCGCGGGCTGACCGCGGAGAGTGCCACGAACCCCTCCTTGACGAAGTAGACGGTCCGCGGCCGCTCGCCCTGGGCGCAGATCGTCGAACCGGACTCCCGGCTGGTCGGGGTGAGCCGGCACTTGCCCTGGGAGGCGATGCCCAGGTTGCAGGCGGCGCAGTCGGTGACGGGGGCGTTTGAAAGCACGGGTTCCTCCGAGGGGGAGATCAGGCGACTTCTTGACCGGAATCCAGTTGCACGTCTCAGGCCCTCGATACTTCTTTGGAATTTCACTTGATCCGGATGCAGGCCTTGCGCCTTGCCATGGATCAAGCCGCGGAGTGCGCAACCCTTGCGGGAGGTCCGAGCCCAGGCTCCGGATGGGGCGCCCCGATGCCACCGTGGAACTGGGACCGGCTGGCCACGTCAGGTGTGGTCGCGGTCCACACCTGGTGGCCGGCGGCCGGGGTGGCGTGAGACACTCCGCTGCCCCATGAAGCGGCTCCTCGCCACCAGGGACGCGGTCCTCGCGACCCTGACCGCGCTGCCGCCGGAGCGCGTCGCGCTCGCCGAGGCGGCTGGGCGGTACCTCGCCGCCGAGGCCCTGGCCGCGCGGGCCGCTCCCCAGGAGACCTGCTCGGCCATGGACGGCTACGCCGTGCGCGCCGCCGACCTGGCCGGCGCGCCGGCCGCGCTGCCGGTGCGCCAGGTGCTCTACGCCGGGGCGGCGGCCGCGCCGCTCGCGCCGGGCGAGGCGGCCCGCATCTTCACCGGGGCGCCGCTGCCGCCCGGCGCCGACGCCGTGGTCCGGGAGGAGGAGGTGGACGCCGCCGAGGGGCTGGCGCGCTTCCGCCGACCGGCCAGCCCTGGCCAGAACGTCCGGGCGGCCGGCGAGGACGTGGCGCGGGGCGGGCTGGCGCTGGAGGCCGGGGCGCGCCTCGGCCCGCGCCAGCTGGCGCTGCTCGAGGCGGTGGCCACCGGGCAGGTGGAGGTGGTCCGCCGGCCGCGGGTGGCGATCCTCTCCACCGGCGACGAGGTGGTGTCCGGGCGGACCCCCGACTCGAACGGCGCGGCGGTGGCCGGGCTGTGCCTGGCGCTGGGCGCCACCGTGGAGCGGCGCCGCGTGCCCGATCGGCTGGAGGCGCTGGCCGCCGCGCTCGACGAGGCGCTGGGCGCCTGCGACGCGGTGGTGACCATCGGCGGCGTCTCGGTGGGCGAGCGCGACCACGTGCCGGCCGCGCTGGAGGCCGCCGGCGCCGCCATCGAGATCCACGGCGTGCCCATGAAGCCCGGCAAGCCATACCTCTTCGCGCGGCGGGGAGCTCACCCGGCCTTCGGCCTGCCCGGGAGCCCGTCGGCCTGCCTGGTGGCCTTCGAGGTGTTCGTGCGCCCCGCCTTGCTGGCGCTCTGCGGCGCCGGGCAGCGGCTCCGCCCCGAGCTGCCGCTGCGCCTGGCCGAGGCCGCCAGCGGCCGACCGGGGCGGGCGCGGCTGGTGTGGGCGCGGCTCGAGGCCGGTGGGCGGGCCCGGCCGCTGGGCCGTGACACCGCCCAGGTGCGGGGGCCAGCCCTGGCCGACCTGCTGCTGTGCCTGGGGGCCGACACCGGCGACCTGCCGGAGGGCGCGGAGGTGACGGCGTGGCTGCTCGGCGAGGGCGGGTGACGCCCGTGGTGGCGGTCTCGGGGCCGAGCGGCGTCGGCAAGACGCGGCTGCTCTCCCGGCTCATCCCGGCGCTGGCGGCACGCGGCGTGACCGTGGCGGTGCTCAAGCACACCAGCCACGTGCACGCCTTCGACCGGCCCGGCAAGGACACCGAGGTGCTGCGGCGGGCCGGGGCGGTGGCGGCCGCCATCCAGGGGCCGGACGCCATGGCGCTCTTCGGGCCGCCAGCCGGCGGGGCCCGCGCCCTGGCCAGGCTGCTCCCGCCCTGCCACCTGGTGCTGGCCGAGGGCTGGCGGGGCGAGCCCCTGCCGCGCATCGAGGTCCACCGGCGCCGCGTCTCGCGCGAGTTCCTCTGCGCCACCGATCGCCGGGTGGTGGCGGTGGTGACCGACGAGCCGCCGCCGCGCGCCCTGCCGGCCTTCGACGCCGACGACGTGGCCGGGCTGTGCGACCTGCTGGTGGCGCGGCTCCGGGGCGACGGCGCCCGGCGCGGCGCCACCCGCCGCGGACCTCCCGCCCGGCGGAGCCGCCCGTGACCCCCTTCGCCGCGAGGAGGCCGCCGTGGCGCCACGCCTGACCCTCTGCCTCATCGCCCGCAACGAGGAGGTCCTGCTGCCAGGCTGCCTCGAGTCGGTGCGGGGCGTGGTGGACGAGATCGTGCTGGTGGACACCGGCTCGACCGACCGCACGGTGGCGCTGGCCCGGGCGGCCGGCGCCACGGTGGTGGAGCGCCCCTGGGACGACGACTTCTCGGCGCCGCGCAACCTGGCGGCGCGCCACGTCCGAGGGGGCTTCATCCTCCAGCTGGACGCGGACGAGCGGCTGGCGCCCGGCAGCGGGCCGGCGCTGCTGGCCGCGGTGGCGGGCGGGGGCTTCGACCTGGGGATGGTCCGCCTGCACAACGCCGCGCGCCAGGAGGCGCGCCTGGAGGACGTGGTGGCCGGGCGGGAGCGGCTCGGCGAGCCCATCCTGCTCCCGCGGGTGCTGCGCCACGCCAAGGGGCTGGAGTGGCGCGGCGCCGTGCACGAGGGGGTGGGCGACTGGTTCTCCCGCATCCGCGGCCGGCGGGCCGACCTCCCGGTGGACCTGGTGCACTTCGGCTACGTGCCTTCGCTGGCCCTGCAGCGCGGCAAGCGGGAGCGCAACATCGGCCTGCTGCGGCGCCGGGTGGCGGCCGAGCCGGGCGACGTCACGCCGCGCGGCTACCTGGCGCTCGAGCTCATGGAGGCCGGGCGCCTCGACGAGGCCGCCGCCCTGCTGGAGGAGGCCTGGGCGCTCCTGCCGGCCCAGCCACCGGACCGCAGCTTCCTCCGGGTGGCGGTCTTCCGCGGCCTGCTGGCGCTGCGGCGGGGCGACGGGGTGACGGCCTGCGAGTCGGCCGCGCGGGGCGAGGGACGGGACGGGCCCGGCCCCGACTTCGACTACCTCCGGGCGTTCGGCCTGGAGCTGCAGGGGCAGGCGGCGGCGCCGGGCTCGCCGGAGCGGGACGGGCTGCTCGACCGGGCCGAGGCGGCCTTCCGCTCGTCGCTGCGGCGGCTCACCCACGAGGGCCCCTTCGAGCTGGTGGCGGCGGCCGGGGTGGCGCGCATCCAGCTCCACCTCGGCGTGATCGCGCTGCAGCGCGGGCGGGCCGGCGACGCCCTGGCGGCCTTCGAGGGGGCCCTGGCGCAGGAGCCGGGCAACCCGTCGGCGCTGGCGGGCCAGGCCGAGGCGCTGCTGGAGCTGGGGGAGGCGGGGCGGGCGCTCAAGGTGGTGGAGCGGGCGCTGGGGGCCCGGCCGGACGGGTGGCTGCTGGCGGCCGAGGCGGCCTGGCGGCTGGGAGCGGCGGGCGACGCCCGGCTGCTGCTGGCCCGGGCCGACGAGCGGCGGGCCGCCGGGTGGGAGTGCCCGCACCGGCAGGCGCGCCACGCGGCGCTGGCCCGGGCCCTGGCCGGCTGAGCGGCCGGCGGCGCGAGGGGCCGGCCCCGAAAACAAGACGGGGTGGCGCGGACGCGCCACCCCGAGACGACCTGCGAGGCCGGCTGGATCCCGTCAGCGCGCCGGCGCACTGCCCATCGAGTGCACCGCCTGGGCGAAGGCCTCGGCGATGGGTGCAAAGGCCCGCTCCGCCTCCCGTGCAGCGCGTGCGTCGCGGGAGAGCGCCGCGGCGGAGAGCCGCAGGCAGACGAAGCGGTACACCTCGGCGAGGCGATCGCAGAGATCAGGGGCCTTGGACCGGTCCAGCGTGGCGTGCAGCTCGACCACGATGTCGGAGGCCTTCATGAGCGCGGCGGTCGCCTCGGACGTCCGCCCTGTCTCCAGGGCGGTCGCGCCCGACCGGATGTTCCGGAGGGCCGCCTCGAACAGGAGCACCATCAGGCGCTCCGGGGAGGCGGTCTCTCGCTGGGCCTGTGCGTAACGACGTGCGGCGGGGATCATCGCAGACCTCGTAGGTCGTCCAGAGTGCGAGAGGCCGCCCCGGGGCTTCTGGCCGCGGGGCGGCGCTTCGCGAGGCTACGTCATCGGCTAGCCGAGGAGCTTGAGGGCCAGCTGCGGGGTCTGGTTGGCCTGGGCCAACACGCTGACGCCGGCCTGGCTGAGGATCTGGCTGCGGGCCATGCGGCTGGTCTCCTCGGCCACGTCCACGTCCTTGATGCGGCTGTTGGCGGCCGAGAGGGACTCGGAGAAGGACTGGATGGAGGAGATGGCGCTCTGGAACCGGTTGCCGGCGGCGCCCAGGGTGGAGCGCTGCGTCGAGACGTTGACCAGGGCGGTGTCGATGGTGGACAGGGCCGCCTGCGCGGAGGCCTTGGTGGCCAGGCTCAGGCCGGTGACGTTGAGGCCGCCCGCCGCGGTGGTGGCGTTCAGCGTGGAGAAGCTGATGCGGTCGAAGCCGGTGGCGCTGTTGTTGATGCCGACCTGGAAGTCCAGGGTGGTGACGGTGCCGTCCAGCAGCTTGGCCCCGTTGTACTCGGTGACCTGCGAGATGCGCTCCAGCTCGTCCACCAGGCCCTGGGTCTCGGTCTGGATGTAGGTGCGCTCGGTGTTGCCGATGCCGTCCGAGGCGGACTGCATGGCCAGCTCGCGGAGGCGGGTCAGGATGTTGGCCTGCTCGTTGAGGGCGGCCTCGGTCGACTGGATGACCGAGAGGCCGTCGTTGGCGTTGCGGACGGCCTGGCCGTAGCTCTTGATCTGCGACTCGAGCTTGGTGCTGATGCCGAGGCCGGCGGCGTCGTCGCCCGCCTTGGTGATGCGGAAGCCGCTCGACAGGCGGGACAGCGAGGAGTCGAGGGCGCCCTGGGTCTGGTACAGGTTCTTCTGGGCGTTGAGGGACGCGACGTTGGTGCGGATCGACATGGCCATGGGGAATCCTCCTGAGTTTGGTGACGAGGCTCTCGACTCGTCCTTCACCCACTTCTTCGGCCCGGCCCGGCGATGACTTAAGCCCTCGTTCGCTGGGCCGTTTTGGCCGCCGCCCGCGCCGGCCGCCCGGCCGATCCTGCCCGGCCGATCCAGCCGGCCAGGCGGGCCGCTCAGCCCTGGCGATAGGCCTGGCCGGCGCGCCTGGAGCGGGCCGCCAGGTCGAGCTCTCCGCCGAGCCTCTCCAGCTGGCGCGCCGCGGCCGCCTCGCAGCGGGCCTGCAGCGCGGCGGCGCGCGCCAGCCCCTCGGCGGGCAGCCGGGTGCCGCGCCCGCCCAGGTCGGCGCAGATCGCCGCCAGCTGGTCGCTGGCCTGCTCGGCGGCCAGCGGGTCGCCGGCCTCCAGGGCCGCGGCCGTGGCGGCCAGCGCCGCCTCGAGGTCCTGCGGAGTGGCCACCGTGGGCTAGGCGCTGCTGTTGGCGGAGAGCTGCGCCGTGAGGAAGTTGCCCGAGGCCTTGAGGTTGCTGACCGTCTTCTCCATGGCCGTGAACTGCTTCACCAGGGCCAGGCGGAAGGCGTCGACGCGGCGCTGCAGCGAGGCGATCTGCGTGTCCATCGTCTTGATGGTGTCGGAGAGCCCCTTCTGCCGGCTCACCAGCACGCCGGTGCCGCTCTTGACCTGCCCCTGCACCATCGAGGAGACCACCGCCGAGAGGCCGCTGGTGGCGGTGGAGAAGAGGGCGTCGATGGCCGCCGGGTCGCGCCCCAGGGCGGCGTTGAGCACGGTGGCGTCGATGGAGAGCGAGCCGTCGCGGGCGGTCTTCACCCCCACGTCGGCCAGGGTGGAGACGCCCGGCAGCCCGGCCACCCTGGTGGTGATGAGGCCGTGCAGCAGCCCCTGCAGCGAGCGGACCGAGGACTCGCCCGCCAGCGTGGTGCCGCGGTTGGTGTCCTTGTTCACGTTGAGCTGCTTCTGCACCAGCGTCATGACCGAGTTGTAGGCGTCGACGAACTTCTGCAGCTTGGCCTGGGTGCCGGTGGCGTCCGTCGAGACCACCAGGTCCTCGACCGTGCCGGTGGCCGGCAGGCCGGGGCCGCCCTTGGTGAGGGTCAGCGTCAGGCCGCCGATGGCGTCGGCGACCACGTTGGACTGGCGGCTGAAGTCCAGGCCGTCCACGTTGAAGCGGGCGTTCCGGGCCGCCTGGGTCTCGGCGAAGCCGAGGGGCTGGCCGGCGCCGGCCGGGGTGAGGAACTCCACCCGCAGGGCCGCCGTGGGATCGGCCCCGGCGAAGCCGGTGTCGCGGGCGGTGATGGCCAGGTAGGAGGCGGGCAGCTGGGTGGTGGGGTCCATGCCGGTGAGCACGGTGGCCGAGACCGGCGCCCCGCTCTGGCGGATGGCGAAGGCCACGTCGGCCAGGCTGGCGCCGTCGGCGATGGTGAGGTCCGGGTAGGTGGTGCCCTGCACGGTGAGGCGCAGCGTGCCGCCCTGCACCCCGGTGGTGGGCGTGGCGAAGGCCGCGGAGCGCCACTTGGAGGCCTGGGCCAGCTCGTCCACCCGGACGGCGTAGCGGCCCGAGAGCGCCCCGGCGCCCACCGCGGTGGAGAAGGCGGTGTTCGTGGAGGTGACCTTGGCGGCCAGGACGCCGGTGGCGCCCAGGTCCTTGGCGGCGGCCTCCAGCGTGGAGAGCTTGGTGACCAGCTCGGCCAGCGCGCTGATCTGCGCCTGCACGCCGGTCTGGCGCTTCTGCAGCTGGGTGATGGGGCGCGACTCCAGCGAGACCAGCTGGTCGACGATCGACGCGGTGTCGATGCCCGACGCCAGACCGCTGGCCGTGAAGTTCGACGCCATGAAGACCTCCAGCCTCCCCCCGGGGCGAGCCGGGGGGAGGCCGAGAGAATACACCGGTGCGGCTAGCCGAGGAGCTTGAGGGCCAGCTGCGGCATCTGGTTGGCCTGGGCCAACACGCTGACGCCGGCCTGGCTGAGGATCTGGCTGCGGGCCATGCGGCTGGTCTCCTCGGCCACGTCCACGTCCTTGATGCGGCTGTTGGCGGCCGAGAGGGACTCGGAGAAGGACTGGATGGAGGCGATGGCGCTCTGGAACCGGTTGCCGGCGGCGCCCAGGGTGGAGCGCTGCGTCGAGACGTTGATGAGCGCGGTGTCGATGGTGGACAGGGCCGCCTGCGCCGAGGCCTTGGAGGCCAGGCTCAGGCCGGTGACGTTGAGGCCGGCCGTGGCGGTGGTGGCGTTCAGGGTGGAGAAGCTGATGCGGTCGAAGCCGGTGGCGCTGTTGTTGATGCCGACCTGGAAGTCCAGGGTGGCGGCCGAGCCGTCCAGCAGCTTGGTCCCGTTGTACTCGGTGACCTGCGAGATGCGCTCCAGCTCGTTGACCAGCGAGGTGGTCTCCGTCTGGATGTAGCCGCGCTCGGTGTTGCCGATGCCGTCCGAGGCGGACTGCATGGCCAGCTCGCGGAGGCGGGTCAGGATGTTGGCCTGCTCGTTGAGGGCGGCCTCGGTCGACTGGATGACCGAGAGGCCGTCGTTGGCGTTGCGGACGGCCTGGCCGTAGCTCTTGATCTGCGACTCGAGCTTGGTGCTGATGCCGAGGCCGGCGGCGTCGTCGCCCGCCTTGGTGATGCGGAAGCCGCTCGACAGGCGGGACAGCGAGGAGTCGAGGGCGCCCTGGGTCTGGTACAGGTTCTTCTGGGCGTTGAGGGACGCGACGTTCGTCCTGATTGACATGGCCATGACTGAATCTCCTTGGGGTCAGGTGGGGCGAACGGTGTGGTCGCCCTCACTCATGTCCTCGGCACATGCTGCCCGGCAGATAAGGCCTGGAGCTCGCGCACCACGAAAAACTTAAGGCGACGAAGTGCGATTCTTCGCACATACAGCGCCATCAGGCCGACGGCGCGCCGCCCGCCGGCCTGGACCGTCACGGCGTTGACGCTCAGGCGGGCCTCGCCGGTGCGCGGCCAGCGGGCCACCACCGCCCGGGCCGCCTCCTGCCAGCTGGCGCCGCTGCTGGTGCCGCCGTAGCGCAGCCCGCCCAGGTCCACCTGCAGGTCGAAGGGAAGCTGGCCGCGCACCGCCAGGGGGACGGCCGGGCCGGTGCGGCCGACCCGCCGCAGCGCCGGCTCGACGTCGTCGGAGAGGCGCACCGCCAGCAGCGAGTGCGGGTCGGACTGCTGCAGCACGGCGCGCGAGTCGCCCAGGTGCTCCTCCAGCTCGGTCAGGAAGACCACCTCGCGGAACTGGCCGCCGCGGGCGTCGGCGTACAGCAGCGAGGCGCGCTGGTCGTCGACCAGCGAGGCGCGGCACTCGATGAGCCCGGGCGCCGACAGCCCCACCGGGCGGCGCTCGCCCGGCGAGAGGGTCAGGTCGGGCGCGTCGGGGTCGGGCAGGAAGATCCGCGGGCGGGCCAGGAAGCGGTCGAGCGGGAAGCGCAGCAGGCGCCCGGCGCGCGGCAGGAGCACGCGCCCGCCGGCCTCCAGCGCCACCTGGGTGCGCGGCGGCGCGTCGCGCAGCAGGGCCGCCACCTGGGCCAGGCGGGCCGCCACCGGCTGGGCCTCGCTGCGGGAGGCCACCACCTCCACCGCGTGGCCGGCCTGGACCTCGCGCACCAGCCGCACCACCGCCTGCTCCCCGCTGACCACCCGCCCGCTGGGGCGCCGGCCCGGGCGGAGCCAGACCTCCAGGGCCCCGGGGAAGCCGAGGGCGCGCCCCGGCCCGCGGTTGAGCGGGTCGAAGGGGGGCCCGGAGGGGAAGGCCGGCTCGACCACCAGCAGCAGGGTGGGGCGCTCGCGCCGCTGCGCCAGGCGGGCGGCCAGGGCGCGCCAGGGCGGCTCGGCGTGCTCCAGCACCGGCTCGAGCGCGGCCGAGGCCAGCAGCGAGAGGGCCCGCACCCGGGCCTGGACCGGGGTGCCGCCGCGCCCCAGCACGGTGCCGGAGGGGAGCCGCACCTCGTGCACGTCGCCGGCCAGCCCGAGCGCGGTGCGCAGCGGCCCGTTGGCGGAGAGGCGGGCGCCCAGCGCCGGCTGCAGGGCGCGCGGCAGGCTGGCCCCCACCGCCTCGCGCCAGGCGGCGGTGAGCGCCGGGTCGAGGCCGAGGCGCCGGGCGCGGCGCACCGCCCGGGCGGCCGCCAGGGCCAGCTCCCCACCCAGGGAGAGCACCTGGCCGGCGTCCAGCACCGCGGCGGGCCGATCGGCGCGCGGCCGGCACAGGGCGAGGGCCGAGAGCAGGGCGGCCCGGTGGGCCGTGGCCTCGGCGGCCCAGCGGGCGCAGAACTCCTCCGGGTCGGCCAGGCGCTTGGCCAGGATCCCCTGCCCGAGCAGGCGGCCGGCCACCTCCAGCGGCGAGGGGGCCGGGGCCCCGCACAGCAGGGTGAGCGAGAGCGCGGCCAGCGGCGCCGGCGCCGACATGGCCAGCAGGGTCAGGGTGGCCGGCTCGACGGGCCGGCGCGAGGCCACCTCCAGCGCGCCCCAGGCCGCGGCCGAGAGGCGGCCGCCCACCAGCGCCCCGAAGACCGCCAGCCGCGCGATGGCGTCGCCGTCGCGGGCCAGCGCGGCGGCGTCGAGCACCTGCACCGGCAGCCGCGCCCCGGCGCCGGCCAGCAGGGCGGCGGCCATCTCGGCGCGCTCCGCCACCCACTCCAGGTCGGCCGCCCGGAGCCCGCCGGCCACCAGCACGGTGGCCTCCAGCCCGTGGGCGCCGGGCACCACCAGCACCGCCTCCACCAGCGGCGCGCCCCGCTGCGCCTTGAAGGGCGGCGGCAGGTCGAAGTCGCGCGACAGCTGCGACCAGCTGCGCCGGTAGCGCAGGCCGGCCACCCCCGGGGCCTCCTCGCGCAGGCGCGGCCGGTCGTAGCTGGCGTGCAGCAGCACCGGGAGCAGGCGGGCCGCCCGCACGGCGCGCGCCGGGGCCACCGTCGGCAGCCAGCGGGTGCGCCAGCGGAAGAGCGCCGTCAGCTCCCGCCGCAGCGAGGCCACCGCCGGGGCGCGGCCCGGGGGCGGGGGGCTGAGCGTCCTGAGCTCCATGGCCTACTTCAGGTAGTTGAGCAGCGTCAGCTTGAAGCCGGACGAGGTGGCGGTGAGCGAGGCCTCCAGCGCGCGCTGCGCCAGCGCCAGCTCGGTGTTGGCCTCGATGGCGTCGGCGTCGGTGAGGTGGGCGGCGCGGGTGGTGGCGTCGTCGCGGGCCACCCGGTTCACCTGCACCGCCAGGTCGAAGGTGGCCATGGCGTTGCCGGCCTGGGTGCGGGCCACCGACACCTGGTCGGTGGCGGCCACCAGGCCGGTGAGCGTGGCCGCCACGCCGGGCTGGTCGTTGGTCCGCAGCGCCGCCAGGAGCGCGCCCATGGTGCCCAGGACGTCGACCCCGCCGCCCACGCCCTTCATGGCCACGTCGGCCCGCACGCTGGTGGCCTCCAGCACGCCGGGCGCGATCTCCAGCTGGCGCAGCCCGGCGTCGCCCAGGTAGTTCCCGCCGCTGTCGAAGGGCGGCGTGCCGTCGAGGGTGCCGCCCATGATGTAGCGGTTGCCGACCCGGCTGTTGAGCGCGGCCACCACGTGGTCGAAGAGCGACTGGACCTCGCCGGCCGCCGAGGCGCGCTGCTCGGCGGAGTAGCCGGCGCTGGCGAACTGGGTGGCCAGCTCGCGGACGCGCGCCAGCGCGTTGGTGACGTCGTTGAGGGCGGTGTCCACCGCCGCCAGCTCGTCGCTGGCCTGCCCGGCGGCGGCGCCGATGGCCTCGCTCCGGGCCAGGGCGGCCAGGTGCTGGGTGACCAGGCCGGCGCCGGCCGGGTCGTCGCCCGGGTGGACCAGCCGCTGGCCGGTGGAGGCCGTGGCGATGGCCGCCTCCAGCCGGGACCTGGCCGCCCCGCCGTCGCGGGCGGTGCGGTCGTAGAGCATCCTGTCGGTGACGCGCACGGGGGCCTCCTACTTGAGCGACAGCAGCGTGTCGAACATCTCGCTCGACACCTGGATGACCTTGCTGATGGCCTCGAAGGCCTTCTGCGCCTTCTGCAGCTCGATGAGCTCCTCGTCGATGGAGACCCCGCTGACCGCCTCGCGGCGCTGCACCAGGTTGTCGGTGAGGGCCGCCTCGTGCTCCGCCAGCGCCGACGCGGAGCGGGCGGCGGCGCCGAAGTCGCTGGTCAGCTTGGCGAGCCCGGCCACGGCGTCGAGGCCGTTGCCCAGGGCCGCCCGCTCGGTGGCGATGAGCGCCTGCAGGTTGGTGGCGTCGCCCGGGGCGGCCGAGGTGGGGCCGGTGGCGGCGGCGGCGGCGGCCAGCCGGCGCGGATCGCCCAGGACCAGGGCGTTGATCTCCAGCCGCGCGGCGGCGCCGTCCAGGGTGGCGCCGGTGGTGAAGAGGGCGTCGCCGGTGGTGCCGTCCAGGCCGTAGCCGGCCTGGTGGACGGCGTTGACGCGGCTGGCCAGGTCCCAGGCCAGGGTGTCCACCGCGGTGACGGCCGCCCGCAGGGCGCCGTCGCGGGCGTCGAGCGCCCCGCCCAGCTCGCCGCCCACGCCGGTGAAGGCCAGGGCGGCCCCGCTGGCGCCCACCAGCCGGAGCGCCAGGTGCCCGCCGTTGGCGGGGTCCACCTGGGTGGCCAGGGTGCTGGCCTGCAGGCCGGACACCAGCGCCGAGCCGCCCGGCAGGAAGAGCGAGACGTCGCCCTCCGAGGTGGCCACCGGCGCCACGCCGGTCAGCTCGGCCAGCCGGTCCACCGCCTTCTGGCGGGCGTCCAGCAGGTCGTTGGGCTCGGCGCCGCCGACCCGCGCCGTGCGCACCTGGCCGTTGAGGTCGGCCACCTGCTGGGCCAGGCCGTTCACCTCGACGACCGTGCCCGCCAGCTGGGCGTCCACGCCGGCGCGGGCCTCCTCCAGGCCGCCGCGGGTGCGCTGGAAGCCAAGCGCCAGCGACCGGGAGGCGGTCACGGCCGCCTGGCGCAGGCCGGCGTCGGCCGGGCTCTGGGCCGAGGCGCGCAGCGCCGCGTAGAAGTTGGAGAGCGAGTCACCCAGGTTGCCCACCGTGTTGGGGTCGAGCGCGCTGACCGACCCGAGGGCGGCCGAGGCGGCGGCGGCGCGGGCCGTGAGCCCGAGCTGGGCCGGGATCTGCGCCTCCAGGAAGCGGTCGCGGGCCTGGGAGATGCCCTGCAGCACCGAGCCGCGGCCGATCCAGGCGTTGCCGGAGCGGTCGGCGGGGAGGGTGGTCGCCACGGTGGCGCGCTGGCGCGCGTACCCGGGCGTGTTGGCGTTCTGGAGGTTGTGCGAGGCGGTGGCGGCGGCGGCCCGCTGGGCAGCCAGGCTCGCCGCGCCCTGGGACAGGATCGCGAGGAGATCGGACATGGCGGCCCCTAGACCTTGCTGGAGTGGACGGTGAGGGGCGGGTGCGCCGGCGACCCGGTGCGGGCGCCGCGCCGATCGTAGGCGGTGGGCGCGGGGTTGAGGGCGGTCAGGTAGCCCTGCACGCAGGCCAGGGCGCGCCCCGCCAGCATGAGGTTGAGCCGGTCGAGCTCGGCCAGCGCCCCGGCCAGCGCCCGGATGTCGGCCAGCGCCCGGGAGAGCTGGGCCGCCCCCTCCGGGGCCCGCAGGGCCAGCCGGTGGATGGTGACCTCGGAGAGGCCCATGGCGCCGGCGGCTCGCGACAGCGCGGCGGCCAGGGCCGACTCGAGCCGGGCCACCTCGGCGTTGAAGGTGGCGCGCGCCGAGGCGCCCGCGAAGAGCTGGTCGGAGTCGAGGGTCCTCAGGACCTCCCGCTCACGCTGGGCGCGTGTGACCTCCCGTTCCAGGGCGCACCGCAGATCATGTGCGGTGGCGAGGGCTTCCTCGAGCATGACATCCTCCGGCTCACGTCATCAGCGCTTCAGCAGCGCCTGGATTTTCGCCGTGAGCTCGGCATCCTCGAGAATGCGCTGCGCGATCCGGTTCGGATCCGGCTTGAACGCGCCTTGGCGGATGGCCGCCTCGATCGCATCCAGTCGCACGGCCCGGTCGTTGCCGACCGCCTGCCGTGCGGCGTTTGCCGCCGCGTCCACCTGGGCCTTGACCTCGGTGCTCACCTTGTCCGCAGCCGCGGACGAGCTTCGCGCCGGTGCCTTCTTCGGCTCCGGAGGACGATTCGCCTCGATACCTCTCAGCTCACTGGCGTCCTTGACCTTCATGGCTTCCTCCTGCGGTCAGGGTCCGCTCCCATCCGACCCTTCGGCACGGAGGCCGTACTTCTTAAGTGCAACCTGCGGATCGACCGGCCGCCCACCCACACGTACCTCGAAGTGGAGGTGGGGCCCGGTCGACCGCCCCGACGAACCGACCGTGGCGATCTCCTGCCCCGGCACGACAGAATCACCTGTGGAAACCAATAGTTCGGCGGCGTGACCGTAGAGCGTGACCAGGCCGTTGCCGTGGTCGATCTCCACCGCGTTGCCGTAGCCGCCGCGCGGTCCGGCCGAGAGCACCAGGCCTGGCGCGGGGGCGCGGATGGGTGTCCCCTCCGGTGCGCCCACGTCCAGGCCGGTGTGCGTCTCGGTCGCACCCGTGAACGGGTCGCGGCGGGGGCCGTAGGAGCTGGTGAGGCGGCCGGCCACCGGCAGGGCCAGCGCCTCGCGGGCGTTGGCGGTGGGGTCGGTGGTGGGCCGGTGGGCCAGCGGGGAGGGGGCGCCGAGCTGGGACGGCCGGGACCCCGGCAGGTCGCCGCCGGGCGTGAGCGACCGGGTCAGCTGGTCGGCGATGCCCAGCCCGCCGGCACCGGCCACCGCGTCCGCCAGGGTGGAGGCGAAGAGGTCGGCCCGCACGGTGGAGCCGGCCGACTCGCCGCCCTTGAAGGCGCCGCTCGAGGAGATGATCTGCTTGATGAGCATCGACTCGAGCGCCCGCGACGCCTCGGCCAGGCGCGGGTCGGCGGCGGGCGGGGCCGCGTCGGCGAGGCGCAGCGTCACTGCAGGACCTCGAGGTCGGCGTCGAGGGCGCCGGCGGCCTTCATGGCCTCCAGCACGGCGATGAGGTCGCGCGGCCCGGCCCCCAGGGTGGAGAGGGCCTTGGCCAGCTCCTCCACGGTGGTGGTGGCGGGCAGCGCCACCGAGCCGGTGGCGCCCTCGGCGGCGTTGACCCGGTCGAGCGAGCCCTGCAGCGAGGTGCCCTGCCCGAACGCGCCGGGCTGGGAGAAGACCGGGGTGGTCTGGACGCGCACCTGCAGGCCGCCGTGGCTGATGGCCACCGCCCGGATGCGCACCCCGTCGCCGGCCACCACCGTGCCGGTGCGCTCGGACACCACCACCTTGGCCCGCTGGTCGGCCTCGACCTCCAGCCCCTCGAGCGAGGAGAGGAAGCCCACCGGGTCCTCCTTGCTGGCCTCGGGCAGCGTCACCACCACGCCGGCCGGGTCGGTGGCCCTGGCCGTGCCGGGGCCCACCTGCTGGTTGACGGCGGCGGCGATGCGGCTGGCGGTGGTCAGGTCGGGGCGACGCAGCGCCAGGGTGATGGGGCCGGCCGCCAGGTCCACCGTGAGGGCGCGCTCCACCGTGGCGCCCCCGGAGATGCGGCCGGAGGTGGGGGTGTTCTTGCGCACCGAGGACCCGCCGAAGCCGGTGTCGAAGCCGGCCACCTGCACCGAGCCCTGCCCGACCGCGTAGACCTTGCCGTCGCCGCCGGCCAGGGGCGTCACCAGCAGCACCCCGCCGGCGATGGAGCGGGCGTTGCCCATGGAGGCGACGGCCACGTCGATGCGGGTGCCGGGGCGGGCGAAGGGGGGCAGCTTGGCGGTCACCATCACCGCCGCCACGTTGCGGGCCCGCACCTCGCGGGGGTCGACCCGCACGCCCAGCCGGCCGAGCATGCCGGCGATCGACTGCTGGGTGAAGAGGATGCGCTCGGTGTCGCCGGTGCCGGCCAGGCCCACCACCAGGCCGTAGCCGTAGAGGGCGTTCTCGCGCACCCCCATGACGTCGGTGATGTCCTTGATGCGGGCGGCCCGGGCCGGCGCCGGCGCGGCCAGCGCGGCCAGCGCCAGCATGGCCAGCATGGCCAGCGCCGCGCCGCGCGCCGTGGCGCGAGGGCGCCGGGTGGCGGAGGGGGTGAGCGGCGTCGTGACGGAGCGGTCCATGGCGGGCCTCTAGAACGGCCAGAGCCAGGAGAAGGCGCGGGACAGCCAGCCCTGGCGCTGGTTGTCGGAGAGCACGCCGCGGCCGGTGAACTCCACCTCGGCCTCGCCCACCACCGAGCTCTTGACGCTGTTCTCCTGGTCGATGTCGATGGGGCGCACCACGCCGGAGAGGTAGAAGTGCTGCTCCTCGCTGTTCACCAGCACCACCCGGTGCCCCTCGATGAAGAGGTTGCCGTTGGGCAGCACCTTCTTGACGATGCACGGGACGGTGGCGGTGAGCCGCTCGGTGCGGGCGGTGGAGCCGTTGCCCTTGAAGGTGGTGTCCACCCCGCCGCCCAGGCTGTAGGACTGCGCGGTGGCCTGCATGAGCGCCTTCAGGGCCGCCTCGGTGTGGCTGTTGCGGTTGAGGTCGGTGTCGGCGGAGCGCTTGGCGTCGGCGATCTCCTCCACCTTCACCACCACCAGGTCGTTCTCCCGCAGGGCGCGCGCGTCGGTGTAGAGGTTGGAGGCCGAGAGCCCCTCGCGCCACAGGCTGCCGTCGCTGCCCGACTGGGCGCTGGCGGGCGAGGCCTCCGGCACCGGGGGGGCCCGGGTCTTGGGCACGTACTTGTCGATGTGCCCGTTGCCGCAGGCGGTCAGCAGCAGGGTGCCGAGGAGCGGCCAGGCGGCGGGGTGGCGGGGGGTCATCATGGGGCCTCCACCTGGAGGTGGCCGTCGAGGAAGCGCCCCTCGACCCGCCGGCCGGACGGGAGGAGGGCGCAGGCGCGGCCGCGCTGGCAGGGCAGGGCCCGGCCAGGCTGCTCCACCACCAGCGCGCCGAGCCGCAGGCGCACCGAGATCGGCTGGCCCGGCGCCGGTCCGAGCCTCACCGCGCCCTCGTCGAGCGGCGCCCCGGCGGCCAGGCGGCGGGCCGCGCTGGCCCCGCCCGGCGCGGCGGCCAGCAGGCGCCGGCCGGCCACCACCTCGCGCTCCTCGACCACCAGCGCGCCGTCCAGCGGCTCGCCGGCCTCGAGGGCCCGGGTGGTGACGGCGGCCGGTCCCAGCACCCGGACGCGGGCCCAGGCGTAGCCCTGGCAGGCCGCGCCGGCCGCGTCGCGCCCGCTGAAGCGCAGGGCGGCCCGGCCGGAGGCCTCCACGGCCGCCAGCGCCTCCCAGGACTCGGCCCGGCAGCCGGCCCCGGAGGAGGTCGCCACCCCGGCCAGCTCGGCGCGCGCCCCCGCCGGCGCCAGGGCGGCGTCGACGGCGGCCTGCGGCGAGGCCGCGGCGGCGAGGAGGAGCGGGAGGGCGAGGGTGGCGAGGAGCATGGCGGCCCGGCTCAGCGCATGGTGGTGAGGCGCTGCAGCATCTGGTCGGCGGTGGAGATGACCTTGGAGTTGAGCTCGTAGGCGCGCTGGGTGGAGATCATGTCGATCATCTCCTCCACGGCCTTGACGTTGGCGCCCTCCAGGTAGCCCTGGGCCAGGGTGCCGGCCCCCTGCTCGCCCGGCCGCACCACCAGGGCCTCGCCGCTGCCCACGGTCTGCACGAAGAGGTTGCCGCCGATGGCCTCCAGGCCGCCGGCGTTGGGGAAGGTGGCCAGGTCGAGGCGGCCGATCTCCTGGGGCGTGCTGCTGCCCGCCACCTTGGCGAAGAGCGTGCCGTCCGGGTTGGCCGACAGGTCGAGGGTGTCGCTGGGCACGGTAATGCCCGGCTCGACCAGCTCGCCGCGCTGGGTCACCAGGCGGCCGGTGGCGTCGATGCGGAAGTTGCCGGCGCGGGTGTAGGCCAGGGTGCCGTCGGGGCGCTGCACCTGGAAGAAGCCGCTGCCCTCGACGGCGAAGTCGAGCTTGTTCTGGGTGGCCATCATGTCGCCCTGGGCCCAGCTCCGGGTGGTGGTGCCGGTGCGCACGCCCAGGCCCACCTGCAGCGGGGAGGGGGGCGTGCCGCCGCGCGGGTCCGGGGCGGCGGCGCCGCGCAGGGTCTCGCTGAGCAGGTCCTCGAACTCGGCCCGCACCCGCTTGAAGCCGGTGGTGCTGGTGTTGGCCAGGTTGTTCGAGATGACGTCCATGCGGAGCGTCTGGGCTTCCATCCCGGTGGCGGCGGTGTAGAGCGATCGGAGCATCTGGTCTCCTCCTGGCTAGCGGGTGCGGCCCAGCTCGGCGGCGCGCTGGTCGAGCTGGCGGTACGTCTGGATGGCCTGCATGGCGGTGTCGTAGGAGCGCTGGGCCGAGACCATCCCGATGGTGGCCTCCAGGGCGCTGGCGTTGCCGAGCTCGATCTCCCCGGTGCGGACCGAGGCCTCCACCGGCACGGCGCGGCCGCCCTGGCCGGGGGCCAGCGAGGCGGGCCCGAGCCGGTCCACCGGCCCCTCCAGCCGGACCAGCGCCAGCTGCCCCACCTCCAGCGCCCCGGCGTGGACCCGGCCGCGGTCGTCCACGGTGGGGGTGAGGTCGGGTGGGATGACGATGGGGTGGCCCTGGTCGTCCAGGACCGGCTGGCCCGCGCCAGAAACGAGGCGCCGGGCGGCGTCCAGCGTCAACCGGCCGTCGCGGGTGTAGGCCGTCCCGCCCGCCTGGGTGCGCACGGCCAGGAAGGCGCCCTCGTCCGGCAGCACGTCCAGGGGGTTGCCGCTGTGGGTGGTGGGGCCGGCGCGCAGGTCGGTGGCCGTGGCCACGGCGGCGGCGTAGTGCTTGTCCTGGGCCCCGCTGGGGGAGAGGAAGGTCTCGAAGGCCGGCCTGGAGGCCTTGAACCCCGGGGTCTGGGCGTTGGCGAGGTTGTCGGCGATGGAGTCGAGCTGCTCCGCCCGGGCCACCGCCCCGCACATGCTGATGTAGATGCCGTCCGCCATGGCGCTGTCTCCTCGGCACGACATGAGCAAGGGTCGGGCCAGGGAGGCGGGGTGGTGGCGCCGGCCGGCTGACGCGGCCGAGGTCCACCACGACCCGGCCAGGGCCGCCGGGGGTGCGGCGGCGGTGTCCCTCCTTTCAGGGCTAATCACCACCGTGGGAGCGTGCCGTAATGCCTGACGTGGAACCGAAGACCCGACTCGACAAGCTGGTCCAGGTGCGCGAGCGCGGCGAGGACAGCGCGCTCGAGGGCCTGGCCCGGGCCCAGTCGGGCCTGGGGCGTGCCACGGAGCGGCTCGCCGGCCTGCGCCAGGTCGCGCGGACCGACGGCCGCAGCCGTGGGTCGGCCGAGCTCTGGCTGCTGGAGGAGACCGCCCACGTCCGGGCGCTGCAGGACGTGCGCGGCGCCGAGCGCGAGCTGGCCCAGGCGGCCCGGCGGGAGCAGCTGGCGCGGGTGGGCTACACCGCGGCCCACCGCGACGCCGAGGCGGCGCGCCGGGTCCAGGAGAAGAAGCGCTCGGAGATCCGCGACGAGCGGGAGAAGCGCGAGCAGCGCTCGATGGACGAGCTGGCCACGGTGCGCTTCAACGCCCGCGCCGCCCTGCCCTGAGCGGGGCCGCGGCCGCCCCGCCTCACCCCGGCTCGGCGAAGACCCCGCGCAGCCGCTTCATGGCGTCGCCGTGCAGCTGGCAGACGCGCGGCTCGGAGACCCCCAGCATGCGGGCGATCTCGCGGTAGGTGAGCGCCTCGTCGTAGTAGAGCGCCAGCAGGATGCGCAGCCGCTCCGGCAGCTCGGCGATGGCGCCGGCCAGGGCCCGCTGCCGCTGGTGCTGGCCGTAGGCCTCGTCGGCCGCCGGCGCCTCGCTGGCCGCCAGCTCCTCGGCCATCGGCACGGCCGGCTGGAGGAGCTGCATGACCTCCATGACGTCCTCCAGCGGCGCCCCCACCGCCTCGGCCACCTCCTCCACCGTGGGCTCCCGCTGGAGCTGCTGGGCCAGCCGGGCGTGGGCGCGCTCCACCTGGTCGGCGTCGTCGCGCAGCCGCCGCGGCAGGTGGTCCATGCGCCGCATCTCGTCGATCATGGCGCCGCGGATGCGGTGCTCGGCGAAGGTCTCGAACTTGACGTCGCGGCCGGCGTCGAAGCGCCGGGCCGCCTCGATGAGCCCCATGGCGCCGGCGCTCCACAGGTCCTCGGGCTGCACCGCGTGGCCGGTGCGCGCCGAGAGGCGCCGCGCGATGCGGTCGAGCAGCGGGCCGTGGCGCTTGAGCAGCTCCCGCTCGGGGTCGCCCCCGCCGCTCCCCCCGTACTTGGCCACGGCGCGGTTCATGGTCAGGCCCCGGGCGCGCGCTCCTCGAGCAGCTGCTGCCAGAACAGCTTGACGCCGCCCTGCAGCGCGGCCGGGGCGGGCGAGGCCAGCAGGGCGTCGGCCAGGACCTGCAGGGCGCGGCTGGCCGGCGACCGTGGGTAGAGATCGACCACCGGCTGCTGCACCTGCACGGCCCGCTGCAGGTTCTCGTCGCGCGGCACGTGGCCCAGGTAGGTGAGCTTGGCCGGCAGGAACCGCTCGGTCACCTGGGTGAGGCGCCGGAAGACGTCGCGCCCCTGGAAGTCGGCGGCCTGGTTGGCCACCACCGCGAAGGAGGCCACGCCGGCCTGCTGCGAGAGCACCTTGACGGTGGCGTAGGCGTCGGACAGCGAGGTGGGCTCGGGCGAGACCACCAGCAGGGCCTCCTGGGCCGCGCCGGCGAAGAAGAGCACGTTGTCCCCGATGCCGGCGCCGCAGTCGAGCAGCACCAGGTCGAACTGGGACTCGGCCTCCTCGAAGGCCGACACCAGCCGCAGCTTCTGCTCGTCGGTGAGCTGGGTGAGCTCCTGCACGCCGGAGGAGGCGCCCAGCACCCGCACGCCGTGGGGGCCCTCGGTGAGCACCTCGGTGGCGGTGGCGCTGCCGTCCAGCAGGTGGCCCAGGTGGCGGGTGGGGCAGATGCCCAGCACGATGTCGGCGTTGGCCAGCCCCAGGTCGGCGTCGATGAGCAGCACCCGCCGCCCGGCCTTGGCGCACAGCACCGCCAGGTTGGCGGAGACGTGGGTCTTGCCCACGCCGCCCTTGCCGCTGGTGACGGCGATCACCCGCAGCGGCGGGCGCGGCGCCCGCGGCTGTCCCACGAGGTCGCGGAGGCTGGCTGCCTGGTCCACCATCACGGCTCCCTTCGGCTACGCGGCGTCGTCGGGTCCTGCCACCAGGTCCACCAGCTGGGAGCCGGTGAGCGCGTGCAGGTCCTCCGGGACCCGCTGCCCGTCCGCCACGCAGCTGATGGGACGGCAGATCCGGACCGACGCCGAGAGGATACCGCCTGGACCGGCGGCTTCGTCGACTTTCGACACGACCAGCCGATCCGGCTGGAGGGCGCGGTAGCGGTCGGCCACCGCCGCCAGCTCGCTGGCGCCGGTGGCGGCGCTCACCACGAGGTGCAGCTGGACCCGGGGGATGGTCCGGACCAGGGCGGCCTGGCGGGCCACGTCCTCCGGGGTGGAGCGGCCGGCGGTGTCCACCAGGACCAGGTCGACGTCGGCCACCCGCTCCATGGCCCGGGCCAGCTCGCCGCGGTCGCGGGCCACCAGCACCGGCGCCCCCATGATCTCCCCGTAGCGGGCCAGCTGCTCGGTGGCCCCGATGCGGTAGGTGTCGAGCGTCACGAAGGCGACGCGCTTCTTGGCCTCCAGGATGGCCCGCGCCGCCATCTTGGCGAGGGTGGTGGTCTTCCCCACCCCGGTGGGGCCGACCACCGCGATGACGTGGCGGCTCTCGTGAAGCCAGGGGGCGCGGCAGGGGACCAGCCGCTCGCCCAGCAGGTCGCGCACCGCGGCCAGGATGGCCTGGGCGTCCGGGCCGGTGCTGGCCAGCGCCGAGCGGACCAGCCCCTCGGCCAGGGCCGGCTCCACCCCGCGGCCGGTCAGCCGGGCGTGGATCTCGGCGGCGGCCGGGGGCAGCTGCAGGTCGCGGCCGGCGCGGGCCTCGCGGGTCACCGTGGCCAGGGCCTTGCGGGCCTCCTCCACGCTGCGGCGCAGCGAGCGGAGCTCGTCGGAGACCGGGTCGTCCTCGGGGCGCACCGGCGGGGGGCGGGGCGCGGGCAGGGGGGCGGCGGCGCGCGGGGCCGGCTGGCCGGCGGCCAGGGCGTGCGCCGCCACCGCGGCGGCGGCGCTGCGGGGGCGCGGCCGGGGCCTGGGCAGGTCCTCCTCCGCCTGCCCCAGGGCGGCGGTGATCTCCACCTCGGCGCGGCGGAACATGCCGGCGTCGACGGAGCGGGTGGACAGGATGACGGCCTCGGAGCCCAGCGCGGCCTTGACGGCGGCGAGGGCGGCGTTGGTGTCGGGGGCTCTGAAGGTTCGGACGGTGGGCGTCATCGGGATGGCTCCGTGAGGCGACCAGTTGCAACCGGCGTTCCGCCGGCCGGGCAGGGGGCCCGGGCGGCGTGGAGGCTAGGCGGCCCCCAGCATGGCGTGGGCGGCCACCAGGCCGGCCGGCTCGACGGTGGTCCCCGGGGTCAGCTCCCGGGCCGAGACCACCAGCAGGTCGGGGACGAAGCGGCTGCCGAAGTCGAAGAGCGGGCGGCGCAGGTCGGGCGGGGCCAGCAGCACCACCGGGTTGCCGGCGGTGGCCAGGCGGGTGGCGTGGGACTCGAGCGCCCCCACCAGCCGCCGGGCCGTCTCCACGTCGGGGGCCAGGGCGGCCTCCCCGTCGGCGGCCCCCAGGGTGGCCCGCAGCACCTCCTCGGTGGAGCGGTCCAGCGTCAGGGCCCGCACCACCCCGTCCTGGCCGGCGGCCCGGGAGGTGATCTGGCGGGTCAGGCGGCGGCGCGCCGCCTCGACCAGGAAGCCGGTGTCCTTGGAGCGGGGCGCGGCGTCGGCCACGGCCTCCAGGATGGTGCGCAGGTCGCGGACCGAGAGCCCCTCGCGCAGCAGGCCGCGCACCACCCGCACCACCTCGCCCAGGGTGATCGAGCCCGGCACCACGTCCTCCACCAGCTTGGGCGCCTCGCGCGACACCACCGCCAGCAGCTCCTGCACCTCCTGCCGGCCCACCAGGTCCGAGGCGTTCTTGCGCAGCAGCTCGGAGAGGTGGGTGGTGATGACCGAGGGCGGGTCCACCAGGGTGAGCCCCATCCCCTCGGCGCGGGTCCGGTCGGTTTGCACCACCCAGATGGCGGGCAGGCCGAAGGCCGGGTCCACGCCGCGCAGCCCGTCGATGCCGGGCTCGCCGCCGCCCGGGTCGAGCGCCATGAGCCGGTCGGCGTGGGCCACGCCGCGGCCGATCTCCAGGCCGCGCAGCATGACCCGGTAGTCGTTGGCGTCGAGTCGCAGGTTGTCGCGCAGGTGGACCGAGGGGAGCACGATGCCGAGATCGCTGGCGATCTGGCGGCGCAGGGCGGTGACCCGGCCGGGCAGCTCGGCCCCCTTCTCCAGGTCGATGAGCGGCAGGAGGCCGTAGCCCACCTCCAGCTCCAGGGCGTCGAGGGCCAGCAGGTCCTGCACCCGGTCGCCCGGCGCCTTGGCGTCCTCCACCTTGGGGCGGGGCCCGGCCGCGGCGGCCCGGGCGGCGCCCTGGGCGCGGCGGCCCAGCGTGAAGAGCAGCAGGCCCACCGAGCCGAAGGCCGGCAGCGGCATGCCGGGCAGCAGCCCGAGGGCCAGCAGCACGCCCGCCGAGGTCTGGAGCACCCGGGCGTTGCCGAAGATCTGGGCGCCCAGCTGGGTGCCCAGGTTGGTCCCGGCGGCGCGGGTCACCACGATGCCGGCGGCGGTGGAGACCAGCAGGGCCGGCATCTGGGTCACCAGGCCGTCGCCCACGGTGAGCAGGGTGTAGTTCTCGATGGCGGTGGCCAGCGGCACCCGATCGCGCAGCAGGCCGGCCGCCAGGCCGCCCACGATGTTGACGGCGGTGATGGCCAGGCCGGCCACCGCGTCGCCGCGCACGAACTTGGAGGCGCCGTCCATGGCGCCGAAGAACTCCGACTCGGCCTCCAGCCCCTTGCGCCGCCGCATGGCCTCGCGGTCGTCGATGACGCCCGACGCCAGGTCGGCGTCGATGGCCATCTGCTTGCCGGGCATGGCGTCGAGGGTGAAGCGGGCCGCCACCTCCGAGACGCGGTTGGAGCCCTTGGTGATGACCGTGAAGTTCACGATCAGGAGGATGAGGAAGATGACCAGGCCCACCACCAGGCTGCCGCCGACCGCGAAGCGGCCGAAGGTCTCGATCATGTGGCCGGCCGCGCCGGGGCCCTCGCCGCCGTGCAGCAGGATGAGGCGGGTGGTGGCCACGTTCAGGGCCAGGCGGAAGAGGGTGATGATGAGGAGCAGGGAGGGGAAGACCGAGAACTCCACCGCCTTGGTGAGGCCCAGGGCCACCAGCAGCATGACCACCGAGATGCCGACCGAGAGGGCCAGCAGCACGTCCAGCGCCACCGCCGGGATGGGGACGATGAGGATGGCGACGATCCCCAGCACCGCCACGGCGATGAGGGTCTCGGCGCGGCCGCCAGGGGGGGTGAGGGTGGGGTCGGCCATGGGGTGGTGCCTCCGGTCCGATCAGGCGCGCGCCGCGCCGCCAGGCGCGAGGCGGGCGGGGGCCTGCCCGGCGCCCGGCGAGCGGCCGGTGACGCGGTAGACGAAGGCCAGGATGGTGGCCACCGCCTTGTAGGTGGCGGCCGGGATCTCCCGCCCGGTCTTCACCTTGCGGTAGAGGAGGCGGGCCAGCGGGATGTCCTCGACGATGGGGATGCCGTGCTCGCGGGCCAGGGCCCGCATGTGCTCGGCCAGCAGCCCCTTGCCCTTGGCGATGACCCGGGGGGCGCGCCCCTCGTCCTTGCGGTAGCGCAGGGCGATGGCCACGTGGGTGGGGTTGACCAGCAGGGCGTCGGCGCGGGGGACCTCGCGGCGCACCGCCGAGGCCACGATCTCGCGGTGGCGCTTCTTGCGCTTGCCGCGGGCCAGGGGGTCGCCCTCGTCCTCCTTGTACTCGCGCTTGGCCTCTTCCTTGGTCATCTTCATCTTCTTCATGAACCGGAAGTGCACCACTGCAACGTCGATGCCGGCGATGGCCGCCACCACCAGCAGCACCGGCTTGGCGGCCGTGGCCAGCATTCCGAACATGAAGCCCAGCGCCTCGGCCGGGGAGGCCCCCAGCATGGCCGGCAGCGCCAGGAAGTCGGCGCGCGACGCCAGCCAGGCCGCCAGGCCGATCGCCACGACCTTGACGAGGGCGATGCCGAGGTCGACCAGGAAGTCCTTGGTGAAGAGCTTGAAGAGGTGCACCCCCTGCCACAGGCGTGTGAAGTCCGGCTCGATCTTCTCGCTCCAGAACCCGCCCTTGGTCTGCGCCAGGGTGGCCAGGGCGGCGCCGGCGGCGGCGGCGGCGCACACCGCCAGGGTCAGCCCGATGGGCTGGGCCATCAGGGCCGGCAGGTCGCCGAAGGGGGTGCGGTCCACCGTGGCGGTCACGCCGGAGAAGAGGGAGGAGAGCGAGCCGCGCAGGGCCGGCCCCAGCACCACCATGGCCACCGTGGCGGCCAGCAGGCCGGCCACCGGGGCCACGTCGCGGCCCATGGGCAGGTCGCCGCGCTCCTGCGCCTGCCCCATGCGCTTGCCGCTGGGTGCCTCTGTCTTCTCTTCCTGGTCCGCTTCCTCGTCGGCCACGGCTCACCCCTGGAAGGCGGCCACCGCCGCGCGGGCCGCCAGCTCGGCCACGGTGGGGGCGGACAGGTAGACGCCGGCCCCGCCGGCCAGCAGGGCGATGGAGAAGCCCACGTTGGACAGGCCCAGCGTGGGGGCCATGCGGTTCATCACGCCCATGGTGGCGTGGCCCAGCAGCACCGCCGCCATCACCGGGAAGGCCAGCCGGACCGCCAGGGCGATGGCCAGCACGGCGTGGCCCACCACCTGCGACGCCATGGCCCCCAGCTCGTGCTCGGCGCCGGGCGGCCAGGCCAGGGCGGCCCGGGCCAGCCAGGCCACCGCCTCCCGGTGGATGCCGAGGGAGAGGGCCACGGCCTGGGCGCCGGCGAAGAGCAGCTGCGACAGGCCGGTGGACTCGGCGCCGGTGGCGGGATCGATGAGGGCCGAGAACCCCAGGCCGGCCGAGAGCCCGGCCAGGTGCCCGGCCGCCAGGGCGGCGTCGAGCATCCAGCGCGCCGACAGCCCGCCCAGCAGGCCGGTGATCACCTCCAGCGCGGCCGGGGCGGCCAGGCCGAGCACCGAGGAGGGCACCGGCACGGCCGGCGCGCCGGCCCCGGTGTAGACGGCGTAGGTCAGCACCAGCGAGAGGGAGAGGCGGACCCGGGCGGGCACGATGCGCGCGCCCAGCAGCGGGGCGGTCAGGCACAGCCCCGTGGTCCGGAAGAGCAGGAGGCCGAAGCCCCAGACGGTGGCGAGGGAGGCCTCCACCGGCTCACCGCCCCCCCATCCGCACGATGGCCTGGGCCAGGTAGGTGCTCATCCGCTCCATCATCCAGCCGCCCATGAGCCAGATGCAGGCGGCGGCGGCGGCGGCGCGGGGCAGGAAGCCCACCGCCGTGTCGTTGATCTGGGTGGCGGCCTGCAGGATGCCCATGATCAGGCCCACCCCGAGCATCACCATGAAGATGGGGCCGCCCACCACGCCCACCAGCACCAGCCCTTCGCGCAGCAGGTTGGCCGGGATCTCGAGGGTCATCCGAAGCTCCGCGCCAGCGAGGAGACCACCAGCCGCCAGCCGTCGGCCATCAGGAAGAGGGCCACCTTGACCGGCAGGGCGATCAGCGTGGGGGGCACCATCATCATGCCCATCGACATGAGCAGCGTGGCCACCAGCACGTCCACCAGCAGGAGCGGGATGTAGAGGAACAGGCCCATGCGGAAGGAGGTGGTCAGCTCGGAGATCATGAAGGCCGGCATCACCACCGTCATGGGCATGACCTCGTTGGCGGCCGGCCGCTGCTGGTTGGCGATCTCGTAGAAGAGGGCCAGGTCCTGGTCGCGGGTCTGCTTGAGCATGAACTCGCGCAGCGGGCCGCTGGCCCGCTCCAGCGCCTCGACGTGGCCGATCTGGTCCTCCAGGTAGGGCTGCAGGGCGTCGGCGTAGACCCGGTTGGCGGTGGGCCCCATGACGAAGAAGGAGAGCACCAGCGCCAGGCCCAGCAGCACCTGGTTGGGCGGCAGCTGCTGGGTGCCGAGCGCCTGCCGCAGGAAGGACAGGACGATGATGATGCGGGTGAAGGAGGTGACCGAGATGAGCAGCGCGGTGGCGAAGGTCAGCGCGGTCAGGAGCAGGAACAGCTTGACCGGCGCCGACCCGCCGCCCTGCACCGAGATGGAGAGCGGGCCGTCGCCCAGGGCCGCGGCGGTGACGGCCAGCAGGGGCGTCACCGGACGCTCCCGGCCTGACCGTTGGCGAGCTTGCGGCGCAGCTCCTGGTCCTCGGCGCTCTCGGCCAGCAGCGAGTCGAAGGTGGCGGGGTCATGGGCCGGCGCGGCCGGGGCGCGGCGCAGGCGGGAGAGCAGCCCCAGCACCGGGTGGGCTGGCGGGGCGCCCTCCGGGGCCAGGTCCGGCACCGGGCGGAGGCGCGCCGCCAGCGCCTCGGCCGGGCCGTCGGCGGCGCGATCGTCCAGGGTGGCGGGCCGGGCGGCCAGGAGCTGCAGGCCGGCCTCGGAGGCGCCGATCACCAGCAGCTCGCCGCCGAGGCGGGCCACCACCAGCGACCGCTTGGGCCCCAGGCTGGTGGTCTCCAGCACCTGCACGTAGCGGCTGGTGGCGCGGGTGCGGCGCGAGGCCCACAGCGCCGCGCCGGCCAGGGCCAGCAGGGCGGCCGCCGGCAGGGCCAGGCTGCCCAGGCCGAAGCCGCTCTCGGCCGGCAGGGTCAGCGGCGGGGGCGGGGCGGTGGGCGTCCGGGCCTGGGGCTGGTCCGGGGCCGAGGTGGTGGCCGGCGCGGCGACGGCCAGCGCGGCGGGCGGGGAGGGGAAGCCGAGCGGGTCGGCCAGCGACAGGGTCAGGGCGAGCAGGGCAGGGGTCATGGCGGGGCTATCGGAGGCGCTGGATGCGCTCTTGCGGGCTGACGATGTCGGTGATGCGGATGCCGAACTTGTCGTTGACGACCACCGCCTCGCCGCGGGCCACCAGCCGCCCGTTGACCAGGATGTCGAGGGCCTCCCCGGCCACCTTGTCGAGCTCGATGACCGAGCCGGGGCCGAGCTGCAGCAGGTCCTGGATGGTCATGCGGGTGCGGCCCAGCTCGACGTTCACCTCGAGCGGGACGTCGAGCAGCATGTCGAGGCGGCGGGAGGACTCGCCGGCGGACTGGGGGGGCTTGGGATCCATGACGTCGGGCTCCTAGTGGATGATGCTGGTCGGCGTGCGCGAGGGCGGGGCGATGGGGCCGTCGACCTGCAGGGCCATGCTGCCGCCGGAGATGGTGGGGGTGCCGTGCAGCTTCTCGCGCCCCTGCACGATGATGGGCAGCGGCTTGCCCTCGTCGGTGTCGAGCAGCAGCACGTCGCCGGCCTGCAGCTCGAGCATGCGGGCGAAGGGGATGCGGGTCTTGCCGAAGATGCCGCGGACCTCGACCATGACCTGCTCGACCTCGCGGGCCAGCGCCTCGGCGAAGCGCTCGTCGGCGCGCTGGGAGAGCCGGCGCGGGCTGGAGAGCTTCTGCTTGGCGGACTCGACGGCGGCGAAGGGGATGACCAGCTGCAGCCGGCCCTCGATGCCGCCCTTGAGCTCGAAGCCGGAGACGATGCCCACGTCGGTGGGCGGCGCGATGGAGGCCATGCGCGGGTCCAGCTCGAAGCGCAGCACCTCGGGCTGGAAGGAGATGACCGGCGCCCAGGCCTGCGCCATGGCGTCGGTGAGGATCAGCAGCAGGCGGCGCAGCACCAGCTGCTCCACGCTGGTGAGCTCGCGGCGGCTCTCGCCGGTGCCGTCGGGCGGCCGCACCCGGCGGTCGCCCAGCGCGGCCGAGAGCAGCGCCTCGCCCAGGCCCGGCTCCAGCACCGCCAGGGCGAAGCCGTAGGAGGCGCCCAGGCCGAGCACGCAGACCGAGGCCGGCGGCGCCAGCAGCGGCACCAGGTCCTGGAACTTGACCAGGGTGGCGGGCGAGGAGGTGACCCGCATGGTGACCCGGGTGCGGCCGGCCAGCCCGATGCCCAGCATGGAGGCCACCTGCTCGTTGATGGCGTCCAGGGTGGGCATCTGGCCGCGGATGATCCGGTCCTGGCTGGTCAGGTCGTAGGGCACCACCTCGGAGCGCGCCGCCTTGGCGGTCGACTCGGTGTTGACCCGGCCGTCCTGGATGGCGCTCATGAGCGCCTTGATCTCCTCCGGGGTCAGCGTCGCGGCCATGGGGGCTGCCTCACTGGATGACGAGATCGGTGATGTAGAGGGCGCGGACCTTGACGCCCGGGGCGAGCTCCTTGAAGAGCTCCTGCAGCGAGGTCTTCACCTTCTTGACCTGCTCGCTGCCGCGCAGCTCCTCCAGCGTCCGGTCGGAGAGGTAGGCGATGAAGCCGTCGCGGATGCGGGGCGAGAACTTGTCGAACTTGGCCTTCTCCACGTCGGAGGCCAGCTCGACCTCGAAGGAGATGCGGGCGTAGCGGTCCACCTCGGCGTCGCGCAGGTGGACCACGAAGTCGGCCATCTTGGTGGTGGGCCCGGGCCCCGCCGCGGAGCCGCCCTCGGCCCCCTTCTCGCCCTCGGCCGGCGCGCCCTCGGCGCCGTGGGCCGCCGCCGGCGGCGCCCCGCCGCCGCCCTTCAGCATGAAGAGCGCCAGCACGCCGACGACGAGCAGCATGTTCACGCCGAGCAGGATCGGGACGATCTTCGATCCGCCGGCGGCCTTGGGTGCTGGTGCTTCCTTGGTCTCTTCGGCCATGGTGTCTCCCGGGGCGCCATTGAGCACGGCGCGTGCCACGGGAAACCAGCCTGTTCACGGCCGCTTGGCGCCGTCAGGCGGCTGGCGGCGGGGGCGCGGCGTCAGCCGGCTGACGGGGGCGTCAGTCGTACAGCCCGGAGACCCGCTCGCGCAGCCCCTTGGTCAGGGTGCGCAGGATGTCGTCCGAGATGCCGATGACCGACCGGCCGATCATGATGATGGCGTCGTTGTCCTCGGCGTCCACCGGCCCGGCGTAGATGCCGGACTTCTTGGCCAGGGCGTTGGAGAAGCAGACCGCGTTGGCGAAGCTGTTCCGGTCGCCCTTGTCGTACTCCTGCGACTCCTTGATGCAGGCCACGATGGCGGGCGGCAGCTGCCAGCGCTCGCCCAGCGCCACCCCCACCGGCCGGTGGACGCGGGCGATGACCTCCAGCCACTCGCCCGAGTCGATCCAGTTGCGCTGGTAGACCTCGGTGAGCTGGCGCTCCAGCTCCAGCAGCATGGTGGCCACCACCGGCTTGCCGACGTCGTGCAGCAGGCCGGCCAGGTAGGCGCCCTCCGAGTCGGAGGCGCCGGTCAGCGCCAGCACGTCGCGCGCCATGGTGCCCACCGCCACCGAGTGCTCCCACAGCACCTTGAGCTGCTCGTTGATCTGCGGGTTGCGCGAGACGAAGAGCTTCTGGGCCGAGGCCTCCACCAGCAGGCTCTTGATGGTCTTGGTGCCGAGGCGGGCCAGCGCCTCCTGCAGCGAGACCTTCTTGGCGCCGCCGGCGAAGGCGGCGCTGGAGGCCATGCGCAGGGCGCGGGCGGCCAGCACCGGGTCCTTCTCGAGCTGGGCGGCCACCTCCTTCATCCCGGCGTCGGGATCCTTGAGGATCTCCGCCACCTTGAGGGCCACCGCCGGCATGGTCGGCAGGACCAGCTGGTCGGACTGGATGCGCTTGGTGAGGATGACCTCGAGCTCCGAGGCCAGCTTGTCGATGCTCATGCGGCGCCCATCCTACGCCGCCCCGCCGGCCCGCGCCTCCTGGATCGACGGGAAGTAGCGCAGCTCCTTGGTCTCGGTGAAGCCGGCCAGCTGCTTGCGGGCGCCCTCGGGCCCGACCAGCGCCAGCGTCATGCCGAACTCCTTCGACTTCTCGGCCACCGCCAGCACGAACTTGGCGAGCTTGTCGGCCTCGCCGGGGGGCGCGCCGAGGTCCAGCAGGACCTCGTCGTAGCAGGCGGCGGCCACCTTCTCGAGGGCCTCCGGGAAGACGCTGGTGAGCCGGTTGAAGAAGGGCTGCACCCGGTCGGCCTTGCCGGTGAACGGGGTGATCTTGAGGACGTTGTCCTCGACCACCAGGAAGTCCTGGTTGTCGAAGTAGTGGACCATGAAGTCGTCGATGGTCTCGGGCCGGAACGGCTTGAAGAGCACCGAGTCGAAGCCCTGGTCCTTGACCTCGCCGGCGGCGTCGTTGGCGGTGCGCAGCGACAGGGCCACGATGGCGGCGTGCGGCTGCAGCACCCGGACCTGCTGGGCCAGCACCGAGCTGTTGACGTCCGGGATCTCGGTGTCCACCAGGACCACCTTGAAGACCTTCTCGCGGCAGGCCCCCAGCGCCTGCTGCGCGCTGGTGAAGGCGTTCATGGAGACGTGCGGCGGCAGCATGGAGCGCAGCTTCTTGTGGACGTTGTCCATGTCGTCCACCAGCAGCACGTCGCAGAAGCGGCCGCCGGCCGGGTTGGTGGACGAGGCGGTCGAGGGCGCCACGGTGGCGGCGGTCTCGGCGGCGGTGGGGGCGTGGGTGGCCTCGGCCACGATGGACTCGGCGCCGGGCTCGCCCTGCAGCACCGAGAGCACCTTGGCCCGCAGCTCCTCCGGCTTGAAGGGCTTGAGGATGTAGTCGTTGATGCCCTGCTTCATGGCCCCGGCCACGATGGTCCGCTTCGACTCCGAGGTCAGCATGATGACGGGGGTCTTGTTCCCGCCCTCGCGCATCTTCTGGAGCATGGTCGGGCCGTCCATGTTGGGCATGGTCACGTCGAGGAGCACCAGGTCCACGGTGTTCTCCGAGAGCACCTGCAGGCCCTGGACGCCGTCCTCGGCCTCGAGCACGTCGAACCCGAGCTCCTTGACCTGCTTGCCGACGATGGTGCGGACGGCGCGGCTGTCGTCCACGGTCAGGATGGCTGGCATGGCGATTCCTCCGGCGGCCTCAGACGATCCCCTCGAAGACCCACAGCACCAGCCCGACCCGCTCGGCCTGCAGCACCACGCTGTTGGTGGAGGGCGGCGGGGTGGGCACGGGCGGCTGGCCGGAGGGGACGAGGCGAGGGAGCCCGAGCGCCTGCTCGAGCTTCAGGTTGGACTTGAGGAGCCCGGCCGTCATGTTGACCAGCTCGCAGAGGGCGTCGGACAGCATGTCGTCCGCCACCTCCCCGGGGTCCAGCTGGAACATCTTGGCCGCCAGCTGCACGCAGCCCGGCTGGTCGGACGACAGGCCGACGGTGAGCGGCCGGGCGCCCGGGATGGGGAGCACCGCGGCCCGCCAGACCAGCTCGTTCCAGGGCTGGCCGTCGCGGGTGGCCTTGAAGGTGAGGCCGAGCATGGTCTCGGTCACACCTGAGACCACACTGGCGAGCGTTTCGGGCGGTGGGAGTGAACTCATGTCCTTTCCCGCCCGGTGCAATCGGCACGCCTCGCCGCCGGACCCGGGGCCGGACGGATCGCCGCACCCCCGCCCGGCCGCGGATCGGCCCGCCTGGGCCCGTTTCTCCCCACCCGGGCGCCGCGCCGCCGCACCCCGGCGGCGGGTCGGCCCCGGGTGTCAGCCGTGACCCCGGTCCGTGGAGACCCGGTGCGGGACACACCAACCCGGCGCCGGCGGAGGCGCGCTCCCCTCTGGACGAGCGGGGAAAAGCTCCGGGCGCGCGCCCGGCCCGGGCGGGGCACGGCGACTGCATTGCCCTGCCCCGGACCCGCGAGGAAGGGATTTCCATGCAGATTCTGGTCGTCGATGACAGCAAGGCGATGCGCAGCATCGTGATGCGCGCGGTGCGGCAGGCCGGCTACGACAGCGTCGCCTTCGTCGAGGCGGTCAACGGTGCCGAGGCCCTCAAGCTCATCCGGGCGGCCACCCCCGACCTGGTGATGGCCGACTGGAACATGCCCGAGATGAGCGGCATCGAGCTGCTCAAGACCCTCCGGGCGGAGGGCAACCCCGTGAAGATGGGGTTCGTCACCTCCGAGAGCGACCCGGCCATGCGCGACCTGGCCTTCCAGTCCGGGGCCCTCTTCATGATCACCAAGCCGTTCACGCCCGACACCCTCAAGGCCTCGCTGGGCCCGGTGATCGGGTGAGCGGCGACCCGGCGGGCCTGGCCACCTGGCTGGCCGACCTGGAGCGGGCCTTCGAGGAGGTGGCCACCTCGGCGCTCGGGTTCGCCGGCGTCGAGGTGACGGCCCGCCACGACACCCCGGTGCCCCTGCACGGCGCCTACCTGGGCCTGATGGGCCCGGCCGGGGCCGTCCAGATCGGCCTGGCCTCCAGCCTGGAGGGCTGCCAGGCGCTGGCCAGGGGGCTGATGGGGATGACCCCCGCCGAGGCCGACCTGCCCGACGGCGAGGTGGCCGACGCCGTCAACGAGATCATCAACATCGTGGCCGGCGCCTTCAAGGCGCGGGTGCGCGATCGGGCCAGCGCCCTGCAGATGGGGCTGCCGGTCTTCATCCGCGGGGCCATCCAGGCCACCGACCGGGTCGGGGTGCGGGTGGCCGAGGTCAAGACCGGGGACCTCACGGCCGCCCTCCTGCTGGTCCACCCGCGCGCCTGACGAGGCCCGACGCCGATGGTCATCGTCCCCCTGCCCAAGCCGCCCGAGCTCGAGAAGCTCCTGGGAGCCCTGCTCATGCGGCCGGTCAAGGTGGCGCGGCTGGAGGACGAGACCCCGCCGAAGGCGCCGCACGCCACCGCCCTGTTCCACACCGACGAGCCGCTGCTGCAGGTGCTGGTGCGGGCCGACCTGGCGCTGGCCGGCTCGCTGGCGGCGGCCCTGTCGGTGGTGCCGATGGCCGCGGTCAAGGAGTGCCTGGCGAGCGGCCGGATGGACGAGTCGCTGCAGGACAACTTCGGGGAGGTCATGAACGTCCTCTCCCGCTTCCTCTCCGCCGGCGGTCGACCCTTCCGGCTGGGCGCCATGTCCTGCCCGCCGGCCGCCTGCGCCGCCGAGCTGCTGGCCCTCGTCGAGGGCTCGGACGAGCGGCGCGAGTTCAACGTCGAGGTGCCCGGCTACGCCGCCGGCCGCCTCGAGTTCGTCACGCTGTAGGGGGCACTCCATGGCTGCACGGACACCCGCCGACCTGCTCGACGCCCTGGCCACCGCGGTGGTCGAGGCCGACGCCGACGACGCCGCCACGCTGGCGGAGCTGATCAAGGCGCTGGAGGAGGCCCGCGCCGGGGGGGCCCTGACCGGCCAGCTCCGCGAGGAGGCGGCCGAGCTGGTGGCCTCGCTGGGGGCCACCGACCTCTCGGCGGAGGCCCTGAAGCGCCTCGGGCAGCTGGTCGGCGAGCAGCAGGGCGGGCGCCCGCCCGCGCCCGCCGCTCCGGCCGCGGCGCCCGCCGCCCTCTCGGGGGCGGCCAGCTCCAGGCGCGACGGCGAGACGGTGGAGCTCATCGGCGACTTCCTGGAGGAGTCGGGCGAGGGGCTGACCCGGGCCGACGAGATCCTGCTGGCCATCGAGAAGGGCGAGGCGGATCACGAGAAGATCAACGCGCTCTTCCGCGTCTTCCACACCATCAAGGGCGTGGCGGGCTTCCTCGAGCTGACCCAGCTGGTGGCCCTGGCCCACACCACCGAGACCCTCCTCAACCAGGTCCGGGAGGGCAAGCAGCCGCTGGTGGGCGAGGCCTTCGACGTCACCTTCGAGTCCACGGCGCGCCTCCGCAACATGCTGGACGCCCTGCGCCGGGCGGTGGACGCCCACGTCGACCTGGAGGACGACCCGGCGGTGCCGGGCCTGGTGGAGCGCATCCAGGCGGTCATCGACGAGGTGCCGGAGGAGGGCGCCGAGGCGCCGCAGGCCTTCGTGGTCAAGAAGGGCCCGCCCGACGCCAGCGGCAAGCCGCTCTACGTGGTGCGCAAGCCGGCCGCGCCGGCCGACCTGGCCCCGCCGCCGGCCCCGCCGGCCGAGCCCACCCCGCCGGCCGAGCCCACCCCGCTGGCCGAGCCCACCCCGCTGGCCGCCGCGCCCCGCCCGGCCGCCCCGGCCGCGCCGGCCGCGCCCGCCGGCCCCGCCAGCGACGGCGGCGGCAGCCAGCTGCGCGAGACCGTCAAGGTCGACCTGGAGCGCGTCGACTCGATGGTCGAGATGATCGGCGAGCTCATCATCGTGGAGTCGATGGTGGTGCACGCGCCGGAGATCGCGGCGCTCTCCTCGCTCAAGATCCGCAACTACCTCAACCAGCTCACCAAGATCAGCCGGGACCTGCAGAACGTGGCCATGCGGATGCGCATGGTGCCGGTGCGCGGCGCCTTCCAGAAGATGGCGCGCCTGGTGCGCGACCTGTCGCGCAAGAGCGGCAAGGACATCGTGCTGGAGCAGTTCGGCGAGGACACCGAGATGGACCGCTCCATGGTGGAGCGCATCGAGGACCCGCTGGTCCACCTGGTGCGCAACTCCATCGACCACGGCACCGAGGCGGCCGCCGAGCGCAAGACCGCCGGCAAGGCGCCGCGCGCGGTCATCAAGCTCTCCGCCTACCACGAGGGCGGCAGCATCGTGGTGGAGCTGGGCGACGACGGGCGCGGCCTGCAGAAGGACCGCATCCTGGCCAAGGCCCGCGAGAAGGGGCTGGTGGAGGAGGGGCGCGAGCTCTCCGAGCAGGAGATCTACAACCTCATCTTCCTGCCCGGGTTCTCCACCGCCGCCAAGGTCACCGAGATCTCCGGCCGCGGCGTGGGCATGGACGTGGTCAAGCGCAACATCGAGGGGATGCGCGGCCGCGTCTCGGTGACGTCCCGCCCCGGGCAGGGCTCCACCTTCAAGATGGTGCTGCCGCTCACCCTGGCCATCATCGAGGGCATGCTGATCGCCAGCGGCAAGGAGAAGTACATCATCCCCAGCCTCTCCATCGTGGAGTCGCTGCGGCCCACCCAGGAGATGATCTCCCTGGCGGCCGGGCGCGGCGAGATCATCAACGTGCGCGGCGAGATCCTGCCGCTGCTCCGCCTGCACCGGCTGCTCCAGATGGACGGCCCGGAGCGGCCGCCCACCGAGGGGCACGTGGTGGTGCTGGAGGGGCTGGGCCGCAAGCTGGGCATCGTGGTCGACGACGTGCTGACGCAGCAGCAGGTCGTCATCAAGCCGCTGGGCCAGGGGATCGGCGACACCGACTTCCTCTCCGGCGCGGCCATCCTCTCGGACGGGCGCGTCGGCCTGATCCTGAACGTCGACCGGCTCTCGTCGCTGGCGGCGCGCAGCGGCCTCCGGGAGGCGGCGGTCGGGACCTGACCCATGGACGCCCAGACCTTCAAGGAGTTCCAGGCCATCGCCTACCAGAAGGCCGGCATCTTCCTGCGGGACGGCAAGGCCGCCCTGGTGCAGGCCCGCCTGGCCAAGCGGCTGCGCGAGCTGGGCCTGTCCAGCGAGCGCGAGTACCTGGAGCGCCTGCGCGTCGACGGCGACGACGAGGTGGTGCTCTTCCTCGACGCCATCTCCACCAACTTCACCAAGTTCTACCGGGAGCCGGACCACTTCGAGACGCTGCGCGAGTGCATCCTGGAGCAGAAGGCGGCCGGGCAGCGGCGCTTCCGCATCTGGTGCGCCGCCAGCTCGTCGGGCGAGGAGCCGTACACCATCGCCATGACCCTGGATCCCATCCTGGAGGGCTGCGACTGGAAGGTGCTGGCCACCGACATCTCCACCCGCGTGCTGGCCAGGGCGGTGGCCGGGGTCTACGGCGCCGAGGAGATCGACGGCATCCCGCCGGCCATGCTGCAGCGCTACATGGATCGGCTGCCGCCGGGGGAGGACGGCGAGGTGCAGTGGGCGGTGCGCGACCGGCTCAAGCAGCGCATCACCTACCGGCGCCTCAACCTGGCCGCCCGGCCCTACCCGATGAAGGGGCCGCTCGACGCCGTCTTCTGCCGCAACGTCATGATCTACTTCGATCGCCCCATGCGGGCCGGGGTGGTGGGGGAGTTCGAGCGCCTGGTCGGGCCCGGCTGCCCGCTCTTCATCGGCCACTCCGAGACCCTCAACGGCATCACCACCCGCTTCAAGACCGAGCGCCCCTCGGTCTACCGGCTGCCCGAGGAGGCTCGATGAGGCTCATCACGGTCTCCATCGGCGGGCTGGAGGTGACGGCGGACCGCGACGCCACGCTCATCACCCACGGGCTGGGGTCCTGCATCGCCGTCATGACCTACGACCCGCTCAACAAGGTGGCGGGCATGCTGCACTTCCAGCTGCCCACCTCCACGCTGTCGCCGGAGCGCGCCCAGGGCTCGCCGGGCACCTTCGCCGACACCGGCATCCCCATGCTCTTCGAGCGGATGTACGCGCTGGGATCGAAGAAGGCCAGCATCCTGGTGAAGGTGGCCGGCGGCGGCAACTTCCACGGCGACAACGGCACCTTCGACATCGGCAAGCGCAACTACACCATGATGCGCAAGATCTTCTGGAAGGCCCAGGTGCTCATCGGCGCGGAGGACTGCGGCGGCAACCGCTCCCGCACCGCGCGCCTCTTCGTCGACACCGGCCAGATCACGATCCAGTCCGGGTCCGAGGTCTCCCAGCTGTGACCGCCGCATCTGAAGGGAAGGAGCAGGCCGTGCCGCTCGACATCCTGGTGGTGGACGACTCCCCGGTGACCCGCAAGATGGTGCGGCGCGCCATCGGCCTGTGCGGGCTGGAGATCGGCCAGGTCCACGAGGCCGGCGACGGGGCCGAGGCCCTGGCCCGGCTGGCCGAGCACCACGTGGACCTGGTGCTGGCCGACATCAACATGCCGGTCATGAACGGCATGGAGCTGGTCGAGCGCATGAGCGCCGACGACCGGCTCTCCAAGATCCCCGTCATCATCGTGGCCACCCCCATCAGCGAGCAGCGCATCGAGCGCCTGCTGGACATCGGGGCGCGGGCCTACCTGGCCAAGCCGTTCCGCCCCGAGGCGCTCAAGGACCTGGTCCTGGAGATCCTGGGCAAGGGAGACACCCGTGGCTGACGCGACGTCCGAGCTGCTGACCGACATCGTCGGCACCGTGCTGCAGGACTCGGCCTTCATGTTCGTGGAGCCGGCCGAGGAGCCCATCCAGTGGGGCGAGCGGGTCTTCGCCGCCACCCTGGCCTTCGAGTCGGTGCGCTCCGGCACCCTGCGCCTCACCATGGCGGTGCCGGTGGGGGTGGAGCTGGCCGCCAACATGCTCGGCACCGAGCCCTCCGACCCGGAGGCCGAGGAGAACGGGCGGGCCGCGGTCTCGGAGATCCTGAACGTCATCGGCGGCGCCTTCGTGACGCGCTTCTTCGGCACCAAGGTGCCGAGCCAGCTGGGCCTGCCGCAGGCGGTGCTGACCGGGCTGCCCGCCACCGGCCGGCGCACCTGCGCCGCGGTGGTGCACTCCGAGGCCGGCGACCCGGTGCTGCTCGAGCTCGACCTGGAGTAGGGGAGGCCGCTAGCCGCGGCCGGCGGCCTCGGCCAGCCGCAGCACCTCGGCGCCGATCAGGTCGAGCGGCATGACCTGCTCGACCGCCCCGGCGTCGATGGCCACCTTGGGCATGCCGAAGACCACGCAGGTGGCCTCGTCCTGCGCGATGGTGCGGGCCCCGGCCTCGCGCATGGCCAGCAGCCCCTGCGCCCCGTCGCCGCCCATGCCGGTGAGGATCACGCCCACCGCGTTCTTGCCGGCGGTGCGCGCCACCGAGCGGAACATCACGTCCACCGAGGGGCGGTGGCGGTTGACGCGCGGCCCGTCCTTCACCTCCACCAGGTAGCGGGCGCCGGAGCGCTTCAGCAGCATGTGCTTGTTGCCGGGGGCCACCAGCGCCACGCCGGGGACCACCGAGTCGCCGTCGACCGCCTCGCGCGCGTCCAGGCGCGACATGCTCTTGAGCCGGTTGGCGAAGAACTTGGTGAAGAGCTCGGGCATGTGCTGGGTGATGACGATGCCCGGCACGTTGGGGGGCAGGGTGGCCAGGATGCGCTCGATGGCCACGGTGCCGCCGGTGGAGGCCCCGATGGCCAGGATCTGGTTGGTGGTGCGGGTCAGCGAGGGGGCGGCGGCGCCGCTGCGCGGCGGCGGCGCCGGTCGGTCGGCCGGCACCCGGAGGCCGGTGCTGGCCACCTCCTTCACCTTCTCCACCAGGTCGGCGGTCATGTCGCCCACCGAGTAGGCCGCCCCGGGCTTGCACATCACCTCCACCGCCCCGGCCGCCAGCGCCTCCATGGCCAGCTCGCCGCCGGCCTGCGTCAGGGACGAGACCACGATCACCGGGGTGGGGCGGTACTGCATGATCTTGCGCAGGAAGGTGATGCCGTCCATGCGCGGCATCTCCATGTCGAGGGTGATCACGTCGGGCTCGCGCTCCAGCAGCATGTCGCGCGCCACGAAGGGGTCGGGGGCCGCCCCCACCACCTCGATGCCCGGGTCCTTGGCCAGCTCGGTGGAGAAGACGTTGCGGACCACCGCCGAGTCGTCCACCACCAGGACGCGGATCCGGCGGGTGCCGGGGCGGAGCGGGGCTGGCGTCGTGAGGGACATGGGTGGCTCCGTCCGGGTGGGGGCCGGGGCCGTGGCCCGGGCGGCGATGGGACCGCGGACCGCGGCTAGCCGGCGGTGCGGGCCAGGTCGTGGGCCTCGTCGCTGGAGAGGATGCGCGCGATGTCGAGCAGGAAGACGATGCGCTTCTCGTGCTTGCCGACGCCGAGGATGAACTCCTCGTCGAGCTGGGCGTGGGCCAGCGAGGGAGCCGGCTCGATCTGCGCGCCGTCGATGGAGAGCACCTCCAGCACCTGGTCCACCAGCAGCCCCATGGTCAGCGGCCGGCCGTCCACGGCGCACTGGACCACGATGATGACCGTCTGGTCGGTGGCCTCGGTCCGCTCCATGCCGAACTTCAGCCGCAGGTCGACCACCGGGATGACCTTGCCGCGCAGGTTGATGACGCCGCGGACGAACTCGCGGGTGCGCGGCACCCGGGTGATCTCCATGAGCCCGATGATCTCGCGCACCTTGAGGATCTCGAGGCCGTACTCCTCCCGGGCGAGCTGGAAGGTCATGTACTTGCCGGCCAGGCGCTTGCCCAGGTCTGAGGCGCCGCCCTCGGCGCCAGCGGACTTCTCGACGGTGGTCTCGTTCATGTCATCTCCCTCCCTCGGGCGGGCCGGACGTCGGCGCGCTCGGGTGTGGTGGCTCCTTGTGAGAGCAGTCGATGTGCCAGCTTTGGCCAGGCCAGCCACCGCAGATCACGGGGCCCTCCTGGCCTTGACCGGAAAAAACCGAAGTAAAAACAGAATATTGAGGCATGGCTCCTTTGGGGGTTGGCGAGGCACGGTCCCGAGGCGGCATGGGTCCCGCAGAACCTCCGCCCCCACCCGGGTCGGTCAGACCCGGCCCCGCTCCGCTCAGAACTCCTTCAGCTCGGTGGCGTCGTCCATGGGGAACAGCGCGTCGGCTGGCCGGCGCGGTGAGCGCGCCGTGGGGCCGCGGGCCTGGGTGGTGGTCCGGGGTGCGCGGCGTGTCGCCGCCGGCAGGGCCGCGGCCTGCCGCGCCGACCCGGGCCGGGCCAGCTGGAAGGCGCCCACCATGGCGGCCAGCTCCTCGGCCTGCCCGTTCAGCTCGCTGGCGGCCGAGGAGGACTGCTCCGCCGAGGCGGCGTTCTGCTGGGTCACCTTGTCCATCTCGGCCACCGCCTGGCTCACCTCCTGGATGCCGCCGGTCTGCGCCTTGGCGGCCGCGGCGATCTCCGAGACGATGTCCGAGACCTTGCCGATGCCGGCCACGATCTGGCCGAGCTGGCCCGCCACCTGGCGCGAGGTGACCTCGCCCTCGCCGGCCTGCCGCACCGACTCGCGGATCAGGGCCTCGGTCTTGGTGGCCGCCTCCTTGCTGCGCAGGGCCAGCGAGCGGACCTCCTCGGCCACCACCGCGAAGCCGCGGCCGGCCTCTCCGGCGCGCGCCGCCTCGACGGCCGCGTTGAGGGCCAGCAGGTTGGTCTGGAAGGCGATCTCGTTGATGTCCTTGATGATCTGGGAGGTGCCCTCGGCGCTGGCGCGGATCTGGGTCATGGCCACCTGCATCTGCTCCACCGCGGCGGCCCCGGCGGTGGCAGCGGACCTGGCGTCCTGCGCCAGGGTGTTGGCCTGGCCGGCGTTGTCGGCCGACTGGCGGGTCATGCCGGAGACCGACTCCAGGCTGGAGGTGGTCTGCTGCAGCGAGGCGGCCTGCTCCGAGGCGCCCGAGGCGACCGCCTGGGACGACGCGGCGATCTGCTGCGAGGCGCTGGTCACCTGCTCCACCGCCGACGACACCTGGGTCAGGGCCTCGTGCAAGGCCTCGGCGGTGGCGTTGAGCGAGTCCTTGATGCGGGCGTGATCGCCCTGGTAGGCGCCGGCCACCCGCGCCCGGAGGTCGCGCTGGGCCAGCTGGTCGAGCACCGCGGCCGCCTCGGCCAGGGGGGCCACCACCGCCTCCAGCGTGCCGTTCACGCCGGTCACGATCTTGGCGAAGTCGCCCTGGTGGCGCGAGGCGTCGGCGCGGGTGGAGAGCCGGCCGGCGATGGCCGCCTCGGAGAGGGTGGCCACGTCGCGGGTCAGGGCCCGCACCGCCTCGGCGCTGCGCTGGATGGCGCCGGCGATGGTCTGGAAGGTCCGCTGGACCTCGGCGGTGTCGGCGTCGGCCTCGGCCACCCGGGTGTCCACCTCGAGGTCGCCGCGCGACAGCTTCTCCAGCGCCGCCACCACCCGGGCCGTCTCGCTGGCCTGGAACGCCGACACCTTCTGGCCCTGCCGCATGGCGCGCTTCACCGCGGTCTGGTCGCTCACCACCTCGAAGGCGCCGATCACCTGGCCGCCCCGGTCGCGCAGCGGCACGCCGGAGTAGGCGATCTCCAGCTCGCCGGCGGCCGGGCGGGCGGTGGTCTCGCTGGCGGCCACCCGGTTGCCGCTCATGGCCCGGGCGCAGGCGCAGCGCTCGGTGTCGCAGTCCTCGGTGCGGAACAGCTCGGCGCAGCGCTGCCCCAGCGCCTGGCCGCGGTCGCGCCCCACCACCTTCAGGGCGGCGCTGTTCAGGTAGCGGGCCTTGAAGTCGCGGTCGATGATCATGGCCGGGGCCGGCATGGCGTCGAGGTGGCCGACCAGCGTGTCGATGGTGGCGTTGACGCCGTCCACCACCCGGCGGAAGGCCCCCTGGTGGCGGGCGGCGTCGGCGCGCTGCTCCAGGTGCCCCTGCACCGCGGCCTCGGCCACCCGGGCCATCTCGACCTCCAGGGCCGCGAGGGTGTCGATGCAGGTGTTGAGGTTGTCCTTGATGGCGCTGAAGTCGCCCTGGTACCGATCGGTGATCTTCGGCGGCAGGTCGCCGCGCGAGATGCGGGCCACGTAGTCGGCGGTGACCCCCATGGGCCTCATGAAGGCGTCCAGCGTGGCGTTCAGCCCCTCCACCACCGGCCGGAACTCGGGGTCCAGGTGGGCGGTGTCGCCGCGCAGGCCGAGGCGACCCTCCGCCACCGCCTGGCTGAGCTTGCCGGCCTCGGCCACCAGGGCGCGGACCGTGCCGCCGATGCGGCGGGAGAGGGTCCAGGCCATGGCCAGCAGCGCCAGGCCGGCCAGCAGCGCCGTCACCAGGATGAGCCGGGTGTCGGAGGAGGCCGCCGCCTGGCCCTCGGCGCCGTTCCTGGCGGCGTCGGCCAGGGTCTGTCCCTTGATGGCCTCGATGCCCGCCTCGGCCCGCTCGAAGACCGGCCACCCCTCCTGCATGGCGGTCCAGGCGCGGGCCTCCAGGGCGACGATGGCCGGGTCGGTGGCGGTGGCGCCGGCGGCCAGCCGGTCGGCCCGCTCCCCCGCCAGCCGGGCCAGCTCCTCCACCGTGCCGCGCCACTCGGTGAAGGGGGTCTTCCATGCCGCCCACAGCGCCAGGGTGGCGGGCTGGTGCGGCTGCGCCTCGTAGGCGCGGGTGGCCTCCTCCACGGCGGCCAGCTTCTCCCGGACCTGCGCCAGGGCCTCCCGGGCCTGGCCCGGGGTGATGCGCCGGTTGACCAGCTTCCAGGTGGCGGCCTCCAGGCTCATCTGCGCCTCGTCGGCGCTCGCCAGCGCCACCAGGCTGGGGATCTTCTGGTTGGTCGCCTCGTCGAGGTGGCCGGCGATGTCGCGGGCGCTCCACCAGGCCAGGCCGCCGACCAGCAGGAGGACCACGGTGGCGGCCGCCAGGGCCGCGAAGATCTTGGCGCCGATCGTCAGCTTCGAGAGCATGGTGCTGCCTCCAGGTGGACCGGCCGGGGGGCCGGTCTGGCGCGGCCTGGGGACGCTGCGTCCGCGGTCGCGAAGCGGACATGAGCAGTCGGCGTGCCATTCGGGGGATGGGTGAGACGGACCCCGCGTCCGCGTCGGACGGACGCTGCGGCTGGTGCGACGGAGCGGAGATCCGGCCTGGCGGCGAGGGGTTGCGCCGGCGCCGGCCCCAGCTCGACCGACGGTACGCGTCGTGGGGCGTCGCAGGGCGCGGTCGTGTGGGACAGGGCCTCGGCGGGTCCCCGCCGACCCCGCGTCGGGTGGACCCAGGTCCGGTACCCGGCCCGCTACTCCAGGCCGGAGTTCAGCAGCTCGTCGTTGGCCTCGAGCTCGATGACCAGCTCGACCCGGCGGTTGCGCTCGCGCGCCTCCAGGGTCTCCTCGGCGGAGACCGGGTGGGCCGAGCCGAGCCCCACCGCCTGCAGCAGCTCGGGGCGGGCCCGGTGGGCCGCCTCCAGGTAGGTCACCACCGTGGCGGCCCGCGCCGCCGACAGGTCCCAGTTGTTGCGGTAGCGGTCGCCGCCCTGCGGCGTCTCGTCGGTGTGCCCCTCGACGCGCAGGGTGCGCTCGAGCGGCACCAGCTCCATGGCGATGGCGTCGATGACCGAGAGGATCTGCGGGCGCAGCGCCGCCTGCCCGGCGTCGAAGAACTCGGTGGCGGCCAGCCGCACCGTCAGGCGCCGCCCCTCCACCGCCACGGTCACCGAGGGCCGGACGTTGCGCTCCATCAGGAAGGGCTTGATGCGCTTCTCCAGCTTCTTGCGCAGCATCTCGATGGCCTTGGCCTTCGGCGCCTGGTTGGAGTTGGAGCCGGAGTTGAGCGCCGGCCCGCCGCCGTTGGCGGCCGGACCGTCGAAGATGGGCAGGGCGCCGGTGCCGCCGGTGCCGCCGTAGTGCATGGCCCACTGGATGGACTGGACCGCCTGCTGCATCTTCTTGTTGTCCACCCGGGACACCGAGTAGAGCACCACGAAGAAGGCGAAGAGCAGGGTGATGAAGTCGGCGTAGGAGACCAGCCACCGCTCGTGGTTCTCGTGCTCCTCGGCGTGCGCCTTCTTCTTGCGGGCCACTCAGGTCTCCCAGGGTCGGCCGTCAGGCCGCCTTCTTCTCGGCGGGGGGCGCTTCCTCGCCCGTGTAGGCGCGCAGCTTCTCCTCGAGCACCCGCGGGTTGACGCCCTCCTGGATGGAGAGCACCCCCTCGGCGATGAGGGTCTTGCGCTCCTTCTCCAGCTTGAGCTTGCGCTTGATCTTGTTGGCGAAGGGCAGGAAGAACAGGTTGGCCGCGCCCACGCCGTACACCGTGGCCACGAAGGCGGTGGCGATGCCGCCGCCCAGCTTGGACGGGTCGTTCAGGTTCTCCATCACGTGGATGAGGCCGAGCACCGCGCCCAGGATGCCGACGGTGGGGGCGAAGCCGCCCATCGACTCCCACACCTTGGCCCCCACCTCGTTCTCCTCGTACTCGGCGTCGATGGCCCCCTCCAGCGTGTCGCGGGTGACGTTGGCGTCCACCCCGTCCACCACGAACTGCAGGGCCCGCCGCATGAACGGGTCGGTGACCTCGCCGAGCCGCCCCTCCAGCGCCAGCACGCCGTCGCGGCGGGCCAGCGAGGCGTAGTCCACCAGCTGCTTGGCGATGCCGCCCATGTCGCGCTTCTTCTCGCTGAAGACCATCTTGGCCAGCTTGAGCCCGTGGAAGAAGTCCTTCTTGGGGAAGGCCACGGCCACGGCGCCGATGGTGCCGCCGAAGACGATCATGGCGGCGGTGAGCTGCAGGATGGAGCCGACGTGGCCGCCTTCCAGCGCCTGGCCGACCAGGATGGCGGCGATGGCGAAGACGATCCCGCCGACGCTGGTGATGTCCATGGGCTAGTCCTCCGGGTTCGGCACGCTGCGCGGGAACGGCAGCACGTCGCCCCGGCGCTCGGGGCCCAGCTGGCAGCGCCGCCGCCACGCCGCCACCCGCTCCACCACCTCGTCCGGGGGCTCCTTGACCATCAGGTGCATGGCGTTGACGAGCTGGATCACGGTGTCCGGTGTGGCCTCGACGGTGAGGACGTGGTCGGCGTTGACCACCAGCTCCTTCCCGTCGAGGCGTGTCAGCACGATCATGTGAGCTCCAGGCACCCGGGTCATCGGTACGCCAGGGCGGTCCCTTAAGGACGCCCTGGGTGCAAGCCGCCTACCGCTTGAGCGCGATCAGCTCGGAGAGCAGCTGGTCGGCGGTGGTGATGGTCTTCGAGTTGGCCTGGAAGGCCCGCTGGGCGGCGATGAGCCGCACGAACTGCTCGGCCAGGTCCACGTTGGACTGCTCGAGCGAGCCCGAGATGATCGAGGCGCGTCCGCCGGCACCCGGGGCGCCGATGACCGGCTGGCCGGAGGCCTGGCTCTGCTGGAACAGGTTGCCGCCGACCCGCTCCATCCGGTCCGGACCGGAGAAGGCGGCCACCGCCACCTGGCCGAGGACGCGGGTCTGGCCGTTGGTGAAGACGCCGTTGATGTTGCCGGTGGGGTCGATGCGGATGGAGGCCAGCTGGCCGGAGCCGAAGCCGTCCTGGCCGATGAAGGTGGAGGCCGAGGGGGCGGCGAACTGCGAGACGCCCAGCAGGCCGGTGTTCCCGGCCACCGCGGTCGGGTCGCCGAAGTTGAAGGTGAGGGGCTGGGGGGCGGCCGCGCCCAGCGGGTTGAAGGTGGTGGCGTTGGTGGCCCGCGGCACGTCGGTGGCCAGGCGGCCCTGGTTGTCGAAGGTGAGGGCGCCGCCGGCGATGACCTCCAGCGTGCCGGCCACGGCCGGCGGGGCCAGCCCGCCGCCGTCGGTCATGGCGTTCCACTCCCAGGAGTTGCCGCCCGCGCCGGTGGCCGTCTTGGAGAAGAACACCTGCACCGCGTGGGCGGCGCCCAGGGTGTCGTAGACGGTCATGGAGGTGGAGAACTCGGAGGTGCCGCCGGGGTTGGCCGGGTCGAACGGGATGGGGGCGCCCAGGGCGTCGGTCTTGATGACGGCGTCGGCCTTGAGGTTGGCCTTCACCTGGATGGAGCCGGTGGCCCGCGGCTGGGCCGAGGCGGTGCCCACCAGCAGGTTGCCCGGCTGGGCCGAGAGGGCGCCGGCGGCGTCGGCCGGGAAGCCCTGCACCTTGAGCCCCTCCAGGTTCACCATGAAGCCGTCCTTGTCCACGGTGAACTGGCCGGCGCGGGTGAAGAAGTTGGCGGTCTGGCCGTTGTGGTTGCCGCTCACGATGAAGAAGCCGTTCCCCTGCAGCGCCAGGTCGGTGGCGATGCCGGTGGAGTTGAGGGCGCCCTGGGTCAGGATCTTCTGCACCGACTCGAGCCGCGCGCCCAGGCCGATCTCGCCGGTGCCGCCGATGACCGTCTGGGTCAGGGCGTCCTCGAAGGCGGCCCGGCCGCCCTTGAAGCCGATGGTGTTGGCGTTGGCGATGTTGTCGCCGACGACGGAGAGCTCGAGCGACGCGGCCTCGAGGCCGGTGGTGCCTGCGGAGAGGGAGGTGAGGAGCGACATGGCGGCTTCCTTTCGGGTGCGGTGAGGTCGGTTGGGGTGGCTGCGGTGGCGGTGGCGGTGGCTAGGTGGGCGGCGCGGTGGCGATCTCGGTGACGTCGCCGAGCTGGACGACGTTGCCGTTGACGAGCAGCTGCGGGACGGAGCCCTCGAAGGAGACCCCGCTGACCACCCCGCGCACGAAGGTGGCGCTGCCCACCTCGGTGCCGTCCCGCTTGGAGGCGGCGACGATCAGCTGGTAGGTGCCCGAGTCGAGGGGCTGGCCCTGGTCGTCGCGCCCGTCCCACTCGGTGGCGAAGGTGCCGGCGCCGCGGGCGCCCAGGTCGAGGGTGCGCACCACCTTGCCGGCGGCGTCGGTGATCATGGCCACGGTGTTGTCGGAGGCGGCGCCCAGCAGCACCGAGAACTTGGTGGCGGCGGCGCCCTTGGTGAGGGCCAGGTGGTCGGCGTTGAAGAGGATCTCCTTGCCGATCATCTGGGGCACGGCCATCTGGTTGGCGTTGGCCTGGCCCAGGGCCAGCGTGTCGAGCTTCCTGCCCATGTTCTCCAGGGCCTCCACCGAGGAGAACTGGGCCAGCTGCGCCACGAAGGCGTTGGAGTCCATCGGCGACAGCGGGTCCTGCTTCTGCAGCTGGGTGGTGAGCAGCTTGAGGAAGGAGTCCTTGTCGAGGGTGCTCTTGGCCGTCGGCGCGACGACGCCGGTGACCTGCGGCAGGCTCCCCAGGGAGCTGGTGACGACGTCGGCCATCTCAGGCCTCCACGTGGTGGGCGGTGGTGCGGCCCGCCGGGCGCCGGCCCTGCGGCGCGCCGGGGGTGGACAGGGGGCGATCGCCGGCGGGGCCGCCGGGCGGATCGCGGTCGGGCCGGTCCTGCCGGCCCTGCGGCGCCTCGTGCCCGGCGGCGGCGCGGGCCGCCTCGGGGGGCGCGGCCTGCGGCTGGGGGCGCTCCACCTCCAGCTGGCCGAGCCTGAGCCCCTCGGCCGCCAGGGCCCGCTGCAGCTCCTGGCCCCGGCCGACCACGGTGGCGGCCTGCTCGCCCTCGACGCGGACGTGGGCCACGCCGTCGCGGACGCGCAGGTGCAGGGACAGGTCGCCCAGGGTGTCCGACGCCAGCCTGAGGTGGGCCCCGCCGGGCAGGATGGCGCCACCCACGTCGCACGGCAGCGGGTCCTGGGGCAGGAACGGCGCGGGGCGCGGGGCGGCCGCGGCGGGGCGCGGCTGGGTGGGCTCGGGGGCGGCGGCCGCGGCCGGCCCGGACAGCGGGCCCTGGGGCTGCGGCTCGGCCGTGGCCCGGGAGGTCTTGGGGCGCTGCGGCTCGCCCGGCTCGCGCAGCGCCTGGCCGCCCTGCGAGGCCTGGGACAGGCGGGCGCCGGTGGCCAGGTCGCGGGCCAGCAAGGCCGCCGGCGCGAGGCGCTGGTCCGGCTCGGCGGCGGCGCGCGCCGGCGGCTGGGGTGCGGCGGGGCGCGGCGGGCCAGCCAGCTGGCGCGGCGAGGCGGTGTCGGCGGTGGCGCGGCGCGGCGCGCCGGGTCGTCGCGGCGGCGGACCGGCGCGGGGGCGGGGGGCGACTCCTCCCTGGCCGAGTCGATGGCCTGGGCGGGAGACGGGACGCCAGCGTCGCCGTCGGCCTGCGGCTGGACGGGTGGTGCCGGCTCGGCCTGCGCGGCGGGTCGCCCGGGGGCTGCAGGCGGGAGCCCGGCCGCGGTGGGACGACCTGCGGCGGCGAGGCCTCGGCGATCAAGGGCAGGGCCAGCCTCGGCGCCATCGCCGGAGCGATCCTGGTCACTGGTGGTGGTGTCGTCGGTCGTCACGTCTCGGTCCCGCTGCGGTGCAAATGCACGGACGGTGCCGGAGGCGGCCGGCGTGGCCGAGGCGGGCGCCCCGGGCTCGAGCCTGGCGCTGCGCCCCGGCATGCCGGCGGGCGCGACCGGGCCCCGTGGCTCCTGCGCGGACGGGTGGTTGGCAGGGTGCGGCCCAGGGTGGACCTCGACAGTGCAGGGCGGAACGGCGGGCTGGGCCGACGGTGTGTGGGCGGCCATTCCTGCCGGGCTGGCCGGTCCGGCCTGGCGGCCAGGCGCCAGCCCCCCGCCGGCCCGCGCCATGCGGCTGGCGCTGGCTCCGGGCGAGCCGGGCGGCAGGCCCGGCTCGGATCGCGAGAGGATCGGCGACGAAGGGGCCGTGGCGCCGGCGTCGCGGGCCTGGGAGGCCTCGCTGGACCCCGTGCTGGCGGTCACGGACGGCGTCGCCGCGGGCCTCCTGCCTGAGCTCACGGGCCACGCCGCTGCGGGCGCCATGCCCGCGGCCGTGGCCATGCTCGCCCGAGCGCCCGCGAGGGTGCTCGCCGCAGCCAGCGCGGCGGCCAGGACGACCCCCTCTCCCGCCGGGGCGGGAGAGGGGGCCTGGGCGGCGAGGAGGCTGCTCTCAGGGGCCTCCTGCGCCGCGACGGCCGAACCTTCGAGCGGGTCCGAGGTGGCGACGGCTGGCGTGCCCGACTCCGAGCCGGCCTGGGTCGCGGCAGCGGCAGCGGCGAGGGCAGCGCCAGCCGCAGCGGCGTGCTCGGCCAGGCCCGCCAGCAGGGCCGCCTGGCGGTTCCCGGCCGGCGCCTCCGCGGCCGCGCGCTCCGACGGGCGCCCCGGGCTGGCGGAGGCCAGGAGCACGGCGAAGGGGCTCTCGGCGGTGCGCCGTCCCAGCTGGGAGCCGCCCGCGGCGAGGTCGGGACCCCGCGGCGTCACGGCGCCGGTGGTGACCAGCGTGAGGCCGGCCAGGTCGATGGTCATGGCGACTCCTTCTTGGCGAGGAGCGTGACCAGCGAGGCGCTGGTGGCGCTGTCCATCTTCTCGAGCACGGCGGCGGCCTCGGCCGGCTTCATGCCGGCCAGGAGGGTGGCGGCCAGCGGGCGGTCGAGCCGGGTCAGCAGCGCGGCCGCCTGGTCGGCCTTCATGCTCTTCATGGTCTTGGCGAGCGCCTCGAACGGCGCGGCGGGGCCCTTCTGGCCTGGCCTGGGCTTGGCCCCCTTGGCGGCCCTGGCCTGCGCCTCGGCGGCCTGCGTGACCAGCGCCTCGAGCCGTCCGGTCTCCGCCTTGAGGGCGGCGCGGGCCTCGGCGATCTCCTTGGTGAGCCGGTCCAGGCGGGCCCGCTCGGCGGCCAGGGCCTCCTGGTCGGTGGCGCGCCCGCCGGCGGAGCGGCGCAGCTCCTCGGCCAGGGCCTTGCCGGTCAGCGTCGGCGGCACCGGCGGCTCGCGCGAGGCCGGGGCGGGCTCCTTCTTCCCGCCGGTCAGGCCGCGCACCGCGGCCGCCGCCGTGGCGGCGTCGCCCGCGGCGGCACGGCCGGCGCTGGGCGAGGCGGCCTGGATGGCCCCGGTGGCGTGATCCTCCAGCGTGGCGGTGCCGTTGCCGTGCCCGACCGTGCCTGGCGCGGTGGGGGCGCGCGGGGCGGCCACCACCGGCGCGGCCGCGTGCGGCTCGGGCACCTCGGGGCTGAGCGGCGGGACGGCCTCGGCGGCGTGGGGATCCGGCCGGGCCAGCGGGTGCGCCGGGCCGCGGACCTCGGGCGCCGGCGGGGCCGGCGGCTCGCTGGCGCGCGACGGGGCCGCCGCCAGGGGGGCCAGCAGCAGGCAGGCCAGCCGCAGCGACGCGAGGCAGGAGCGGCGCTCAGGCATGGGGGCGCTCCTGGGGGCCGAGGAGCTGCGCCAGCCGGCCCAGGGTCTCGTCGAGCGGGGTGCGCTCGTCCGGGTCCTGGCGCAGGAAGGCGCGCAGCGGCTCGATGCAGCGGATGGCCCGATCGACCCTGGGGTTGGAGCCGGCGGCGTAGGCGCCGACCTCGATGAGATCCGCCGCCTCGCGGTAGGCCGAGAGCACCTCGCGCGCCTGGCGGGCCAGCTCGCGGTGCTCCGGCGGCACGATGTCGCTCATGACGCGGGAGATGGAGGCCAGGACGTCCACGGCCGGGTAGAGGCCGGCCTCGGCGATGCGGCGGGAGAGGATGAGGTGGCCGTCCAGGGTGGCGCGGGCGGCGTCGGCGATGGGGTCGCCGGTGGTGTCGTCACCCTCCGCCAGGATGGTGTAGAAGGCCGTGATGCTGCCCTGGCCGGCGTCGTTGCCGGCCCGCTCCACCAGGCGCGGCAGCACCGCGAAGGCGCTGGGCGGGTAGCCCTTGGTGGTGGGCGGCTCGCCGGCCGCCAGCCCGATCTCTCGCTGGGCCTGGGCCACCCGCGACAGCGAGTCCATCAGCAGGAGCACCTTCTGGCCCTGGGCCCGGAAGTACTCGGCCACCGAGGTGGCGGCCATGGCGGCCCGCAGCCGCTTGAGGGGGGACTCGTCGCTGGTGGCCACCACCACCACCGCGCGGGCCAGGCCGGCGCCCAGGTCGCGCTCGATGAACTCGCGCACCTCGCGGCCGCGCTCGCCCACCAGCCCGACCACCACCACGTCGGCGGAGGCGGAGCGGGCCAGCATGCCCAGCAGCACCGACTTGCCGACGCCCGGGCCGGCCATGACCGCCATGCGCTGCCCCTCGCCCACGGTGAGGCAGGCGTCGATGGAGCGGATGCCCAGCGTCAGCGGCTCGGTGACCCGGCGGCGGTGCAGCGCCGGGGGCGGCACGGCGTGCAGCGGGGCGCGGCCGCGCAGCAGCGGCGTGGGCCCGGCGTCGATGGGGCGCAGCGAGGCGTCCACCACCCGGCCCAGCAGCTCCGGGCCGACCGGCACCCGGTCGGCGGCGGCGCGCGGGACCACGTCGCACCCCTCGCCGATGCCCTGGATCTCGGAGAGCGGCATCAGCCTGGCCACGCCGCCGGCGAAGCCCACCACCTCGGCCAGCACCAGCTGGCCGTCCTTGGTGCGGATCTCGCAGGCCGTGCCGACCGGCACGCGCGGCAGGGTGGCCTCCACGATCAGGCCGGTGGCCCGGATGACCGTGCCCGTCAGCGGGGTGGGGTCGGCCTCGTCGAGGATGCGCCGCAGCGCCTCGCGGTCGTAGAGGCTCACGCGGCGCCCTCCTCCAGCGCCGAGGCGGCGGCGCGGTGCAGCTCGTCGAGGCGGGTGCGCAGCCGGCCGTCCACCTTGCCGAAGTCGGTCTCCACCACCACGTCGCCGGGCTCCAGGGTGGCGTCGCCGACCACCTCGATGGCCGCGGCGGTGACCCCCAGCTCCCCGGCTGCGGCCGGACCGGCCACCTGCGAGAGGTGCTCCGGGTGGACCCGCACCACCACCCGCCGGGAGTCGCCGGCCCGCTTGAGGGCCCCGCGCACCAGGTTGAAGAGCGCCTCCGGCCCGGTGGCCAGCTCGGCCTCCAGGATGCGCCGCGCCACCAGGAAGCCGATCTCCAGGGCGTCGTTGCGGGCCTGCTCGGCCAGCCGCTCCGACTGGAGCTTCAGCACCTCCACGGCGTGCGCCACCCGCTGGAAGGCCTCGGCGCGGAGGGCGGCCAGCTCCTCCTGGGTGGGGCCGGGCGGCGGCTCCGGCTCCTGGCGCCGCCCGTGGAAGCTGGGGGGCCGCGGCGGCGGGCGCCCGCCGGCGTGCCCGAAGGTCGCCAGGCGGGCCTCGCCCACCGGGGGGATGGCCTGCAGGAAGGCCGGGCGCTGGAGGGAGTCGGCCATGGGTCACCCCTAGAGCATCTTCTCGCCGGTGCCGACGATGGTGATGCGGCCCTGCGACGCCAGCTCCTGGGCCAGCTTGGCGATCTCCTGCTGGGCGGCCTCCACGCTGGAGAGCTTGACCGGGCCCATGGCCGACAGGTCGTCGGAGAGCATCTCGGCGGCGCGCGACGAGAGGTTCTGCAGGAACTTCTGCCGCACGTCGGCGGTGGCGCCCTTGAGCGCCACGGTGAGGCGGCTGGCGTCGATCTCGCGCAGCAGCTGCTGCAGGTCGCGGTCGGCCAGGTTGACCAGGTCGTTGAAGGTGAAGAGCCGGCCGCGCATCTCGGCGGCCAGGGCCTGGTCGTCCTTCTCGATCTCGGCGATCACCACCCCCTGCTGCTGCGGGTTGATGCGGCGCAGGATCTCGAGGGCGGTGGCCTTGCCGTCCACCCGGCGCATCCCGCCGGAGACCAGCGACTTGAGCTCGGTGGAGAGGGCCTGGCCCACCTCGCGCAGCACCTCGGGGGCCACCGACTCGATGGTGGCCATGCGGCGCAGCACCTCGGGGCGGGACTTCTCGGGCAGCCGGTCCATCACGCCGGCGGCCCGCGAGGCGTCGAGCGACGAGAGCACCAGGGCGATGGTCTGCGGCTGCTCGCGCTGCAGCACCATGGCCAGGGCCTCGGGGTCGGCCTGCGAGACCGAGCCGAGCACCTCGTCCGGCGGGGGCGGCGGGATGACCCCGTCGAAGGCGCGGCGCGCCATGTCGGGCCCCAGCGCCTTGGTGGCCACGTCACGCAGCATGTCGTCCCCCGCGGCGGCGTCGCCGCCCACCGTCTCCATGGCCTCCACGAAGGTCTCCAGGGCCTCGCCGACCCGGGCCGACGGGGCGGTGCGCAGGTCCTTGGCGCCCAGCGCCACCCGGCGCAGCTCGGTCTCGCCGAACATCTTGAAGATGGTGCCGGCCGCCTCGGCGCCGACGCCCAGCAGCACCGCCGCGGCGCGCTGGCAGCCGAGGCCGGACGACTCCGCCATGATGGCGGCGGGGAGCGGGGCGTCCGCCTTCTGCTCGCGGGCGCTGGGGCCGAGGTCAGGCATCGTGGCTCCGGTTGCTGCGCTGCTCCTGGGCCATCCAGGCCTTCAGGATGTGCGCGGCGCGGGTGGGGTCCTTGGTGGCCAGCTCGCGGGCGCGGTCGCGCAGCGACTGGGTGGGGTCGACGAGGGCGGCGCGGGGCGGCACGGTCGAGGGGGGCAGGGCGGCCTCGCGGGCCAGGGCCGCCTCGATCTGGGCGACGCTGGCGCCCGGGGTGAGGAACTGCAGGTCGCTGGCGTCCTGGGCCGGGCGCTTCCTGCGCAGCGCCACCAGGCCCAGCACCGCCAGCAGCAGCACCGCGCCGCCGCCGGCCGCCGCCCAGAACCACCAGGGACGGGCGGCCACCGCGGCGGGGGCGGCCTCGCCGGCGGCCTCCTCGCTGCGGGTGAAGGGGGCGCTGGTCAGGTCGAACTCGTCCCCGCGGGCCTCGTCGAAGCCCACCGCGCGGCGCGCCAGCTCGCCCAGCTTGTCGAGCTCGGCCTGGGGTCGAGGCTGGCCGTTCAGGGCGTCCACCAGCACCGCCACCGAGATCTTGGTCAGGCGAGGCACCTTGGCCAGGGTGGTGGTGGTGGTCCTGGAGACCTCGAAGTTGCGGATGTTGTCCTCCATGGTGGAGGCGGCGCCCTTGGCGGCGGCGGCGGCCGGGGCGGCCGGGGCCAGCGGCTGGTTGGCGGCGGCGCCGGCCAGGCCGGCCGCGCCGGCGGCGGCGCCCTGGGAGGCCTGGGTGACGCGCCGCTCGCTGCGCAGCGCGGTGGCGTCGGGGTCCACCGTCTCGGCGTTGGTCTGGATCTCGTTGGCGTCCATGGTGGCGGTGACCCGGGCGATGACCGCGCCAGGCCCGACCGCCTGCTCGATCATGTCCACCACCCGCCGCTCCAGGTCGTGCTCGAGCTTCTTCTGGTAGCCCATGGCCTGGCCCCAGCCACCCTCGGCGGTCAGGACCTCGCCGGCCCCGTCCACCACGGTGACCCCCTCGGCGGCCAGCCCGGGGACGGCGGCGGAGACCAGGTGCCGGATGCCGGCGATCTCCTTGTCGCCCAGCTTGCGGCCGGGCTGGAGGTTGACCACCACGGCGGCCGAGGCGGTCTTGTCCTGGTCGCGGAAGAGCCCCTTCTCGGTCATGGTGAGGTGGACCCGGGCGGTGCGCACCTGCGTCAGGCGGGAGATGGTGCGGGCCAGCTCGCCCTCGGTGGCGCGGCGCAGGTTGACCTTCTGGGTGAACTCCGAGACGCCCAGGTCGCCGCGGTCGAAGATCTCGAAGCCCACCCCGCCGCCGCGCGGCAGGCCGGCGCCGGCCAGCAGCAGGCGGGCGTCGTAGACCTTGGCGGCCGGCACGGCCAGGGCGCTGCCGCCGGCCTCCAGGCGGAAGGGCAGGCCGGCGTTCTTGAGGGTCCCGGCCGCCTCGGCGGAGTCCTCCGGCGTCAGGTTGGTGAAGGCGTACTGGTAGGCCTCGGCGCCCTGCACGGCGCTCTGCACGCCCAGGCCGATGGCCGCCAGGGCCGCCACGAAGACCACGAACTTGATGCCGGCCGGCAGGGAGGCCAGGGCCTTGGGGAGCTCGCGGAGCTGGTTGAGCAGGGGTTCCATCGATCACCTAGACCGGCATGCGCATGATCTCTTGGTACGCCTCGACCAGCTTGTTGCGGACCTTGGAGGCCACCCGCATCCCGATGTCGGCCTTCTCCAGGGCCAGGGCCACCTCGTGCAGGTTGCCCTCGCCGTTGGCGGCGGCGCTGGCCTGGGCGTCGCCGGCCAGCTGCAGGGACTCCACCTGGCCGAGCGCCTGGCCCAGCATCCCGGCGAAGGAGGCGGCCCCCGGCTGCGCCGCCGGCGCGGGGCCGCGGAGCTCGGGGAGGCGTGAGGGGATGCTGCCGATGGATTCGATGGCCATGTGTCACCTCACCGGGCGATCTCGAGGGCGCGCTGCGCCATCGTCTTCAGGGTGTCCACCGCGGTGGCGTTGGCGTCGTAGGCCTTCTGCGCCGACATGAGGTTCACCACCTCGTGGATGGGGTTGACGTTGGGCAGGGTCACGAAGCCGTCGCCGTCGGCGTCGGGATGGGACGGCGAGTAGACGCGGCGGCCCGGCCCGTCGTCGCGGGCGATCTCGGCCACCCGCACCCCCTGCACCTCGCCGCCGTCCGGGCCGGCGCCCAGCGCCGCCTCGAAGGAGACCGCCTCCAGCACCGGGTCCAGGCGGGCGTACGGCTTGCCGTCCGGGCCCCGGGTGGACTCGGCGTTGGCCAGGTTGGAGGCGGCCAGGTTGACGCGGGTGCGCTCCGCCGAGAGGCCGGAGGCGGAGACGCGCAGGGCGGAGAGGAAGTCCATGGTGGGTGCTCCTAGCCCTGGCCGTCGTTGGCGGCGTAGCGCAGGATGGCCAGCTTCTTCCCGGCGGCCTTGGCGGCGGCGCCGTACTGCAGGGCGTTCTCCGAGACCGCCACCAGGGTGCGGTCGAGGTCCACGGCGTTGCCGTCCAGGCCGGCGCCGGCGCCGGCCACCTCGCCCACGAAGGCCTCGGGCGCGTCGGGCTGCATGGCCCCGGCGGCCGAGAGCAGCAGGTCACCGGACCTGGCCGCGCCGGCCAGCCCGGGGGCGCGCGCGGCGCCCGGGGAGGAGGCGGCCATGGCGGCGGCGAAGTCGAGGTCGCGCGGCCTGAAGCCGGGCGTGTCGGCGTTGGCGACGTTGCCGGCCAGCACGGCCTGGCGCGACAGGCGCACGTCCAGGCTGCGCTCCAGCGTCGAGAGTGTGGCGTCGAAGATCCTCACGGGTGGCCTCCTTGCGAGGGCCGTGCCGGCTGGTGCGCCAGCGCCATGGCGGCCGCCCCGTCGTCCAGGGCGAACGGGCCCGGCGGATACGGCCGATCGGCCGCCTCGGCCGCCTCGGCCGGATCGAGCGGGGCCAGCAGCAGGCCGGCCTCGCGCCAGGCCTTGAGCTTGTTGCGCAGGGTGCGCAGGCCGATGCCGAGGAGGCGGGCCGCGTGGGTGCGGTTGCCGTTGACCCGCCGCAGCGCCTCCTCGATGGCCAGCTTCTCGAGCTGGCCGAGGTCGATGGGCAGGTGGGGCGGCAGGCCGCCCTCGATCACCAGCGCGGCGACCTCGCTGGCGGAGGCCACGGCCGCCGCCACGCTGAGCGTGGCCGGCCCGAGCCCCAGGTGGCGCGGCTCGATCTGGCCCTCGCGGCAGCGCACCAGGGCCCGCTCCAGCAGGTTGCGGAGCTCGCGCACGTTGCCGGGGAAGCGGTGCTGCGCCAGGGCCTGGCGGGCGGCCTCGGAGAGGGGCGGCGGGGTGCGCCCCTGCTCGGCGGCGGCCTCGGCCAGCAGCCGGTCGGACAGCGGGGCCACGTCCTCGCGGCGGGCGCGCAGGGCCGGCAGCTGGATGGGGTAGACGTTGAGGCGGTAGTACAGGTCGGAGCGGAAGTGCCCGGCCTGCACCATGGCCAGCAGGTCGCGGTTGGTGGTGGCCACGATGCGCACGTCCACCGGCACCGGCTTGCCGCCGCCCACCCGGTCGATCTCGCGCTCCTGCAGCACCCGCAGCAGCTTGGCCTGGAGCGTCAGCGGCAGCTCGGAGACCTCGTCGAGCAGCAGCGTGCCGCCGCTGGCCTGCTCGAACCGGCCGGCCCGCCGCTCGGCGGCGCCGGTGAAGGCGCCCCGCTCGTGGCCGAAGAGCTCGGACTCCAGCAGCTCGGCCGGCAAGGCGGCGCAGTTGACCGCCACCCAGGGGCCGGCGGCCCGCAGGGAGCGGGCGTGGACGTAGCGGGCCAGCACCTCCTTGCCGGTGCCGGACTCGCCGAGCAGCAGCACGGTGGTGGGGGTGGGGGCCACGTCGGACGCGGCCAGCAGGGCCTCGCGCATGGCGGGGCTCTCGGCCACCGGCTCCAGGGAGAAGAGGCGGGGCGGGGACAGGGCGGCGATGGAGGGGATCACGGGCGGGCTCCTTGCTGCGACTGGAAGAGGCGGGCGGCCTCGACGGCGGCCTGGGCGCTGGTCACGTCGGCGTCGGCGGGCCCGGCGTCGGGCTGGTCCTCGGTGCGCCTGGGAGAGGGCTTCTGGCGCAGGGCGCGCTGCAGCGCCTCCCAGCCGTCCCGCTTCCAGGTGGCGCGGTCGAGCCGGCCGCGGGCGAAGAGCAGGATCTCCTCGGCGCGGGCCCGGTCGCCGCCCTGCAGGAACAGCCCGGCCACCCGGCGCAGGTGGGCCGGCTGGGCCGCCTCGGGCACCCGGCCGGTCTTGGCGGCCAGCATGTTGGCGGCGAAGACGGGCGCACCCGCCGCAGCCGCCTGCTCGGCGGCGGCGTCGGCCAGCTCGTCGGCCAGGGCGCCCTGGGCGCGGCCCGGCATGCCGAGGTAGAGCCCCAGCGCCTCGGCGGCGTCCGGGCCGGGGCGGCGCAGCTGGTCGAGGAGCAGGCGGCGGCACCAGGTCATGACCCCGCCGCAGACGCCGGCCGGGGACATCTCCGGCACCAGGTCGCGAACCACCGCCATGAGCTCGCCCTCCATCAGCCGCAGGCGGAAGGCGCGGATGGCGATGTCGGCGCGCACCGGCTCGGCCACCCGCTCGGCGTCGAACATGGCGCGGCGCTCCGGCCCCTTCAGGCAGGAGGGGTCCATCTCGCAGAGGCGGGCCATCACCAGGCGGCCGAAGGGGAACTCGTGGTTGGCGCGGCGCCAGTGCTCCATGGCCAGCTCGGGCTCGTCGGAGGCCAGGGCCAGGTCGCCCAGCCGCAGCGAGGCCAGCGGCGAGAAGCGGGGGCCGCGCACCGCCTCGGCGAAGAGGTCGAGCGCCTCCTGGAGCCGCCCCTCGGCCAGCAGGCACTCGCCCCGCACCGCCGGGCTCGTGCCCGGGCAGGGCTCCAGCCCCAGGCCCGCCAGGTCGAAGGGCACGAAGGGCGGGCCCTCCTCCTCCGGGCGCCAGGGGTAGATGGTCAGGGCGCGCAGGTCGAGGGTCGGCTCCAGGGTGGTGAGGTCCACGTCGGCGCGCACCCGGCTGCCCTGGCACACCAGGGTCACCGCGGCCGGCTCGACCTGGACCACCGGACAGAGGCGGGAGGCCCCGCGGAGCCGCGCCGCCACGGCCTTCACCGCCGCGGGCGCCACCTCGAGGGTGAGGCGTCGCTCGAACGGGCGGATGCGCAGCGTCACGCCGGTGGCCGGCACGGGCAGCGGGATCCGCTCCGCCCTGGTGGTGAGCGCCAGGGGCGGGGCGAGGGCGAGGAGCGCCAGGATGGCGACGGTCAGCGGCACGGGAGGGGACACTGCAATGGCCGTGCACACCTTCGTGCCGGTCGGCTGACGCTGCCGGGCCCGAAGCGGCCGCCACAACGAGAAGGCGGGCCCGCAGGCCCGCCCGATCCCACCCCGTCGAGGTCGCGGCGCCGTCAGGGCGCCGCCGCGGTCAGGCCATTGACACCGGCAGCTCGCGGTTGCGGCGGCGCAGCTTCTCCACCAGCGTGGTGCGCTGGAGGCCGAGCAGGTCGGCGGCCGCCTTCTTGTTGCCGCCGGTGCGCGTCAGCGCCGCGTCGATGTAGGCCTCCTCCAGCCGGCGCAGCATGGCCGGCAGGTCCACCGAGCGCCCCTCGGCCAGGGCCGGGTCGACCGGCACCGGCGCGTCGTCGGCCAGGCGGAAGCGGGGGGCGTCGTCGGGCGAGGTCCCCACCGCGGCGAAGGAGGAGGCGGCGGCGGGCTCGCGGTAGGGCGAGTCGTTGCACGGCTCCGGCGGCGGCACCACCGACAGGCCCGCCAGCGGTGCGCGGCGGCTGCGCAGCGAGGCGGGCAGGTCGCCCAGGCGGATGACCGGCCCCTCGGCGCAGACCGCCAGCCGCTCCACCAGGTTCTCCAGCTCGCGCACGTTGCCGGGCCAGTCGTGGCCGGCCAGCGCCTCGCTGACGGCCGGGTCGAGGGTGCGGCGCTCGCCGCGGGCCGACCAGAAGTGCATGAAGAGGCGGGCCGCGTCGCCGTTGCGGGCCCGCAGCGGCGGCACCTCGACCGGGCAGACCAGCAGGCGGTAGTAGAGGTCGCGGCGGAAGCGGCCGGCGGCCACCTCGGCGGCCAGGTCCTTGTTGGTGGCGGCCACCAGGCGGAAGTTGGCCGGCACCGACTCCGTCGCGCCCACCGGCTCGTAGGTCCGCTCCTGCAGCACCCGCAGCAGCTTGACCTGCAGCGAGAGCGGCAGCTCCCCGATCTCGTCGAGGAAGAGGGTGCCGCCGTCGGCCGCGGCGATGCGGCCGCGCCTGGAGGCCACCGCGCCGGTGAAGGCGCCGCGCACGTGGCCGAAGAGCTCGCTCTCCAGCAGGGTCTCGGGGATGGCGCCGCAGTTCACCGGCACCAGGGCCCGGCCGGCGCGGCCGCTGTGCTCGTGGATGTAGCGGGCGAAGACCTCCTTGCCGGTGCCGGTCTCGCCGGTGAGCAGCACGGTGGCCTCGCTGGCCGCGATGCGGCGGCAGGTCCGCACCAGCTCGACGAGCGGGCTGTCGGGGCCGTGCACGATGTGGGGCCCGCGGGGCTGCTCGTGAGTTGCCGTGGTGGTCATCTGGTGGTTCCCCTTGGTCGCCGGTGCGCCGACTGGTTGACGAGCGACGCTGACCTGACGCCATGAGCAAGGGCGGGGCCAATGGCGCCAGGGTGGTGACGGGCTCCAAGTCACTGAAAACATTGGGCTGAGGTGGAGCGCACCGGCGGGTTCCGGCTTACCCGTCGGGGGTCTGCGACCCGGCCCCCCCCGCTCCAGGGACGGTCCAGTGCACGCAGGGTGAAGGGCTTGACGCGCACGCGTCAGGCGCGCGGCGGGCTGGATGGAGGGTGATGTCCGCGCGCGTGGGCGCCGCACGCACCGCCGGACCAGGAGGGCGCCGCACCGACCGACGCCGTCTTGACACCCGCCGATGGGCTCCGTTAAACCTTCGCTCCCTCCAGTATGACGGATACCCGCCCCAGCGCCCCACGCCCCTCGGCCAGCGCCGCCCGCGCCGCCTTCGCCTCCCCGGAGACCCGCTCGCTGCACCTGGGGCCGCTCGAGCTGGAGCTGGGGGGGCACCTGCCCGACGTGACGGTGGGCTACCGGACCTGGGGCACGCTGGACGCCGACGGCGGCAACGCGGTGGTGGTGTGCCACGCGCTGACCGGGTCGGCCGACGCCGACCTGTGGTGGACGCGGCTGTTCGGCCCCGGCCGCGCCCTCGACCCGTCGCGCGACTTCATCGTCTGCTCCAACATCCTGGGCAGCTGCTATGGCACCACGGGCCCGGCCTCCCTCGACCCGGCCACCGGCGAGCCCTGGCAGGGCGCCTTCCCGGCCGTCACCGTGCGCGACATGGTGCGGGTGCAGCGCGACCTGGCCGACCGGCTGGGGATCCGCCGCGTCACGCTGGTGCTGGGAGGGTCGCTGGGCGGGATGCAGACCCTGGAGTGGGGGCTGATGTACCCGGAGCTGGTGGAGGCCATGGCCTTCATCGCCTCCACCGCCCGCCACTCGGCCTGGGCCATCGGGCTGGGCGAGGCGCAGCGGCAGGCGGTTGCCGCCGACCCGCGCTGGCGCGACGGCCGCTACCCGGACGACGACCCGCCGGCGGCCGGCCTGGCGGCGGCCCGCGCCATGGCCATGCTCTCCTACCGGAGCTTCCCCTCCTACGAGGAGCGCTTCGGCCGGCGCACCCAGGCGGCGGACGTCTTCGCGGTGGAGAGCTACCTGCGTTACCAGGGGCGCCAGCTGGTGGACCGGTTCGACCCGGCCTCCTACGTGGCGCTGACGCGCGCCATGGACACCCACGACGTGTCGCGCGGGCGGGGCGACTTCGAGGAGGTGCTGCGGGGCGTCCGGCAGCCCACCCTGGTGGTCTCCATCGACTCCGACGTCCTCTACTGGCCGGCCGAGCAGCGCGAGGTGGCCCGGCTGGTGCCGGGGGCGCGGCTGGCGGTGATGGACTCGCCGCACGGCCACGACGCCTTCCTCATCGACGTGGACCGGCTCAACGACGTGGTGGCCGACTTCCGGGGCCGCCCGCGGGTGGAGGCGGCCGGCGACGCGGTGGAGCGGGCCTACGCGGAGAAGGGGCTCTCCCTGCTGGTGCTGGGGAAGGGCAAGGTCGGGGCGGCGCTGCTCGACCAGCTGCAGGCGCAGGGCCCGGGGCTGGAGCGGGACTACGACCTGGTGCTGCGGGTGGCCGGCCTGGCCGACCGGCGCGCCGCCCTGTTCGCCGAGGGGGGGCTGGACCTGTCGCGCTGGCGCGAGGCGCTGGCCGACGCCCCCGAGGCCGGGCCGGTGGACGGGGCCTCGGCCCCGGCCCTGCTGGACCGGCTGGCCCGGCTGCCGCGCCCGGTGCTGGTGGACCTGACCGCCGCCGACGGCATGGAGGAGGTCTACGAGCAGGCCTTCCGGCGCGGCATCGACGTGGTGGGCGCCAACAAGCGGCCGCTGGCCGTGCCGGGCCGCCGGCTGCTGGCGCTGCGCGAGGCCCGCCGGCAGAACCACCGGCGCTTCAGCTACGACGCGGCGGTGGGCGCGGCCCTGCCGGTCATCGACACCCTGCGCAAGCTGGTCCAGGCCGGCGACCGGGTGGTGCGCATCGAGGGCTCGCTCTCCGGCACCCTGGGCTACCTGTGCGCCGAGCTGCAGAAGGGGGTGCCGCTCTCCATGGCCACCCGCTGGGCGGCCGGGCTGGGCTACGCCGAGGCCGACGCCCGCGACGACCTCTCCGGCCTCGACTCGGCCCGCAAGGCGCTGATCCTGGCGCGGGAGGCCGGGCTGGACCTCGAGCTGGCCGACGTGGCGGTGACCCCCTTCGTGCCGGCGGCCCTGCTCGAGCCGGTCGAGCTGGTGGCCTCGCTGCGGCGGCACGACGCCGCGCTGGCGGCCGAGGTGGAGCGGCTCGGCCACGCCGGCCAGGCGCTGCGCTTCCTCACCACCATCGTGCCCACCGGCGACGGCCGGGCCCGGGTGACGGTGGGGCCGGCCGCGGTGGACCGGCACCACCCGGCGGCGCGGCTCACCGGCGTGGAGGCCTTCGTGGCCTTCACCACCGTGCGCCACGCCGAGCGGCCGCTGCTGGTGCAGGGCACCGGGGTGGGCGGCGCCCTGACCGCGGGGGGCGTGCTGGCCGAGCTGCTGGCGTTGCGCGGGGCCGGGGCCGGAGCGCGCTAGGCGCCGAGCCGGCCGGCCGCGGCGGGTCGCCGCCTTGCCTCCGGTCCCATCCGGCCTTACACCCGTGCCATGACCGAAGCCGCCAGCCGCGCCGCCGCCGCCCCCAGGCCAGGGCGGAACGACCCCTGCTGGTGCGGCAGCGGGCAGAAGTACAAGCGGTGCCACCTCGAGTCCGACGACCGCGGCGCCACCGCGCCGGTGGTCCGGCTGGCCCGGCCGCCGCTGCGCCCCGGGCGCGTCAGCCCGAGACGGGCCGTGCCGGACGCCATCGGCCGGCCCGACTACGCCGCCACCGGCCGGCCCCGGGCCGGGGGGCGCGACGTGCGGACGGCCGAGGAGCTGGCCCGGCTGCGCCTGGCCTGCCGGGCGGCGGCGCGGGTGCTGCGCGTCGGCGGCGCGCTGGTCCGTCCGGGCATCACCACCGACGCCCTCGACGAGGCCTGCCACGAGGAGACCGTCCGGCTGGGCGGCTACCCCAGCCCCCTCAACTACCGCGGCTTCCCGAAGTCCATCTGCACCTCGCCCAACGAGGTCATCTGCCACGGCATCCCCGACTCGCGCCCCCTGGAGGACGGCGACATCGTCAACCTGGACATCACCGTCTTCCTGGAGGGCATGCACGGCGACTGCTCGGCCACCTTCCTGGTGGGACAGGTGGACGAGGCCGGGCAGCGGCTGGTGCGGGTGGCAAGGGAGTGCCTGGAGCGCGGCATCGCCGCGGTGCGGCCGGGCGTGCCGGTGGGGGCCATCGGCGCCGCCATCGAGCCCCACGCCGTCCGCCACGGGTTCGGCGTGGTGCGCGACTACTGCGGCCACGGCATAGGGGACACCTTCCACACCTCGCTGCAGGTGCCGCACCACCAGGACCCGCGGGCGCGCCGCACCCTGGAGGCGGGCATGACCTTCACCATCGAGCCCATGATCACCGAGGGGGACTGGCAGGCCGGCCTCTGGCCGGACGGCTGGACCGCCGTGACGGCCGACGGGCGCCGCTCGGCCCAGTTCGAGCACACCCTGGTGGTCACCGGGGACGGGGCGGAGATCCTGACGGTGGAGTGAGGGGAGGGGCCTCGGCGAGGGGCAGCTCCACGATGGCCCGGGTGCCGCCCCCGGGCGCGCGCTCCAGCCGCAGGTCGCCGCGCATGGCCTGCAGCAGCCCGCGGGCCACCGCCAGCCCGAGCCCCTTGCCGGTGCCGAAGAGGCGGGTCGAGAAGAAGGGGTCGAAGGCGCGCGCCAGGGTCTCCTGGTCCATGCCCACCCCGTCGTCCTCCACCACCAGCCTGACCCGGCCGACGCCCCGCTCCCCGCGCACCGCCACCCGGCCGGCCTGGCCCGGCCGGAGGGAGCGGAGGGCGTTGTCGAGCAGCCGGTCCAGGACCCGTGACAGGGCCGCGGCCTGCCCCAGCGCCTCCAGGTCCGCGGGCACCTGCACCAGCACCTCGCGCCCGTCGAGGCGGGGCGAGGCCTCGGCGACCACCCCGGCCACCACCTCGGCCAGCGCCAGGCGCCCCCCGCTCAGCCGGGGCCCGGAGGCCAGCCGGCTGGCGTCGAGCAGCTGCCGGGTCAGCCGGGCGATCTGCTCCACCGACTGGCGCGACTCGGCCAGGCACTCCAGGGCGTCGGGCGGCGGCGAGCCGGCCTGCAGCGCCTCCTCCAGGTACCGCAGGTTGGCGGCCACCGCCGCGGCCGGGTTGGAGACCTCGTGAGAGACCCCGGCCGAGAACTGGCCCAGCGCCGCCAGCTTCTCGGCCCGCAGCAGCGCCTCGCGGCTCGAGGCCAGCTCGGCGGTCCGCTCCACCACGGTCCGCTCCAGCAGGGCCCACTGGCGGGCCAATGCGCGCGCCTCCTCGACCACCCGGCCGGAGAGCGCGTAGGTGACCGCCGCCAGCGGCGCCAGGAAGCCCAGGTCGAGCACGTAGACGCCACGCAGGTGGCCGGTCACCACCAGGGCGTCATTGACCGCCATGCCGAGGAGCAGCCCCAGCGAGGCGAGATGCACCCCGGCGTAGGGGACCTCTCGGCGCCAGGCGGCGAAGAAGCGGGCCAGCACGGCGACCAGGATCGCCAGCACCGCCACCATCACCAGCGCGCCGAAGGTGGTGGGCCGGGCGTCCCGGTAGATGAGGTCCAGCGTGTCCACCGGCCGCTGCCGCACGGTGCCGTCATAGCCGACGCCCGGCAGCAGCAGGGGCAGGGCGGCCGCCAGCAGGGCCCAGCCTGCCGCGGCCTCCCGCGGCCAGGGCCGCCCCAGCCAGGCGGAGCAGTAGCGGAACCAGGCCACCGCGTGGATCGCCGCCAGCAGGAGCTGGAGCTTGGCCGCCCAGACGATGAGCGCCCCGGCGCTGCCTGCGGAGGCGGGGATGACGTTGAGGCCGCTGTACCCGGCGGTCGTCAGCGCCACCAGCGCGAACCACCCCTGGTCCGCCAGCCCGGGCGCGTGGCGAAACCGCCAGGCCAGCAGGGCCGCGTAGGCGCCGACCGAGGCGGCCAGCAGGGCCACCATCGCGGCCAGGTTCACGGACCCAGGGTACACGGGACCGGAGGCGAGCGAAAGCCGGTCGCGCCGTCGGCCCGCGGCGCGTCAGGCCCCCAGCCCCTCCGCCCCCACGTTCGCCGGCGCGGTGCTGGCGCGGAGGTGGTCGGCCGGCTGGTGGGGCGGCAGGCGGGGCCGCAGGTCCTCGACGGTGACGCCCAGCGGGATGGGCCCCCGCTCCAGCCAGGCGTGGTCGCCGGCCAGCACGGCCCGGCCCAGCCGGTAGGCGGCCGCGTCGTCGTTGGCCCAGAGCGCCCGGAAGAGCCGCCGCACCTTCCGCTCCGCGGCGTCGCAGAAGTGGCCGGCCAGCTCCACCGCGCGGGCCGCCTCCGGCCGCGCCGCCGCCCGCAGCGCCTCGGCCCGGGCGCAGCTGGCCGCCATGGCCAGCAGCTCGTTGGCCACGTCCACGCAGCGGAACAGGAAGGCCTGCCGCTTCTCCAGCGTGGGGCCGAAGACCACCATGCCGTGGAACACGGCGCGCGCCAGCCGGCGCGAGGACCGCTCCACGAAGCGCAGGTGGCGCGCCAGGTGGCCGAACTCGCCGAACCGCGGGGACACCAGGCCGCGCAGCCAGAGCCCCGGGTACCAGCGGGCGTAGAAGGCGGCCACGCCGGGCAGGGCCGCCAGCTTGCGCGCGGTGGGCACCCGCGGGTCCACCAGCGCCCCGGCCACCTGCAGGTGCCGGTCCACCGCCTCGCGCGCCATGAAGAGGTGCATGATCTCCGACGAGCCCTCGAAGATCAGGTTGATGCGGGCGTCGCGCATCCAGCGCTCCACGCTCAGCGGGGCCTCGCCGCGGGCCTCCAGGGAGGAGGCCTTCTCGTAGCCCCGCCCGCCGCGGACCTGCATGGTCTCGTCGAGGAGCCGCCAGGCCTGCACGGTGTTCCACTCCTTGGCGGCGGCCGCCTCCAGGCGGATGTCGTAGCCCTGCTTGTCGGCCAGCGCCTGGGCCAGGTCGCCGATGGCCTCCATGGCGAAGGTGGTGGCGGCCAGGTCGGCCAGCTTGACCGCGATGGCCTCGTGCTTGCCGATCTCCTGGCCCCACTGGGCGCGCGCCGCCGACCAGGTGCGCGCCAGCTCGAGGGCGTTCTTGGCCCCGCCCACCACCGCGGCCGGCAGCGAGAGCCGCCCGGTGTTGAGGGTGGTCAGGGCGATCTTGAGGCCGCGCCCCTCCTGCCCGATGAGGTTCTCGGCCGGGACGCGGACGCCGGTGAACTGCAGGGTGGCGTTGGCCAGGGCCCTGAGCCCCATGAAGTGGCAGCGGTGCGTCACCGCCACCCCGGGCCAGCCGGTCTCCACCACGAAGGCGCTGATGGCGTCGGTCCTCGGGTCGCGCGCCATCACCACCAGCAGCTCGGCGATGGTGCCGTTGGTGCACCAGAGCTTGGAGCCGTCGAGGACGAAGTGGCTGCCGTCGGCCGAGCGGACGGCGGTGGTGGTCAGGCGGGCCGGGTCGGAGCCCACCACGGTCTCGGTGAGGGCGAAGGCGCTGATGGCCCCGCGGGCGATGCGGGGCAGGTACTTCTGCTTCAGCAGGTCGGAGCCGAAGACCTTGAGCGGCTGGGGCACGCCGATGGACTGGTGGGCCGAGAGGAGGGCGGTGAGGTTGCCGCAGCGCCCGCCCAGGAGCTGCATCACCTTGCCGTACTCCACCTGGTTCATGCCCAGGCCCCCGTACTCGACCGGGATCTTCATCCCGAAGGCACCCATGGCCCGCAGCCCCTCCAGCACCGGGGCCGGGTACTCGCCGGCCTCGTCGATGGCCACCGGGTCCACCGCCTCCCGCAGGAACCGCTCCAGCCGCTCGTAGAAGGCGGTGAAGGCCGGCCGCTCCGGGCCGGGCAGCGGGTAGGGGTGGATGAGCCCCATGCGCAGGCGCCCCAGGAAGACGTCGCGCAGGAAGCCGGCCCCCTGCCACCCCTCCTCGCGGGCGGCCTCGGCCACCTCCCTCGACCTGGCGATGTCGGCGACAGCCCTCGTGTCCTCGGCCATGCGAACCCCGGTGGTGGCGGAGCAGATGGCCCCGTGGCCGGCCCCTGGCCGGCGCTGGTTGACTTGCTAGTCAAAGCTGGTGGCTGACGCATCGCGCCGCACCCCCAGGTGCCCATCTGGGGCGCCGACAGCCAGCGCCCGACCAGCCACAACCCGGCTCCCTCTCCCGACCGAGGAACCGATGATCCACCCCACGCAGGACCGCGCTTTCCGCCTCCCGCTCCACGTCCGCCCGGTCCGACATGACGCCCGGCTGGCCATCGACCTCGAGTCGCGGACCTTCAGCGGGGAGCTCCGGCTCGACCTCGAGCTGGCGCGCCCGGTCACCGAGGTGGTGCTGCACGCCGCCGACCTGGAGCTCACCCGTGCCGTGCTGACCGCGGGCGGGCGGGCCCACCGCGCCGCGGTGCGGCTCGAGCCGGAGAGCGAGACGGCCATCCTCACCCTGCCGGCCGAGGTCCCGGCCGGCCCGGCCACGCTGGAGCTGGCCTGGCGGGGCGCCTTCTGCGACGGCCTGCGCGGCCTCTACCTGGCCGGCCCGGGGCTGGCGGCCACCCAGTTCGAGGCCGCCGACGCCCGGCGGGTCTTCCCGTGCCTCGACGAGCCGGGCTTCAAGGCGCCGTGGCGGCTGGCGGTGGAGGCGGCGGCGGGGCTGGCGGTGCTCTCCAACGGCGCGCGGGAGCGGCTGGAGGAGCTGGGCGCCACCCAGCGCCACCACTTCGCCGAGACGCCGCCGCTGCCCACCTACCTGGTGGCGCTGGTGGTGGGCCGGCTCGACGGCGGGCCGTCCGCCCAGGCGCGCGGCGTGCCGGTGCGCACCTGGGCCGTGCCGGAGCGGGTGGGGCTGGGCGCCTTCGGGCAGGAGGTGGCGATGGAGGTGCTGCCGCGCCTGACCGACTACTTCGGCCTGCCCTACGCCTTCGGCAAGCTGGACCAGGTGGGGCTGCCGGACTTCGAGGCCGGCGCCATGGAGAACGCCGGCCTGGTCACCTACCGCGAGGTGGCGCTGCTGCTCGATCCGGCCACCGCGTCGCTGGCGCAGCGCAAGCGGGTGGCCGAGGTGGTGACCCACGAGCTGGCCCACCAGTGGTTCGGCAACCTGGTCACCATGACCTGGTGGGACGACCTGTGGCTCAACGAGGCCTTCGCCACCTGGATGGCCTACCTGGTGGTGGACCAGTGGCGGCCGGACTGGCGCGTCTGGCTGGAGTTCGACCAGGGCAAGGCGGCCGCCATGGGGCTCGACGCGCTGCGCTCGACCCACCCCATCCACGCCGAGGTGCGCACCGTGGCCGAGGCCACCGAGGCCTTCGACCTCATCACCTACGAGAAGGGCGGGGCGGTGCTCCGCATGCTCGAGGGCTACCTGGGGGCCGGGACCTTCCGCGACGGCATCCGGCGCTACATGCGGCGCCACGCCCGCGGCAACGCGGTGGCCGACGACCTGTGGCGCGCCCTGGGCGAGGCCTCGGGGCAGCCGGTGCTGGCGCTGGCCAAGGCCTGGATCGGGCGGCCCGGCTTCCCGCTGGTGGAGGCCTCGCTGGCGGGGGTCACCCTGCGCCTGGCGCAGCGCCGCTTCTTCTCCCGGCCGGGCGACCAGGACCCGGGGGCCCGCTGGCCGGTGCCGGTGGTGCTGCGCTACGGGGTGGACGGCCAGGTGCGCGAGCGGCGCCTCCTGCTGGAGGAGGAGACCGCCGAGGTGGCGCTGGAGGGCGCGCCCGACTGGCTGGTGGTGAACGGCGGCGCCACCGGCGTGTACCGGGTGGCGCCCGACCAGGGGCTGCGCGCCGGGCTGCGCCGCCACCTGCCGGCGCTCGGCGCCGCCGAGCGGGTGGGCCTGCTCTCCGACGAGTGGGCGCTGGTCCGCTGCGGGGCGCGCCCGGTGGAGGCCTGGCTCGACCTGGCGGCCGCCTGCGGGGGGGAGACGGACCACGCGGTGCTCGACGAGCTGGTGGCGCGCCTCTCGGCCCTGGATCACCGGCTGGTGGCGGAGCCGGACCGGGTCCGCTTCCAGGCCTTCGTGGCCGGGCTGCTGGGCGAGGCGCTCGGGCGCATCGGCTGGGAGCCGGCGCCCGGGGAGGGGGACGAGCCGCGCCTCACCCGGGCGGCGCTGGTGCGGGCGGTCGGCCTGGTGGCGAGGGACCCGGCCACGGCCGCCGAGGCGGCGGCACGCCTCGACCGCTTCACCGGCGGTGAGCGGTCGGCGCTGGAGGCCAACCTGCAGGACGCCGCGGTGGCCATGGCGGCCCGCGCCGGCGACGCGGCCCGCTTCGAGCGTTTCCAGGCGCTCTTCCGCGCCGAGCAGGAGCCGGCCTTCCGGCGGCGCTGGCTGCTGGCGCTGGCCTCCTTCGAGGACGGCCCGCTGGCGGCGCGGGCCATCGACCTGGCCCTCGGGGACGGGGTGCCGCTGCAGGACTGGGCCTCCTTCGCGGCCGGCCTGCTGGCCAACCGGACGGCGCGCGATCCCTTCTGGGCGCGCCTGCGGACCGAGTGGCCGGCGGTGTCGGCCCGCCTGGCCAACGCCCCCATGCTCTTCCGACGGGTGGTGGAGGCGGTGGGCGCCCTGCCGGAGCGGCGCCACCTGGAGGAGGCGCGGGCCTTCTTCGCCGAGACCCCGGTGGAGGCGGCCCGATCGGCGCTCGACCAGACGCTGGAGCGGCTGGCCGAGGAGGTGGCGCTGCGCGAGCGGTGCAGCGGCGCCATCGGGGCCTGGCTGGCGGGGCGGGGAGGGCGCTAGGGCGCCCGCAGCTGGTGGTCGGCGGCGGTCCGGCCTGGCAGGGCACGCCGCCCCGGGGAGGGTCACCTGCCGGTGCGCCGTTCCTGCGCCCCTGCGCGCTGGCGCGCAGGCTCTGCGCGGCTGCCGTAGGCGGCCGACCGACGCCAGGTCGGCGGCGGGCCGCTGGCCCCGGAGCATCAGGGGCGTAGCGGGTCGTTCGATCAGATGCTTGCAACCCAAACGACCCGGCCGTCGGGGCCATCGGCCGGGCGGGGCGCCGGCAATCTCCAGGAGGGCCGGGCGAGAGGACCGCTTACGCCCAGGATGTGGCGCGCGGGCCGCTCCTCGGCCGGCGGAGACCCCTGCGGCAGACGGGCACGAAGGTTGCTGCGCCAACTGCCTCCGGGCGCACCTCCAGCCGCCCGCGGGGAGGACACAGGCATGCACACGTCATCGTCATTCGGGAAGGCAGCGCTGTTCGCGGGGGCGCTGGCCCTGGTCCTGTCCGCCTGCTCGGGCGACACCGGTCCGGCCGGGGCCGACGGCGCGGCGGGCCCCTCGGGCCCGACCGGCGGCACCGGGCCCGCCGGCCCGGCTGGCCCCAGCGGGCCCACCGGCCCCACCGGTCCTGCCGGCGCGGACGGCAGCGTGGGCCCGACCGGCCCGACCGGCCCGGCCGGGACCGCCCCCGTGGCCGCCATCGAGCAGTGCGCCGGCTGCCACAGCGACCTGGCCGCCAGGCACGCCCAGCGCGGCATCAAGACGGTGAGCGAGGAGGCGGTGCAGGCCGTGCTCCCCACCGACACCAGCATCCGCGTCCGCTTCAACGTCAAGGTCGACGGCGTGAACGCCAACGCCTTCACCCGCGTGGCCCGGGCCTACTACTGGAACCGCGGCGCCAACGGCGCCGGCGTGCGCACCAGCGTCAGCCTGACCACCAACCCGGTCACCGTGACGCCCCTCTCCAACGGCGACTACGAGGCCACCTTCGCCGGCCTGGGCCCGGCCGCCCTGGCCGCCCTGCCCGTGCCGCTGCCGCCCCTCCCGGCGGGCACGACCTTCCTCCTCACGGTGGACAGCGGCAACGCGCCGGACGCCGTGACGGTGGTGTCCCACCTCGGCGGGGCCGACAACTTCACCATCACCAACACCTCCTGCGTCAACTGCCACGGCGACAACGTCTTCCGCGAGCCCGAGGGCGCCGAGTCGGCCGAGCACCACGGCGCCAACCCGAAGGGCATCGAGGGCTGCGTGGTGTGCCACAACCGCTTCGACTCCTCCGAGTCGCGCCTGGGCACCTCGGGCGCCGCCGGGACCGCCCAGGGCACCCGCCTCATGGGCTACGTGCACGGCATCCACAACTCGCACAGCATGCCGGCCGCCACCCTCACCGCCACCCTCGATCCGGACGGCGCCGCCGGGCCGCTGCCCCCGGCGGCGTTCACGGTCGAGAAGCCGGCCGGGACCTACGCGCGCAACGGCTCGCTCCGCATCGTGGCCGGGTCCAACCCGCCCGTGGCCGAGCTCTCCTCGCCCTTCTCGGTCGGCTTCCCGGGCTTCATGCAGAACTGCAGCGTCTGCCACAACGTGGCGACCGGCTCGCAGAGCCTGGCGGCCATCGTGAGCCGCCCGCCCACCTACCAGCTCTGCATCTCCTGCCACGACGGCTGGACCGGCTTCGGCATGGACACGGGGAACCTGGCCCTGCACTCGGGCTTCACCGCCACCACCAGCTGCGCCGGCTGCCACAACGGGGCCGTCTCGCAGAAGACCACGCTGGCCGACTTCCACAACGGCCTGGTCACGGCGCGCGCCGGCGTCATCTGGGACGGCGACGATCAGTCGGTCGAGGTCGGCAAGACCATCCGCATGGCCATCACCTCGGTCACCCCGGCGGCGGGCCCGCCGGCCACCCTGGCCATCACCTGGACGGCGGAGCAGGACACCGGCGCGGGCTTCGTGGCCGTGAACCCCTGCAACACCGACTTCGCCGGGGGCGCCCCGGTCTTCTTCGGCGCCACGGCCAGCGCGGCCACCGGCGCCACCGCCAGCAACCTCAGCATCCTGCGCGCTTACGCCCAGGCCAACGACTGGGTGAACGCGGGCATCGGCTCCTCGCCGGGCCAGCCCGGTGGAGCGGTCAACGTCACCGCCACCAACACCTCCTGCGCGGGCAACCTGGCCACCACCACGGTGACCCCCGAGGTCACCAGCGCGACGCTGGCCATCGTCTCGGTGCAGGGCAAGCCGCAGGTGCGGTTCGCCCCGGCCGCCGGGACGACCCATGAGATCATCCAGGTGCGCTCGCCGTCGCCGGTCTTCGAGTTCGTGCCCGCCAGCGGCGCCCCGGCGCCCACGGTGCGCCGCAACATCGTGGACATCGCCAAGTGCAACGCCTGCCACGAGGGCAGCATGTACCAGCACGGCGGCAACCGGGTCGACAGCATCGACCTGTGCGAGATGTGCCACAACCCGGCGGCCAACGAGCAGAACAACCGGATCAACATGGGCCTGGTGGCGGCCGAGACCTACGACGGCCTGCCCGGCCAGAGCTACGACCTGCGCAACATGGTCCACCGCATCCACTCGGCCGGCCAGACCGGCGTGCCGCTGGTCTACTACCGCACCAACGGCGTCTACTTCTTCGGCACCGACGCCGCCCTGGCCGCGGTCCCGAGCTGGCCGGGCTCCGGCTGCCAGGTGGTGGCCGGGTCGGGCGCACCGTCCGCGGCCACCGGGACGCAGTGTGATCCGGCCAACACCGCCGCCGTGACCAAGAACCACAACTACATCTCGATCCACTACCCGCGCTCGCTGGCCGACTGCGCCGCCTGCCACGTGGACGGCTCGGTGGCGCACGTGCCGAACCCGCTCATGGCGGTGGGGCTCACGGTCGAGACCGGCCCGGCGCCGTACAACAACCTGCTCGACGACGTGCTCATGGGGCCCACCGCGGCCTCCTGCATGAGCTGCCACGGCTCGAGCGACCCGGTGGTGCAGTTCGGCCTGGACGTCCACCGCTTTGGCCAGGGCTGGGTGCCGTCGGTGTTCCCGGACGGCCGCCAGACGCTGATCGACGCGGCCACGCCGTGACGTGAGGTGACGCGGGGCCATCGGCCCCTGCGTCCGTTCCCCGGGGCGGGGGCGCGCCAGCGCCTCCGCCCCGCTCGTCTGGCGCGCGGGCTGGCCCCGGCAGGGCTGCGGCAGCCCGCCACCGGCTGCGCACGGGAGCGCAGCCGAGGCCGCCCGGCTTGACCTGGGGCAGGCCGGCGGCTCGCCTGGATCAGGTTCACTGCGCGTCCTGGCACAGCCCCCGAAGAGCGCTGGAGTCCCCCTCGGTGCGACCCAAGAATTCGCCGGACCGAGGCGGCTGCGCTGCCCGGGGTCACAGGCAACACTTCTGACCATCCGGTCCGAAGGTTCAAGGGGAGGGTTCCAGGATGTCAACTTCTGCGCGTTACGGGCTCACCGTGCTGTGTGGTGCGGCGCTCGCGATCCTGTTCACCGCGTGCGCCGGCGACACCGGCCCGGCCGGCGCCGACGGTGCCAACGGCGCCACCGGTCCGGCTGGTTCGTCCGGCCCGTCCGGCCCGGCTGGCCCGACCGGACCGACCGGCCCGGCCGGCGAGACCGGCGCCGTCGGCCCGACCGGCCCCATCGGCCCCACCGGCCCCGTCGGCCCGACCGGCCCCGTGGGACCGGTCGGCCCGAGCGGCCCGCTCGGAGTCGCCGTGATCGAGACCTGCGCCGGCTGCCACGACGCCGGCCTCCCCGCGACGCACGCGCTGCCGGACCGGAACGGCGTGCAGGTCAAGCTGCAGCACTGGAGCGCGACCGGCGCCGCGGTCCTGGTGGGCGGCGTGCAGCTGCCCGCCGTGAGCCTGGACAGCGTGAGCAACAACGTCACCGTGCGCTTCAACGTCAAGGTGAACGGCGTGCCCCGCTACGACTTCCTGGCCAAGGCCCAGGACTCGCTGGCCCACAACGAGGACGCCTGGTGGATCTACAGCCTGGCGCCCACCTACACGCAGGTCGCCCCGAACGCCTCCGGCCCCGCCGGCGTGCGCACCAAGATCACCTCGGCCAACTGGAGCGTGGTCCACAGCGGCAACGGCAACTACACCGCCACCATCCTCGGCACGGCGTTCACGGCGCCCCCGGCGGCCGACACGGCCTTCATGCTCAGCACCATGAACCCGGCCGGCGCCACCGCCACGGCCGTGGCGTACCTCGGGACCCGCCCGAACGACGTGGTGGGTGACCAGGCCTGCATCAACTGCCACGACAACCACGTGTGGCGCGGCGCGGCGCACGACGTGACCAACCCCCAGGGCGTCGGGGCCTGCATCGTCTGCCACAACCGGGTGGGCTCCGCGGATCCGCGCCTCCCCGGGGCGGGCAGCGGGCTCATGGGCATCGTCCACGGCATCCACAACTCCCACAACATGCCGGACGGGCAGTACACCTTCACCTGGACCAACGGGAACCAGTTCAACTTCTCGGTCGGCTTCCCCGGCTACATGAACAACTGCTCGACCTGCCACGACAGCCCGGCGCGGCTGGCGGCGGTGGCCTCGGCCCCGGTCTCCTACGCCCTGTGCTTCTCCTGCCACGACAGCTGGGACGGCTGGACCAAGACCGTCGCCGGCGGCACGGCGGCCTTCCACCGCACCTTCACGGTGGCGACCGACTGCGCGACCTGCCACGCCGCCAACCCGGCCATCGACGCCACCAACGACTTCCACAACGGCTTCAAGACCGAGCGGAACGGCCTGATCTGGAACGGCACCGACGTGTCGGTCGACGAGGGTGAGAAGTTCGCGCTGGCCATCACCGGCGTCTCCCGCGCCGGCGCCAACTACCTGGTCACCTGGACGGCCAGCTACGACGGCGCGGCCATCAACCCCTGCAACACCGACTTCACCGCCGGGCCGGTCTTCCTGGACGTGGTCGCCGACGCCGCCACCGGCAAGTCGGCCAGCAACGCCCAGTTCATCAAGGCCTACGGCCAGGGCGACGACTGGGTGAACGCCAACCGGCCCGGGAACGTCTCGCCGGGCCAGCCGGCCACCAGCGCCACGCTGGCCAGCGCCAACACCACCTGCGCCGCCAACGTGGCCACCACCACCACCCCGGTCGACACCTTCGTCGCCGCCGGGGCCAAGGGGACCATGGCGCTGCAGGGCAAGCCGCAGCTGCGCTACGCCCCGGCCGCCGGCACCACCGGCGAGTTCATCCAGGCCCGCGCCAAGAGCCCGACCTACCCGTTCGTGGTCCCGGCCGCCGACGGCGCCGCCACGGCCGGTGCGCCGCGCCGCACCATCATCGACACCGCCAAGTGCCTGACCTGCCACAAGGGCACGCTCTACCAGCACGGCGGCAACCGGGTGGACAGCGTCGACCTCTGCGTCACCTGCCACAACCCGGCCGGCAACGAGACCAACGTCCGGGTCGGCTTCGGCGTCACCGCCGCCGAGGCCTACGACGGCAAGCCCGGCGAGGCCTACGACATGCGCACCATGATCCACGCCATCCACTCGGCCGGTGAGTCCGGGAAGGCCTACGTCATCTACCGGACCCGCGGCATCTACCTGTTCGGCAGCCAGGCGGCCGTCGACGACGCCGTGGCGAACCGGGGCTGGCCGACCACCGGCGGCGTCACCTGCCGGGGCAGCGAGGGGCTCCCGGTGACCTACTACCCGGTCTCCGGCTCCGTCGCCAACGGCACGTCCGACCGGGTCCCCGCGGTCAACGCGGACGGCAGCTGCAACACCACCACCGGCGCGCTCAGCACCGTGGGCGTGTGGCAGGTCCACAACGTCATCCTGGTGCACTACCCGCAGGCGCTGAACAACTGCGGCGCCTGCCACGCCGACGGCTGGGTGCCGGCGGCGGTGGACGGCAGCAAGGGCGTGGCCCTGACGGTCGACGCCGGCGCCGCGCCGTGGGGCAACCAGCTGGACGACGTGCTCATGGGGCCCACCGCGGCCTCCTGCATGAGCTGCCACCAGTCGGGCTCCGCGACCACGCAGTTCTACCTGCGGGCGCACGCCTATGGCGGCGGCTGGGTGCCGACCACCTTCGAGGCCGGCCGGCAGACGCTGCTCGACGCGGTCCCGTAGCGGGCCGGGCTGACGGGGGGCTCCGGCCCCCCGGGTGAATCCGGGGCGGGGGCGCCAGCGCGCCTCCGCCCCGCTCCGTTCAGGCCCGCGGCTCAGCGCCCCGTGAACTTCCGGTGGAAGGCGCCCAGGCGCTCCACCACCTGCTCGATCTGCTCGATGGGCGGCAGGATGGTGGTGCGGAAGTGCCAGGTCCCGGGGGCCTGCCCGAAGCCGCTGCCGGGCACCACGCAGATGCCGGTCTCCTCCAGCAGCGCCAGGCACCACTGCGAATCGGTCACCCCGGGGGGCAGGGTGATGCGCGGGAAGGCGTACATGGCGCCGGCCACGGCGTTGCACTGGATGCCGGGCACGGCGTTGAGGCCGCGCTCCAGCAGCTCGGCGCGGCGGGCCAGGCTGTCGAAGGTCTCGAGCTTCTCGGCCACCCAGCGGGCGTGCGAGGGCCCCCCCGGCCTCGGGCCGCGCACCATCAGGTAGGTGACGATCTGGCCGGCCGCGTTGGCGCACAGCGAGACGGACTGCAGCTTGATGACCTCGTGCATCACCTCTGGGTTCACGTTGCGGCACTCGACGTAGCCGCCGCGGTGGCCGCACTCGCCCATGAGCCCCTTGGAGGTGGAGTGGAAGCTGAAGAGCGAGACGTCCCGCAGCCCCTGGCGCTCCAGCGCGCTGGCGAAGGAGAAGAAGCGGTCGCCCGGCCGGTAGACGTTCTCCTGGTAGACCTCGTCGGCCAGCACCGCCAGGTCGTGGGCCCGGGCGAAGTCGAGCACCATCTCCACCTCGGCCTGGCGCAGCACCGCGCCGGTCGGGTTGCCCGGGTTGATGACCACGATGGCCCGCGGGGTGATGCCCCGCAGCCGGGCCTCGGCCACCGACCGCTCCAGCTCCTCGCGGGTCAGCTTCCAGTCGTGCGCCTCGTCGAGCAGGTAGGGGAGCTGGGCGCCGCCGTAGAGGGTGATGGTGGCCGAGTAGAGCGGGTACTGCGGGATGGGGATGAGCACGCCATCCTGGGGCCCCGAGATGAGCAGGTTGAGGACCGCCTGGGCGGCCTTGGAGGCGCCGTCGGTCAGGTAGATGGCCTCGGGGTCGGCCGGGATGCCGTCGCGCGCCTGGATGAAGGCCGCCACGGCGTCGCGCACGAAGCGGAAGCCCTTCGACTCGGTGTAGGCGCCCAGGCCGTGCTGCGAGCCCCGCTGGATCTCGCGGGCCACCTCCACCACGTCGGACGGGAAGGCGGCCTGCTCGGCCAGGGCCGGGTACTCGGCCAGGGCCAGGGCCTGGCGGACCCAGGTGAGCGGCCGCTGGCCCAGCGACTGGGGGTTGCCGATGTTGCACCAGATGATCTCGCGGCCCTGCTGCTCCAGCTCCTGGGCGCGAGCCACGATGGGGCCGCGCACCGCGTACTGGGTCTCGCGGACGCCGCGGCCGATGTTCTCGAGGCGGACTGACACGGGTGGTGGATCTCCGTCGAAGGGGGCGGGCCAGCCTAGCAGACCTCGGCGGGGACCTCGACCCTCAGCCGGGCACCCGGTAGCAGACCGCCTCCTGCCGGACGCAGTCGGCGTTGAGCCAGAGCGTCCCCTCGCCGTGGGCCGGGAAGTCCACCACCCGCACCACCCCGGCCAGGCGGGCGTCGTCCGGCAGCAGCGCCGGCAGGCGGTTGGGGGCGGCGCGCAGGGTGGCCTCGGCCAGGGCGTGGCCGGGCAGGGTGGGGAAGATGGCCAGGTACAGCATGTCCTCCTCCACCAGGTCGTTGAAGAAGTGGGAGCCGAGCGAGACGTCGGGCACCACGTCACCCAGGCGCATCACCTCGCAGAGCACCGAGACGCGCTGGATCTCGGCGAACGAGACCGGCACGCCCAGCGCCGGCGTGGTGGTGCCCCAGCGCCCCGGGCCGAGCAACAGCACCTTGAGCAGCCCGGCCCGGTCCAGCGCCGTGAGCCGGCCGATGACCCGCCCCACCTCGTGGCGATCGCCGGTGCCCAGCTGCGCGTAGGCGTCCGGGTCCACGTAGACCACGCGGTCGATGGGGGTGTGGGCGCTCGGGCCCACCATGGGGCCGCGCGAGCGGAGCAGCACGTCCTGCTCAGCCAGGCCGGTGGGGGCCGGCAGCACGGCGCCGCCCTCGCGCACCTGCAGCGGGCGGCACTGCACCAGGTTGAGCCGGAGCTCGCCCTCGCCGACGAAGTTGCCGGTGAACTCCACGTCCACCGGGCAGCGGTAGGCGTCGCGCAGCCGGACCAGCAGCTCGCGGAGCCGCTCCACCAGCGGGGTGGACCAGAGCAGCTGGTCGAAGGTGAGGACCCAGCCCTGGCCGCGCGGCGTGCCGAAGAGCGCCATGGGCAGCCCGGGCGCCCGCGCCAGCACCTCGTCGAGGCGCAGCGAGACCAGCCGGCGCTGCTCGAGGTCGAGGACGTCCACCCGGTGCTGGGCGTACTCGGTCAGCTCGTCGAGGCCGGACTCGGGTCGCAGGGTGGGGGCGTTGAGGGCCACGATGCGGGTGTAGTCGTCGTCGGCCCGGTCCACCGCCCGGGTGCCCAGGCCGAAGACCAGCCGCACCACGCCGGCCTGGGGGTCGATGCGCACGTTCCAGACGTAGGGGTTGTAGGAGAGGGCCACCCCCGCCACCTGCGGGAAGTACAGGCCGCCGCGCACCGCGCCGGAGACCCGCTGCACCAGCACCGCCATCTGCTCGTCGCGGTCCAGCAGGCCGCGCCGCTCGCGGTAGCGCAGCGCCTCCTCGCTCATGGCGCTGGCGTAGACCGCCTGGACCGCCGCCACGAAGTCGCGCAGCCGCTCGGCCGGAGAGCCCTGGTTGGCGCAGAAGACGCTCTCGTACTTGCCGGTGAAGGCGTTGCCGTAGCCGTCCTCCAGCAGGCTGCTGGAGCGGACCACGATGGGCGACTGCCCGTAGTACTCCAGCAGGGCCACGAACTGCCGCAGCACGAAGTCCGGGAACCGGCCCTCCAGGACCCGCCGGCGCGCCTCCTCGGCCCCGGCCAGGAAGGAGGCGCTGCGCCGCTGGTCGCGGCGGGCCCGCCAGCAGCCGCTCCGCACCAGGTAGGTGTAGAAGACGTCCGAGCCGATGAACCAGGAGTCGTGCGGCTCCAGCAGCCGGGCCCAGGCCGGGTCGGCGTTGACCAGCACGGCGCGCGCCACCAGCATGCCGGCCGCCTTGCCGCCCACCAGCCCGGTGCCCACCATGCGGCGGCGGATGGCCAGCAGGTCGTCGAGCAGCAGGTGCTGCGAGGCCAGCGCGGCGAAGCGCTCGTCGCGGGTCAGCAGCATGCCCAGCAGCTGCTGGAAGGCGTCGCGCTCCTCCTCCGGCCGGCGCCGCCCGGCCCGCACGCCGTCGCGCACCTCGCGCGCCGCCAGCACCCGCCGCTCCCACACGTCCGGCCGGCCGACCGCGTCGGCGCGCCGCTCGGCCACCTCCGAGAGCGCCTCGGAGAGCTCGGCGCTCTCGGTGAGGGCGCGGAAGGCGCCGCCGGTCCAGGCGTGCGGCAGGTACATGGTGGGCGAGTGGCGTCCGTCCACCTTGAGCGGGTGCAGGTAGGTCTCGCGCCGGTGCCTGAAGACGTCCACCAGCAGCTGGGTGGTCTCGCGGATGGCGTCCACCGCCTCGCTGGAGTGCGACTCGCGCAGCAGGGCGAAGTAGGTCACGGTCTCCAGCTCGTAGAGGTACGGGCAGGTGACCATGAAGAAGTTGCCCAGCATCAGGTCGCTGTACCAGCCGGCCGCCAGGTCGGAGAGGCAGTCGAAGACGTGGAAGGTGCCGGGCCCGGCCTCCTCGATGGCGGCGTGGATGGCGGCGGTGAAGCTCTCGAACCCCAGGGCCGGGGAGAGCTGGTGCACCGTGACGCCCGCGGCGGGCTCCACCAGCGGGGCGTGGCGGGCGAAGCGGAAGTAGACCACCCGGCGCCCCTCGGCCACCGCCCGGGCCACGAAGGGCGCCACCAGCGGCCGGTAGTCGTCCACCGCCTCCACCTGCCAGACCACGTTGTCGCCGGGCCTGAGCCCCTGCAGGACCTGGTCGAGGCCGGGCAGGCCGGTGCTGGGTGGAGCCGCTGGGCTGGTCATCGGGGAGGGGCTCCCGGGCCCGCGGCGCGGGTTCGCGTGTGAAAGCCGGCGCTTGATCGTCGAAGCGGCGGTGGGGTCGCTTGCGATGGTGCCCTGAAATCATGCAGAGTGCACGACCTTCGGGCAGGGATCGCGCCCACAACCGAACAGGAGCGGCACCACGTGACCACCAAGATGGACGAGAAGCTGGAGACCGTTTACCAGGACGTGCTGAAGCGCAACCCCGGCGAGGTGGAGTTCCACCAGGCCGTTCGCGAGGTGCTGGAGACCCTCGGGCCGGTCCTCGCCAAGTACCCGGAGTTCCGCGAGCGCAAGATCATCGAGCGCATCGCCGAGCCGGAGCGGCAGATCATCTTCCGCGTGCCCTGGCAGGACGACCGCGGCGAGGTGCAGATCAACCGCGGCTTCCGCGTCCAGTACAACAGCGCGCTCGGCCCCTACAAGGGTGGCCTGCGGTTCCACCCCTCGGTCTACCTGGGCATCATCAAGTTCCTCGGCTTCGAGCAGATCTTCAAGAACGCGCTGACCGGCCTGCCCATCGGCGGCGGCAAGGGCGGCTCGGACTTCGACCCCAAGGGCAAGAGCGACAACGAGGTGATGCGCTTCTGCCAGAGCTTCATGACCGAGCTGTGGCGCTACATCGGGGAGCACACCGACGTCCCGGCCGGCGACATCGGCGTGGGCGGCCGCGAGATCGGCTACATGTACGGCCAGTACAAGCGGCTCACCTCGCGCTACGAGGCGGGCGTGCTCACCGGCAAGGGGCTGGACTACGGCGGCTCGCTGGTGCGCACCGAGGCCACCGGCTACGGCGCCACCTTCTTCGTGAAGGAGATGCTGGAGGTCCGCAAGGACTCCTTCGGCGGCAAGACCTGCACGGTCTCCGGCTCGGGCAACGTGGCCATCTACACCATCGAGAAGATCCACCAGCTGGGCGGCAAGGTGGTGGCCTGCTCCGACTCCAACGGCACCATCTACGACGAGAAGGGCATCGACCTCGAGCTGCTCAAGCAGCTCAAGGAGCGCGAGCGGCGCCGCATCAAGGACTACGTCGAGTACCGCACGCACGCGAAGTTCGTGGCCGGCGGCAACATCTGGGAGATCCCCTGCCAGGTGGCCATGCCCTCCGCCACCCAGAACGAGCTCAACGGCAAGGACGCCGCCTTGCTCGTCAAGAACGGCTGCATCGCGGTGGGCGAGGGGGCCAACATGCCCACCACGCCGGAGGGCGTGAAGGTCTTCCTGGACGCCAAGATCGCCTACGGGCCCGGCAAGGCCGCCAACGCCGGCGGCGTGGCCACCTCGGCGCTGGAGATGCAGCAGAACGCCAGCCGCGACTCCTGGACCTTCGAGTACACCGAGAAGCGGCTCGCCAACATCATGAAGAACATCCACCAGAGCTGCTGGGACACCGCCGAGGAGTTCGGCTCCAAGGGCAACTACGTGGTCGGCGCCAACGTGGCCGGCTTCATCAAGGTGGCCAAGGCCATGGTGGCCCACGGCCTGATCTAGGCCCGGCCGCAGGCCGCACCCCGCGCCCCGGCTCCCTGGTGGGAGGCCGGGGCGCCTCGTTTCCGGCTACACTGCGCCCCCCGTGACGCCGCCGCCCGCCCCGCCCGACCGCCCGACGCCGCCCTGGTACTTCCTCTTCCTCGACCTGCCGTTCGGGGCGGCGGTGGGCTTCCTCTCCTACGCGGTGCCGCTCTGGATGTCGCTGCGCGGCTACGGGCTGGCCGAGGTGGCCACCGTCACCGCCACCGCCAACCTGCCGCACGCCATCAAGCTCCTCTGGATCCCGGTGCTCGACCTGGGGAGCGTGCGGCGCCTCTGGTACCTGGGCATGAGCGGGGTCATCGCGCTCCTCTTCCTGGCCCTGGCGCTGGTGCCCGACCCCTTCGCCAACATGCCGCTCTTCGCCCTCTGGCTGGCCGCCCTGCAGGCGGCGGCCACCACCGCGCACGCCGCCAACAACGCCCTGATGGCCTCCACCACCCGCTTCGAGGACAAGGGCAAGGTGGGCGGCTTCGCCATGGCCTCCAACGTGGGCAGCACCGGGCTGCTGGGCGGCCTGGCCATCGTGCTGGCGGAGGCCGCCGGGGTGCGGGTGGCCGCGCTGGTGATGGCCCTGGTGGCGCTGGCCAGCGCCTCGCTGGGGCTGCGCATCGTCGAGCCGCGCACCGTGGACGCGGCGGTGGCGCGGGCCGGCAGCCTGCTGCGGGCCACCGCGCTCCACCTGTGGGCCATGGCCAGGGACCTGGGGCGCACCGTGGCGAGCCGCGACGGCTTCACCGGCCTGATCATCTGCCTGGCCCCGGTGGGCTGCATGGCCATGTCCAACCTCTTCTCCGGCATCGCCGGGGAGTACCAGGCCAGCCCCAACGTGGTGGCGGCGGTCAACGGGGTGGGGGGCGGCATCGCCAGCGCGCTCGGGGCCCTGCTGGGCGGGGTGCTGTCCGACCGCATGAGCCGCCGGGTGGCCTACGCCGCCTCGGGCGGCCTGACGGCGCTGTGCGCGGTGGCCATGGCGGCGGCCCCGCTGACGCCCTGGACCTACGCCTGGGGGACCTTCACCTACATGTTCGCCGGTGGGGTGGCCTTCGCCACCTGGGCCGGCATGGTGCTGGAGATGGTGGGGGCCTCGGCCGCCACCGCCACCAAGTACGCCCTCTTCAACGCCACCGCCAACCTGGCCATCAGCTACGTCACCTGGCTGAACGGCCTGGGCGGCGAGTGGGGCAAGAAGACCTTCGGGCTGGCAGAGGCGCGCGGCGCCCTGCTCACCGATGCGGCGCTGACGGTGGTCGGGGTGGCGGTGCTGGTGGCCATGGTGCTGGTGACGCGCCGGCGCGCGGATCCCACCCCCGCCTGACCAGGGGCCACGGGTGACCGCCCTCGTCCTCCACTACCGGAAGACGGGCCGCTTCGGCCTGAACGTGCTGCTGGGCGCGGTCGAGCAGGACCCACGCACCCGGGACCTGCCGGCCCAGGTGGCCTTCGGCCTCCCGGGCGCGGTGGCCGCGGCCAGGCTGGCGCTGCGGGCGGGGCGCCGCCCGGTGGTGGCCTGGTCCTTCATGACCGCCAGCCTGCCGGAGGTGACGCGCGAGCTGGCCGCCTTCCGGGCCGCGGCCTGCGGGCCCGGCCTGCTGCACCTGGCCGGCGGCCCGCACCCCAGCGCGGATCCGGAGGGCACGCTGCGGGCCGGCTTCGACCTGGTGGCGCGCGGGGAGGGGGAGCGGACCCTGCCGGAGCTGCTGGCGGCGCTGGCCGCGGGGCGGGACCCGCGCCGCACCCCCGGGCTGGCCTGGCTCGAGGAGGGGGCGCTGCGCCACAGCGGCCGCGCCGCGCCGGTGGACCTCGACGCCGTGCCTCCCTTCGCCAGCCGGGCCGGCCGGCTCGGCCCGGTGGAGCTGACCCGCGGCTGCATCTGGGGCTGCCGCTTCTGCCACACCCCGTTCCTCTTCAAGGCCCGCTGGCGCCACCGCTCGCTGCCGGCGGTGCGCCACGCCATCGCCGAGCTGGCCCGGCGCGAGGCCCGGGACGTGCGCTTCCTCACCCCCAGCGCCCTCTCCTACGGCGCCGCCGGCGAGGCGCCCGACCTGGAGGCGGTGGAGGCGCTGCTGGCCACCACCCGGGAGGCCATCGGCCCGGCCGGCCGGGTCTTCTTCGGGACCTTCCCCTCCGAGCTCCGGCCGGAGCACGTCTCGGCGCGGGCGCTGGCCCTCATCACCCGCTACTGCGACAACCGGGCGGTCATCCTGGGTGGCCAGTCCGGCTCCGACCGGCTGCTCGAGGCCATGGGGCGGGGCCACGACGCCGCCGCGGTGGAGCGGGCGGCGCGCCTGGCGCTGGCGGCCGGCCTGGCCCCCGCGGTGGACCTGGTCTTCGGCCTGCCGGGGGAGGAGGAGGCCGATCGGGCCGCCACCCGGGCGCTGGCGCTCCGCCTGGCCGAGGCGGGCGCCACCATCCACGCCCACGCCTTCATGCCCCTGCCGGGCACCCCGTGGGCCGCCGCGCCGCCTGCCCGCATCGACGGCCAGACCCGGCTGCTGCTGGACCGGCTGGCCTCGCGGGGGCGGGCCCACGGCGCCTGGAGGCGCCAGGAAAAGCTCGCCGGCCTCCGCACCTGAGCCGCCTGGCCTGATCCAGATCAAGGGAAGGGCCCTCCCCGGTTGGTAGCCTCCGCCCCACGTCGAAGGGGGAGGGGACATGTCCGACTGGAGGCTGAACGTGAGACCGAGGAAGGCCATCCTCGCGGCGCTGGCGCTGCTCGCCCTGGCGGCCGCGCCGGCGGGCGCCACCCAGGGGCCCGCCCCCACGCCGGCGGCGCCGCCGCCCGCCCGCCCGCCCGAGCCGCAGATCCAGGCCAACTCGCCGCCCTTCAGCGACGGGGTCTTCCCCTGCTCGGGCTGCCACGACCCCAAGGACAAGGTGAACGGGGAGCGGCGCGAGCTGCAGTTCCACAACGGCGAGGGTGAGCCGGCCACGGTGCTGGCGCACGGCGGCGAGCGCTGGTGCCTGGACTGCCACGACGCCCAGAACCGCGATCAGCTGCGCTCCGCGGCGGGCAAGCCCATCCCCTTCACCGAGAGCTACCGGCTCTGCGGCCAGTGCCACGGCGACAAGTACCGCGACTGGAAGGTCGGGGTGCACGGCAAGCGCACCGGCATGTGGGACGGCGCCAAGACCTACTTCCTGTGCGTCAACTGCCACAACCCGCACACGCCGCGGTGGAAGGGCGTGGACGACCGGATGGTGGACGGCAAGCGCGTCGTCTCGCCGACCCTGCAGCTCCTCAAGCCCGAGCCCCGGCCCCGTCGGCCGGAGGAGATGCGCAAGTGAGCGCCCTTCCCACGCTGCCCGCCCAGCCCGCCGAAGACGAGGTCCGCCACGACGAGGGGCGCCGCGCCTTCCTCAAGGTGGCCGCCGCCGGCGGCGCCGCCCTGGCCGGCCTCTCCGGCTGCGCCGGCCTCGACATGGAGGACTTCCTCCGCAGCCACTTCAAGGAGCTCTCGCCGGAGCAGCTGAAGAAGGTGCTCTCCAAGGTGGAGAAGCGCAACAAGGAGACCTGGGGCAAGGACACCCAGGTGCGGGCCGAGGGGCCGCGCCAGGGCGTCGAGTTCGGCTACGGCCTCGACATCTCCCGCTGCGTCGGCTGCCGGCGCTGCGTCTACGCCTGCGTCAAGGAGAACAACCAGTCGCGCGAGGCGCCGCAGATCCACTGGATCCGGGTGCTCGAGATGGACAAGGCGCACGGCGTCAGCCTGGCCCACGCCGAGACCTACTACGACCCGGCCACCGTGCCGCAGCCCGGCAAGTTCTACTTCCCGGTGCAGTGCCAGCAGTGCCGCAACCCGCCCTGCGTCAAGGCCTGCCCCACCCAGGCGACCTGGAAGGAGCAGGACGGCATCGTGGTCATCGACTACGACTGGTGCATCGGCTGCCGCTGCTGCATGTCCGCCTGCCCCTACGGCGCCCGCCACTTCAACTTCGCCACCCCCAACCTGCCGGCCGCGGAGCTCAACCCCGACCAGCACTACCTGGGCAACCGGCCCCGCCCCAAGGGCGTGGTGGAGAAGTGCACCTTCTGCATCCAGCGGGCCCGCAACGGGCGCTACACCGCCTGCGTCGAGGTCTGCCCGGTGGGGGCGCGCAAGTTCGGCAACCTCCTCGATCCCGAGAGCGAGATCCGCAAGGTCATGGAGACCAAGCGCGTCTTCGTCTTCAAGGAGGAGCTCGCCACGCACCCGCAGTTCTACTACTTCTACGCCACCTGAGTCGGAGCCACCGATGACCGGGATCCTCCAGTTCCTCAAGGGCTGCGGCCGGCAGATCGCCACCGGCAACAAGGCCTACTTCATCTGGCTGGCCGCGCTCGGCTGCGCCATCGCGGTGGGCGCCACCGGCTACTACCACCAGGCCCAGACCGGCCTGATCGCCACCAACATCCGCGACCAGGTGAGCTGGGCCTTCTACATCGGCAACTTCACCTTCCTGGTGGGCGTGGCGGCGGCGGCGGTGCTGCTGGTCATCCCCGCCTACGTGTACCACTGGGGGCCCATCAAGGAGGTGGTGCTCCTCGGCGAGCTGCTGGCCATCTCGGCGCTGGCCATGTGCCTGCTCTTCATCATGGTGGACATGGGGCGCCCGGACCGGCTGCTGCACATGACGCCCGGCTTCGGCACCCCCAACTGGCCGCGCTCCCTGCTCACCTGGGACGCGCTGGTGCTCAACATCTACCTGGTGCTCAACGTCACGGTGGTCCTCTACATCCTGTTCCAGGCCTACAACGGCAAGGAGCCGGACAAGCGGATCCTGGTGCCGCTGGTGCTGATCTCCATCCCGGTCTCCATCAGCACCCACACCGTGACGGCCTTCCTCTACAACGGCATGGCGGCGCGCCCCTACTGGAACGCCTCCATCCTGGCGCCGCGCTTCATCGCCTCGGCCTTCTGCTCGGGCCCGGCCGTGATGATCATCCTCTTCCAGATCCTGAGGAAGACCGCCAAGATCCCCATCAAGGACGAGGCCATCTGGAAGGTGGCGGAGCTCATGAGCTACGCCATGTTCTTCAACCTCTTCCTGCTGGGCGCCGAGGTCTTCAAGGAGTTCTACTCGGCCAAGGAGGAGCTGGTGCACACCCGGTACCTCTGGTTCGGCCTGGGGCCGCACACGGCGCTGGTCAAGTACGCCTGGTTCTCGCTCTTCGCCAGCGTGGCCGCCTTCGTCATCTTCGTGGTGCCCAGGCTCCGGACCAACTGGGTCTGGCTCAACGCCGGCTGCCTGCTCATCTGGGCAGGCGTCTACATCGAGAAGGGCATGGGGCTGGTCATCCCTGGCATGACGCCGGACACCCTGGGCGAGATCTACGAGTACACCCCGACGGTCACGGAGTGGTCCATCGCGCTCGGCATCTTCGGTGTAGGATTCCTCATCCTGACGATCCTGGTGAAGATCTCGGTCCCCATCCTCGTCGGTACGTTCAAGACCCCGGCCACGCACTGAGCGCCCGGAGCGACCACCCGCCCAAGGAGCAACCCGTGAAGCGCATCGCCACCGCCCTCGCCCTCTCGTTCCTGCTCGCCGGCGCCGCCTCGGCCGCCGACGGCAAGGCCCTGTTCACCACCAAGTGCACCGTCTGCCACGGACCCGACGGCAAGGGCCAGAGCGCCATGGGCAAGAAGCTGGGCGTGAAGGACCTGACGGTCACGGCGCTCACCGCGCCGCAGATCGAGGCCATGATCGCCAAGGGCAAGGGCAAGATGACCGGCTTCGAGGGCAAGCTGAAGGCCGACGAGATCAAGGCCGTGGCCACCTTCGTCAAGGGCGGCCTGAAGTAGCCGCCGACCCCGCCGCGACGCCGCACCCCGGACGGCCGGTCCCCTTGAAGGGGACCGGCCGTTCGTGCCAAAGAGGCGCGGCCGCCGTGGACCCCTCCCGCACCGCCGACCCCGCCGCGCCGCCCCCGGGCGGCGGCCCCGCCACCCCCGCGCCCAGGGCGGCCCGCCCCCGCGTCCCCGCGCTGGACGCGGCCCGGGCCCTGGGCGTGGTGGCCATGGTGGTGGGCCACACCCTCGACGCCCTGCTCTCGCCGGCCGCCCGGCTCCACCCGGCGGCGGTGGGCTACTGGAAGGCGCGCGGGCTGACGGCGCCGCTCTTCCTGCTGGTGGCCGGCTGGGCGGTCACCGTGGCCATCCGGCGCGGCCGGGCCCGCGGCGCCGCCATCGTCCGGGAGCGGCTGCCGCGGGTGCTGCTGCTGCTGGCGGTGGGCGTGGCGCTGCGCTGGCCGGGCTGGGGATCGGCCGGGCTGTGGGCCGGCGACCCGGCCGTCTGGGCCCACCTGCTGGCCTTCGACGCCCTGCAGGTCATCGCGGTGGCCTTCCTCGGGGCGGCGCTGGTCTTCGCCGCGGGGCGGCCGCCGCTGGAGGAGCGGCTCCTCTTCGCCCTGCTGGTGGTGGTGGCGGTCACCTTCGGGATGCGCGCCCCGCCGCCGCTCCCCGCCGGCCTGGCGGCGCTGGCCTGGGAGCAGCTGGTGGGCGGCAGCTCGCCCTTCCCGCTGTTCCCGTGGGTGGGCTACTTCTACGCCGGCTGCCTGGTCGGGCTGGGGGTGGGCGACGGCTCGCGGCGGGCCACGCTGGGGCTGGCCGGCCTGGGCGCCGCGCTGGTCCTGGCCACCTTCTGGCAGGGCATCGGCACCGCGCCGCCGGGGGAGCCGGCGCTGATCGCCTTCCGCGTCGGCGCCATCCTGCTGCTGCTGGCCGCGCTGGCCCACCTGCCGGCCCGGGTGGCCGCGGCGCTGGCCCCCGTGGGGCGCCTCTCGCTGGCGGTCTACGCCCTGCACGTCCCGGTGGTCTACGGCTGGAGCACCGTCCCCGGGCTGGCCTGGCGCATCGGGCCGCGGCTGGGGGCCGCCGGGGCGCTCGGGGTGGCGCTGCTGGTGCTGCTGGCCAGCGTGGCGGCGGCCTGGCTGCTGGCCCTGGCCTGGCGGACCGGCGCGCGGCTGGCCGCGGCGGCCCGTCAGCGGACCAGCGCGGCCAGGTAGTCGGCGGCGGTGCGCTCGGCCCAGAAGCCGGGGCGCAGCCACCAGCCGTCCACGAAGGCGGTGTGGCCGCCGTGGGCCGTCACCGTCAGGGTCACCGCCGGGGTGGCGCGCGCCGCCGCCAGCGGCAGGGTCTCGCCGGGCACCATGGGGTCGTCGGCCGCCGCCAGCGCCAGCAGGGGCCGGCGCACCCCGGCCAGGAAGCGGCCGCTCGAGCAGCGGGCGTAGTAGTCGTGGCGCGAGGCGAAGCCGTGCAGCGGCGCGGTCATGAGCTCGTCGAACTCGGCGAAGGTGGTGGCCCGGGCCACCGCGGCGGCGTCGAAGGTGCCGGGGTGGGAGGCGGCCTTGCCCGCGGCCTTGCGGCGCAGCCGGCGCAGGAAGCGCTCCCGGTAGAGCCACATGAGCCGCCCCGGTCCGTCGAGGCGGCGGCTGGAGGCCGCCAGGTCGAAGGGCACCGAGATGGCGACCCCGCCGCGCACCTCGGCCGGCAGCCGGTCGCCGCGCTCGCCCAGGTACTTCACCACCACGTTGCCGCCCAGCGAGAAGCCGGCCACCAGCACCGGGCGCCCGGGGCGCTCGGCCGCCAGCCGCTCCACCACCAGCGAGAGGTCGCCGGTCTCGCCGGAGTGGTAGGTGCGCGGCAGGCGGTTGAGCTCGCCGCCGCAGGTGCGGAAGTCGAGGGCCAGGCTGGCCAGCCCGCGCAGGGCCAGCGCCCGGCACAGCCCGCGCACGTAGGGCGCCCGCGAGGAGCCCTCCAGGCCGTGGCAGACCACCACCACCGGGGCCTCGGGCGGCAGGCCGGTGGCGCGCCGGAGGTCGAGGAAGTCGCCGTCCGGCAGCTCCCAGCGCTGCCGCTCCATCGGCGGCCCGGGGCGGGGGCGCCACAGGTTGGCGAAGATGGTCTGCGCGTCGGGGTGGCCGAGCAGCGCGGCGGGGCGGAAGGGATCGGTCATGGGAGGTAGGGCGGGTGGCGCTGGCGCCCGGGCGGCCACATCCCCTTGAGCCGCAGGGTCCGCTCCACCGCCACCTGGTGCAGCCGCCGCAGGCTGGCGGCCGCCGCCGCGTCGCCCAGCAGGTCGAGGGAGGCCGCCACCGCCTCCAGCGTGGACATGCCCCCGGCCACGGTCGGCTCGCGCATGCGGGCCGCGGCCGGCCCGGGCGCCAGGGAGAGGCGCGGCAGGGTGCGCAGCGGCCCCAGCCGCTGCACCATGCGGCGGGCCTGCGACCAGGTGGCGTCCGGCACCACCAGGGTGCGCAGCCCGTCGTCCGGGCGGGCCGGGGCGTGCGGCGAGGGGAAGAGCAGCGCCGCCGGCGCCTCGCCGATGAGGGCCTGCAGCCCCTCCTCGGAGGCGGGCAGGCCGTCGCGGGCGTGGTCGTGCAGCACCGACCCCGTGAGCGCCAGCGCCACCCAGCGCCCGCTGTTGGTCATGCGCGGGATCTCGCTGGCGTGGCGCAGGATGACGAAGCGCCAGCGGGTGGAGAGCCGCGGGATCTCGGGGCACAGGCAGGCCTCGGGCGGGAAGGCGCAGCGCGGGCACCGCCCGGGCGGGACGGCGGCGTGCGGGAAGGGCCCCCCCACCGGTCAGACCCGGTAGCGGCGGACCGCGTCGCCGAGCCGCCGCGAGACGCGGGTGAGCGCGTTGGCGCCCTGCTCGATGGCCCGCGAGCCCTCGGCGCTCTCGTTGATGGTGGTGGAGAGCTCCGAGATGGCGGCCACCATCTGCTCGACCCCGATGGTCTGCTGGCGGGTGTTGTTGGCGATCTGCCGGGCGGCCAGGGCCGACTCGCGGATCACCATGGCCAGCCCCTCGATGGCCTCGCCGGCGCTGCGCGACAGCGTGACGGTGCGGACGGCGCGCGAGGCCCCCTCGTCGGTGGCGGTCGAGGCCTCGCGGGCCCCCTTCTGGATCTCGGAGAGGATGGCCCGCACCTGCACGGCCGCCTGCTTCGACTGCTCGGCCAGGTTGCGCATCTCCAGCGCCACCACCGCGAAGCCGCGGCCGTGCTCGCCGGCCTTGCTGGCCTCGATGGAGGCGTTGAGCGCCAGCAGGTTGGACTGCTCGGCCAGGTCCTTCACGGTGGCGATGATCTCGCCCACCTGCAGGGTGCGGTCGGAGAGGTCGGCCATGGTGGCGGCGATGCGCTTGACCTGTTCGCCCAGGGCCGCCGAGGAGTCGACCGCCTCCTCCACCACCTGGAGCCCCTCCTGGGACAGCTCCTCCGACCGCTGCGTCATCTGGATCACCGAGTCGGCGTGCTCGGTGGCCTGCTTGGCGGTCTGGGCGATCTCCGAGGCGGTGGTGCTGGTCTGGGTGATGGCGGCCGCCTGCTGGGTGGCGGTGGCCGCCTGGCGGGTCACGCTGCCGAGGATGTCGGCCGCCTCGTGGTCCAGCTTGCCGGCGGCGTCGCGCAGCTCGGCCAGGGTGCCCCGCAGGCCGCCCAGCATCAGGTCGAAGCTGCGCGCCAGGGTGCCGATCTCGCCCAGGCCGTCCAGGCGGCTGACCCGCCGGGTCAGCTCGCCACCGGCGATGGCGGTGACGGTGGCGGCCAGCTCCTCCAGCGGCTGCACCGTGGCCCGCACCACCAGGAAGGCCACTCCCCAGCCGGTGCCGGCCGCCACCAGGCTGGCCAGGCCGGCCCGGAGGAAGTCGGCGGGCGAGGCGTCCGAGTGGAAGGAGAAGAAGGCCAGGGCCTGCAGGCCGCAGGCGAGCAGGATGGCGGCGCCGGTCATGCCGGCCAGCCGCCAGCGCAGCGAGACCCCGCCGTCGGGCCGGTGGCGCGCCTCCTGTCCCGTCGCCCGCTCCATAGGGGCTCGCTTGTACCAAGCCTGGGCCCCAGGGGCCACCGCGGCGGGGCCGGGCCGGGCCGGCGCGTGCTAGCGTCCTCGCCGTGAGCCCCCCCCGCTCGCCCGCCGCGCCGCCCCGCGTCCCGCTGGCCAACCTGCCGACGCCGCTCTGGCCCTCGCCGCGCCTGGGCCGAGAGCTCGGCCTGGAGCTGCTCTGGAAGCGCGACGACCTGACCGGGCTCGAGCTCTCCGGCAACAAGGCCCGCAAGCTGGAGTTCCTGCTGGCCGAGGCCGAGGCAGCCGGGGCCGACACGCTGGTGACCTGCGGCGCCGTCCAGTCGAACCACGCCCGCGCCACGGCCTTCGCCGCCGCCGCGCGCGGGCTGCGCTGCGTCCTGCTCCTGCGGACCCCGGACCCGTCCCGCCCGCCGCCGCCGGAGGGGAACACCCTGCTCGACCGGCTGGCCGGCGCCGAGGTGCGCTGGCTGGGCCCGGACCAGTACCGCCGGCGCGACGAGGTGATGGCCGGGGTGGCGCGGGAGCTCACCCGGGCCGGGCGGCGCCCGTACCTCATCCCGGTGGGCGGGTCGAGCGCCCTGGGGTGCTGGGGGTACCTGCTGGCGGTGGCGGAGCTGAGGGCCCAGCTGCCGCCGGCCTGGGTGGGCCGGCCGATCACCCTGGTGGTGGCCTGCGGGTCGGGTGGCACGGCGGCAGGGCTGGCCCTGGGGCTGGCGGCCAGTGGCTGGCGCGAGGCCCGGGTGGTGGCCTTCGCGGTCTGCGACGACGCGGCCACCTTCCGGGGCGTCATCTCCGACCTGGGCCGCCAGGCGCTGGAGCGCTGGCCCGGCCTGGCGCCGGCGCCGCCCGGGGCGCTGGAGGTGGACGACCGGTTCATCGGACCGGGCTACGCCCAGACCACGCCGGAGGGGCTGGCGCTGCTCAGGCGGGTGGCCCGCACCGACGGCCTGCTGCTGGACCCGGTCTACACCGGCAAGGCCTTCCTGGGGCTGGTCGCCCGGGCCGCCGAGCTGGGCCCCCGGGTGATCTTCGTCCACACCGGCGGCGCCTTCGGGCTGCTGCCGCTCGGCGCCCGGCTGCTCGACGAAGGGGGTGGCCCCGCGCCCGCCGCGGGGCTATGAACGATCCGTTCACCAGCCGTCACCGCAGCCAGGAGGAGGACAGATGCCCAGGGTCAAGCAGCTCTCCGCGTGGGTCGAGGATCGTCCCGGCGTGCTCGGCCTGGTGGCCGCCGCCCTGGGCGATCGGGACGTCTCCATCCGGGCCTTCATGGCCTCCTCGCTCGACGGCAAGGGCTTCGTCCGGCTGGTGGTGGACAAGCCGGCCGCCGCCCAGAAGGTGCTCAAGGCGCTGGGGTGGTCGGTCACGGTGGACGAGGTGGTGGAGGTGACCACCGCCGACAAGCCGGGGGCGCTGGGCCAGGTGGCCGACAAGCTGGGGGCCCGCGGCATCAACATCCAGTACGCCTACGTCGGCCAGGCCGGAGCGCCCCGCAAGGTGAACTTCTACCTGGCGGTGGAAGACGTGAAGAAGGCGCTGGCCGCGCTCCGCTGAGCCGGCCCGGGGAGGGGCGGTGGCCGGTTCTCGTTTCGGGCTGGTCCTGACGGGCGGCGGCGCCCGCGCCGCCTACCAGGTGGGCGCCCTGCGGGCGCTGGCCGAGCTCTCGCCCGGCCCGGCGCCATGCCCTTCCCGGTGGTGGCCGGCATCTCGGCCGGCGCCATCAACGGCGTGGTCCTGGCCTGCGCCGCCCACGACTTCAAGGCCGGGGCCGAGGCGCTGCGCCAGACCTGGTCCACCCTGACGCCCGACCGGATCTTCCGGACCGGCGCGCTCAAGCTGGCCAGCATCGGCAGCCGCTGGATGCGCGACCTGGGCGGCGGCGGCTTCCTGGGCGGCAACAGCATCAACTACCTGCTCGACTCCTCGCCGCTCAGGCGCCTGCTGTCCGAGGCCCTGCCGCTGGCCCGCATGCGGCGCCACCTGAAGGCCGGGCGGCTGCGCGGGGTGGCGGTGTCGGCCACCAGCTACCTGAGCGGCGCCGGGGTGACCTGGTACGAGGCGGTCGACGAGGTGCGCCCCTGGACCCGCTCCAGCCGCCAGGGGCTGCGCGCCCGGCTCGGGGTGGACCACGTCATGGCGTCGGCCGCCATCCCCATCTTCTTCCCGCCGGTGCGGGTGGACGACGGCTTCTACGGCGACGGCTGCGTCCGCATGGTCTACCCGATGAGCCCGGCCATCCACCTCGGGGCCGAGCGCATCGTGGCCATCAGCGTGCGCCACCCCCGCGCCGCCCCGGCCAGCCCGGTGGTGCCGGAGGGGGACGAGCTGCCGCTCTCGCAGATCGCCGGCGTCCTGCTCAACGCCGTCTTCCTCGACTCGCTCGACACCGACCTCGAGCGGCTGGAGCGGGTCAACCGGACGCTCTCCTACATCCCCTCGGAGCGGGTGGCGGCCCGTGAGCTGGACCTGCGCCCCATCCCGGTGCTGGCGCTGCGCCCCTCCGAGGACCTGGGGCTGCTGGCCGCCGACGAGTACCACCGCTTCCCGGCCATGCTGCGCTACTTCCTCAAGGGCATCGGCGTGACCGAGCACTCGGGCTCGGACCTGCTCTCCTACCTGGCCTTCGAGCCGGTCTACGTGGCGCGGGCCATGGAGCTGGGCTACCGCGACACGCTGGCCCGCAGGGACGAGGTGGCCGCCTTCCTGCGAGACGAGCCGCGCGGGCGGCGGCTGGAGTCGTCGGGGTAGCCCGCGGGCCGGCCCGGCCGCTCAGCGCCGCGCCGGCCGCCCCACCAGCGCCGGCTGCACCGTCCGCCAGGTGGTGGCCGCCAGGATGACGGCGCCGCCCGCCACCGCCCAGGGGCCGGGCCGCTCGCCGGTAAAGAGCCAGGTCCAGACCGGGTTGAGGATGGGCTCCAGCAGGATGAGCAGCGCCGCCTCCACCGCCGGGGTCCCCTCCAGGCCGCGGGTGAAGCACAGGTAGGAGAGCCCCAGCTGGAAGACGCCCAGGAAGGCCACCAGCCCGAGGTCGAGCGGGGTGGCGGCCGGCCCCTGCGACCAGAGCGGCAGGGTCACCAGCGCCGCCAGGGCGTTGCCCAGCACCAGCGCGGCCGGGCCGCCCTGGCCGAGCCGGCGCAGCCCCATGATGGAGAAGGCGAAGGCCACCCCGGAGGCCAGCGCCACCAGGTTGCCCGTCACCTGGCCCGGCGTGAGCTGGTCCAGGAAGAACAGGCCGAGGCCCAGGCCGAAGACCGGCACCGACCAGAGCTCGGCGCGGCTGGGGTGCTCGCGCAGCAGCCAGGGGGAGAGCAGCAGCACCCACAGCGGCGCGGTGTCCTGGATGAAGATGGCGTTGGCCGCGGTGGTCAGCTTGGTGGCCAGGACGAACAGCACCACCGTGAAGAGGTAGGCCACCGCCACGCCGAAGGAGAGCCAGGTGGGGCGGCGCCGGGTGGCCGGCACCAGGGCGAAGAGCAGCAGCCCCGCCACCAGCGAGCGGCCGCCGGCCACCTGCCAGGCGCTCAGCCCGCAGGCCTTGATGGCGGCGCCCCCGGTGGACCAGAGGACCGCCGCGGCCAGCAGGAGCAGGCGGTGCTTCACGGCCGGGGCGGCCGGGCCGGGCAGGCCACCCGGGCGCGCCGCGCGGCCGCGGCGGCCAGGCTCACGCCGTCACCCAGTCGCGCAGCACCTTGTCGATCTGCTCCTCGGAGAGCTCGCCGGCGTCGGCCAGGGCCTTGATGCGCTGGGTGATGTCCTTCAGCTCCCGCTCGCCGAAGGTGATGCCCATCTCGCGGGCCCGGTAGGCGATGGCGGCCCGGCCGGTCAGGCGCGAGCCGAGGATCAGCTTGCGCGACAGGCCGAAGGCCTCCGGCGGGATGATCTCGTAGCTGCCCGGGTTGGCCATCATGGCCTTGAGGTGCATGCCGGCCTTGTGGCTGTAGGCGGTCTCGCCGGTGACGTAGTTGTTGAAGGGGATGTCCACGTTGGCGATGCGGGCCAGCAGCCGCTCCAGCTCGCGCAGCTGGCCCAGCCGGTACTTCTCGCCCACGCCCTGCGGGTCGAGCGAGAACATGCGGGCCACCATGCCGCCCAGCGGGGTGATCCCCACCCGCTCGCCCACCCCCAGCACCGACACGTCCACGTGGGTGGCGCCGGCGCCGATGGCCTCGAAGGCGTTGGCGATGGCGCAGCCGGTGTCGTTGTGGCCGTGGAAGCCGATGTCGCACTTGACGGAGCGGCGCACCTCGCGCACCAGCACGAAGACCTGGCGGGGCGTGCCGATGCCCACCGTGTCGGCCAGGCCGACCCGGTGCACCCCCAGCCGCTCGGCCGCCTGGTAGACGTTGATCAGGTCCTCGGTCTCGGAGCGGAACGAGTCCTCGGCGCTGAAGCGCACCTCCAGGCCGGCCTTGAGGGCGAACTCGATGGGCGGCCCCATGGCGTCGATGATCTGCTGGATCGACTTGCCGTGGGACGACTCGCGCAGGATGCGGCTGGTGGCGAAGAGCAGCCCCAGGCCGCGCACCCCGCAGTCCACCGCCGCCTTGACGTCGTCGAGGACGCAGCGGGTGTGGCTGATGACGCGCGCCCCCAGCCCCAGCTTGACGATGGAGGTGGCGTCCTTCTGCGACTGCGGGGAGGCCGCCGGGGAGGTGACCTCGATGTACTCCACGCCGAAGGTGTCGAGGGCGCGCGCCAGCTCGATCTTGTCCTCCGAGCGGAAGGAGGCCTTGGAGAACTGCTCACCCTCGCGGAGGGTGGTGTCGATGAGCTTCCAGGTTGGCTTGGCCATGGAGTTAGACGTGCCTCGCTACCACTTGAAGAGGTCCGCGGCGTCCAGGTCCCGCACCAGGCCGCCGGAGCCCGGGTCGGTGCGGAAGCCGAAGCGCTTGAGGTACTCGGGCTGGAAGTAGCCGGTCTCGACGGCCTTGACGCCGCGGGCCCGCATGCGCCGGAAGAACTCGCGCATCAGGCCGTCGGCCACGCCCTTGCCGCGCTGCTTGCGGCTGATGACCAGCTTCTCCATGTGGACCCGGTCGGCCCGCACCGGCTTGTAGAAGAGGCCGCCCAGCACCGCCTCCTTGGCGTCCAGGGTCAGCAGGAACTCGTGCTCGGTGGCGAAGGCCACCTGCAGGTTGGACTCGCCGAAGAGGTGGAGCAGCCGGGCCACCTCGCGCGGCGAGACCGGGCCGCGCACCGCGAAGCGGTGGCCCTCCTCGTCGGTCAGGGCCACCACCACCTCGGTGGTGACGTGGCCGCCGTGCGGCATGGAGATGAGCGCCACGTCCTCCCCGGGGGAGAGGTAGCGGTAGGTCATGTGGGCCAGCAGGAAGTCCTCCTCCTCGGTGGCGTGCACCCCGGAGCGGATGGCGGCCACCTGCTCGGCCAGGTCCAGGCCGCCGGCCGGCAGGACCCGCACCCGCTGCATGAGCCGGTCGAGGGCCGCCCCCAGCTCGGGGCGGGCGCCCAGCAGCACGGTCCGCCGGTAGAAGCGGATGCGGGTGTCCGGCCAGGCCTGCTCCAGCTCGGTGAGCCGGTAGGTGCCCCACAGCTCGCCGAGGTGCTTGACCTGGGCCTCCGGGGTGGCCTGCGGGTTGACCTCCAGCCAGCGCTTGAAGCGGCGCGCCGCGAAGAAGACCCGCTGCGGGGTGGGCCCCTCGACGCGCAGCCGGTCCAGGAAGGTGGAGACGGCGATGGCCCGCTTGCCGCTGGCGGCCTCCTCCAGCGCCGGCAGGGCCCGCTCCGGGCCGAGCCCCTCCACCACCGCCGAGAGGAGCATCTCGTCGGTCACCTTGCCGGCCAGCTCGGGCCGCACCTGCCCGACCTTCTCGAGGAAGGCGGTGTCGAACCGGTCCAGCAGGTCGTCGAGCGAGGTGCAGGGCGAGCGGTCGGCGATGGACACCAGCCGGGCGCCCGCGTGGTAGTCGTGGGACGGCACGATGAAGGCGGCCGGGGAGGGGTTGCGCAGGGCCAGCCGGCGGCCGGCCCGGTCCCAGAAGCGCACCAGGCACTCCAGGGCGGTCCAGCCCACGAAGGGCCAGAGCAGCTCGAGGCGGCGCCCCTCGCCCTGCCGCAGCAGGCGGGCCACCTGGCGCTCCACGTCGTCGCCGGGGATGAACTCCTCGGAGAAGATGCCCCACTCGCCGAAGTAGCCGCCGAACTGCTCCACCAGCGGCGGCGGCGCGCCGCAGGCCAGCAGCCAGTTGACCTCCTCGCGCAGCGCCGCGAAGGAGAGGTCCTCGGCCACGTTGATGGCCAGGTCGAAGACCTCGCGCGAGCGGGTGTGGATGGAGAGGCGGTAGACCGCCTTGCCGTGCTGCCGGCCCAGCAGGCTGACGCTGGCGCCGCCGGGCGGGATGTCGGCCAGCGAGAGCAGCACGCCGCGCCCCAGCAGGAACACCGAGGCCCGCACCAGGGTGGAGTCGGCCACCGCCTGCAGCAGCACCTTGCGGGCCGCCTCCGAGACGCTGGGCTCGAAGGCCAGGACGTCGCTCCAGCCGTACTCGTGGCCGCCCTGCGGGTCGATGGCGAGCCGCAGGTTGGGGCCGATCCAGTTGGAGAAGCCGCGGCGCAGGCGGTCGAACTCCTCGCCGGCGCGGGCCGCGATGGCGGCGTCCTCGTGCAGCGTGAGGCGGGCCAGCGGCACGCGCACCCGGGCGAAGTAGTTGGGGTGGGCGATGGCGGTGGCGGTGAGCAGCCGCATCACCCCGATGAGGGCGCGCCGGTCGGAGGGGTCGGCCAGCGGGCCGTTGGCGCGATCCGAGGCCAGGTGGGCCAGCAAGAGCTGCACCTGGGCGTCGGTCAGGCCGCGCTCGCCCAGGTCGGCCAGGTCCTCGTCGCGCAGGGCCACCGCGCCCATGCGGTCCAGGAAGAGGCGCAGCGTCTCCAGCGTCTTGTGCGGCTCCTCGTTGGGCAGCAGCACCCGGAAGGCGCGCCGCTTGACGTCCTCGTCGGGCGCGTCGGCGGCCCGGCGCAGCAGGGCGCGGCACAGCACCGCCTGCTCGGTGGCGGCGGCGGCCAGGCCGATGTGCAGGTGGCTGATGGCGCGGCGGGCCTCGGGCCGCTCGGCCCGCAGCAGCTCGCCGGCGGCGTGGATGGAGCGGAAGGTGACCTCGGGCCCCTCCACCAGCTCCAGCAGCTCGCCCAGCCGGTCCACCGACGGGGCGATCCAGAGCCGGGGGTCGATGCGCAGGTCGCCGCCGCCCTTGCGGCGCCGGCCCACCAGGGCCAGGAAGGCCTCGTCGCCCAGGAAGGCGCGCAGCGCCTCGTTGCCCAGCCAGAGCGAGGGGCGGGCCAGCAGCGCCCCCAGGTCGAGGACGGTGGAGTCGTTGGCGTAGGCCAGGTCGCCCAGCCGCATCGAGCCGGGCGCCGAGGGCTCCGGCCCCACCTGGATGGAGCGCTCGCCGGCGGTGAGCAGCCCGTGGCGCAGCGCCACCTCGTGCTGCAGCACGCCGATCTCGCGCAGCACCCAGTTCGGGATGCGCAGGAACATCCCGTCCATGGAGAGGGCCAGGTGCTTCTGCTCGTACATCTTCTCGATGAGGTCCTTCCAGACCTTCTCCACCACCTCGCGCTTGAAGCTGGCCTTGTGGGTCAGCTCGCCGTGCTCCAGATCGAGGGCCCGCGGCAGCACCTGGAAGGCCACCACCCGCTCGAAGGGGGCCAGGAAGCGGTTGGCGCTGGCCACCAGCGACGACAGCAGGTCGCGCAGCTGCTCGGGCTGCGCTCCTGAGCGACGGGTCCTTGTCGAAGTTGGGCCAGACCAGCAGCGTGTTGTAGTCGCGGTGGTCGCCCACCAGGAAGGCCTGGGCCACCGCCTCGAAGTCGCGGAAGAGGTTCTCCACCCGCTGCGGCGCGATGGTCTGCCCGGCCCGGTTCTTGTAGATCTCCTTCTTGCGCCCGACGATGCGGAAGTGGCCGTCCTCCAGGCTGACCAGGTCGCCGGTGTGGAACCAGCCGTCCGGGTCGTGGGAGCCGGCCTCCTCCGGCCCGGGGTCGAGGTAGCCCGGCGAGATGTAGACGCCGCGGATGAGCAGCTCGCCGTCGTCGGCGCGGCGGCACTCCACGCCCGGCAGCGGCGTGCCGATGGAGCCGTCCACGTAGCCGCCCGGCACCGTCATGGTGATGCCGCCGGTGGCCTCGGTCATGCCGTAGCCGGAGCAGAGCTCCACCCCGGCCCGGTGGAAGGTCTTGAAGATGGCGGGGTCCAGGTAGCCGGCCGCCGAGAGGCCGTAGCGCAGCCGGGTGCCGGTGATGACCCGCAGGTGGGCGGCCGTCTCGTCGGCGTCGTCGGAGGCCGCCTCCCAGACCGCGGCGTCCTGCAGCTCCATCCACTTCTTGGGGACCGAGATGAAGACCGACGGCTTGACCGAGCGGAAGTCCTCCAGCAGCGTGGCCTGGGCGGTGGAGCGGGCGAAGACGTAGGTGGCCCCCCACCACAGGGTGCCGGTCAGCTCCAGGTAGCGGCCGAACGTGTGGTAGAGCGGCAGGTAGCACAGGAAGGTGTCGCCTCGCCCACCTCGCGCAGCGCGAAGCCGCGGCACAGCCGCTTCGAGACGATGTTCTCGTGGGTGAAGACGATGGCCTTGGGCTTGCCGGTGGTGCCCGAGGTGTACATGGCGGTGGCCATGTCGGTGGCCTTGACCCGGGCGGCCCGGGCCTCGCGGGCGGCCTCGTCGAAGCCGGCCCCCTGGCCCACCACCTGGTCGAGCGAGAGCAGGCCGTTGCGCTCGGCGCAGCTCTTCGAGAAGCAGACCACCTCGCGCAGGTCGGGCAGGCCGGAGAGCGCCGGCAGCACCTTGGCCACCTGCTCCTCGTCGCTGCACAGGAGCACCCGCGCCCGCGAGTGCTTCAGCATGTAGACGATCTGCTCGGCCACCGCGTTGGCCGGCAGCGGGAAGTCGACGAAGCCGTTGGAGAGGCAGGCCAGGTCGCAGAGCGCCGCCTCCAGGCAGTTCTCCGAGAGGATGGCGACCCGCGCCTCCGGGTCGTCGCCCAGGATGGCCAGCAGGCCGCGGGCGATGGCGCGGGTGCGGCGCGCCACCTCCGACACCGTCAGCTCGGTGGCCTCGGCGCCCAGCACGCGGATGGCCACCGTCTTCGGGTCGGTCTCCTCGCGGGAGCGCAGCAGCTCGCCGAAGGTGTAGTCGGCCTCGCGGATGACCGGCAGGAGGTGCCGCAGCCAGGGCTCGACCTGGTCCTCCGGCAGCGCCTGGGTGAAGAGGCGGCGGCGCACCGTGTCGAGCAGGCCGCCCAGGGCCCGGCGGGCGGCCTCGCGGGCGCCCGGGTCGGTGAGGCGCGCCCGCAGGGCGGCCACCAGGGGGGCCACCAGGCCGAGGTCGCCGGGGGTCAGGCCACCGAAGGCCTCGCGGGTGTCCTCCACCAGCACCGGCGCCGGGGTGCCCGGGCCGGTCCAGCGCGCCGCCAGCCGGGGGTAGGGCGACTCCGCTTTCACCTGGAACATGCTGGGATCCTCGCCGCCGCCGGGACGTCTGCGGGTCCTTGGTATAGCAGGGCACTGGCGGCCCCGGATGGGTCGCTGCAGGGGGGCGACCCTCCGCCTAGTCTAGCGGGCCTTTTCGCCCCCGAGGACACCGCCGCCATGGCCCACCTGCTGCCGAGCACCGCCGCCCTGCTGGTCCGCCTGCTGGCCGCCGCGCCAGCCGAGGCCGCCCCGGCGCTGCCGCGCTCCACGCTGGAGCTCCTCCCGCTGCGCGGCCTGGTCCACTCGGTGGCGGCCACGGCCCTGCTGGCGCTCCTCCTCTGGGGCCTGGTGGGCCTGCGGCGGATGGCCGCCCGCGGGCTGGCGCACCTGGCCCACCGGCGCGCCGAGGGGCTCACGCAGCGCGGGTTCGACTTCGGCCCCCTCATCCGCGCCGTGGTGCGGACCGTGGTGCTGGGCGGGTTCTGGGTGCTGGTGGTGGGGCTGGTCGACGCCTGGCTGGCCTTCGTGCTGGGGCGCTTCGAGGCCACCGCCCCATGGGCCGAGGCGCTCAACGGCCGGGTCCTCGAGGTGCTGGCCGGCGCCGGGCTGGAGGTGGTGCGGGCCATCCCCGGGCTGGTGGCGGTCTTCGTCATCGTGCTGCTGGCGCGCGGCACCACCAGCTTCCTGGAGGGGGTCTTCGGGCGGGCCGAGGCCGGCGCCCTGACCGTGCCCGGGCTGCACCCCGAGACCCTCAAGGCCACCCGCCGCCTGGCCACCGCGCTGGTCTGGGTGGTGGCGCTGGCCGCCTCCTACCCGTACCTGCCCGGCACCAGCTCGGAGGGCTTCAAGGGGCTCTCGCTGGTGCTGGGCGTGATGATCTCGCTGGGGTCCACCGGCCTGGTGTCGCAGGCCATGAGCGGGCTGGTGGTGGTCTACTCCCGCTCGCTGGCCGTGGGCGACTACGTGCACATGGGCGAGACCGAGGGGGTGGTGAGCGAGGTGGGGCTGCTCTCCACCAAGGTGGTCACGCTGCGCGGCGAGGAGGTGACGGTCCCCAACAGCGTGGTGGTGGGCGGGCCGGTGCGCAACTTCACCCGCCTGACCCGCGGCCAGGGCGCCCAGGTCTCCACCACGGTGAGCATCGGGTACGACGCCCCCTGGCGCACGGTGGAGGCGCTGCTGCTGGCGGCCGCGGCCCAGACCGCCGGCCTGCGCGCCGACGTGAAGCCCTTCGTGCTGCAGCGCGAGCTGCAGGACTTCTACGTGGTCTACGAGCTGGTGGCCCGGCTGGAGGTGCCGCTGGACCGGCCGCAGGTGCTGTCCAGGCTGCACGCCAGCATCCAGGACGGCTTCAACGCGGCCGGGATCCAGATCATGTCCCCGCACTTCATGGTGCAGCCGGCCCACCCGGTGCTGGGGGCCTCGCCGCCCAGGCCGGCGGCGGGCTGAGAGGACTGGCCGCCGCCGGCGCCCGGGCGCGGCGCCAGGCGGGAGGTCAGGCGGGAGGTCAGGCGGCGCCGTCCGGACCCGGCGCGCGGGGCGGCGGGGGAGCCGACCCGAAGCCGGGATCGCAGCCGACGGCGCGGCACAGCCGCTCCGCGGCGTCGGTGCGGGACGTGATGGTGGCCCGGGGGAAGGTCGGGGGGCTGCCTGCCCCGCCCTGGCGCGCGGCCGCCCGGCCGGCCCGCTGCGCCGGGAGGTCGATGCCGAGGAGGTCGAGGATCCCGTTGATGATGGTGAGGGGGTGCGGAGGGCACCCCGGGACGTAGAGCGCCGGCACCTCCCGGCCCAGGAACTCGCGCGAGAGGACGCTCGACCCGGCGTAGGGTCCGCCGGAGATGGCGCAGGCGCCGACCGCGATGACGAAGCGCGGCGTGGGCAAGGCGTCCCAGGCGAGGTCGAGCGCCTGGCGCATGTTGGCGGTGAGCGGGCCGGTCAGGACCAGGCCGTCGGCGTGCCGGGGCGAGGCCACGAACTCGATGCCGTGGCGGCCCAGGTCGAAGTTGACGTTGCCGAGCGCGTTGAGCTCGAGCTCGCAGCCGTTGCAGCCGCCGGAGGAGACCGAGCGGAGCCTGAGCGACCGGCCGAAGGCCTCGGCGAGGGCCCGGGACACCGCGACGGCGGGTGGGGCGGCGGCGCCCTCGACCACCACCAGCCCGCCCGGGGAGTCCGAGGCCATCCGGTGCTCCGGCGTGAACTCGATCCTGGCCGGCGGGCAGGCCGGGGCGCAGTCGCCGCACAGGAGGCAGCGCCCCAGGTCCAGCCGGAGCGGCGCCAGCGCCAGGGCGTCGGCGGGGCAGGCCTCCAGGCAGGCCCGGCAGGCCTCCGGGCACGGCTCGCCGGACAGCACGGGCAGGCCCCGGAAGCCCCTGGGGGTGGCCGCGCGGAGGTCCGGCACGTACTGCCGCCCCTGCGAGATCCGCACCTGGATGGCGTTCAGCATGGGGTCAGCTCCCGCTCAGAGGTCGTTGCCGCAGTAGGAGAGGTCGAAGCTCTTGTTGCAGACCGGGAAGTCGGAGATGTCGTTCCGCCGCACCGCCAGCGCCAGGCCGAGCCAGTTGCGCAGCGACGGGTCCTGCACCTTGTAGTGGCGCAGGCGTCCCTCCCCGTCGGTCTCCAGGGCGTGGACCACCTCGCCGCGCCAGCCCTCGCGCAGCCCGATGGCCAGGGTCCGCGGCGCCAGCGGCCCCACGGGCGCGGACCAGCGCGCCAGCCCGGGCCGGGAGTCCAGCGCCGCCAGGAGCCAGCGGGTGGACTCCTCGATCTCGCGCATGCGCAGCGCCGCCCGCGCCAGGCAGTCGCCGCCGGCCTCGACCACCGGGGTGACGGGCAGGGCGCGGTACAGGCGCCCGGGCGGCGCGCCCGCAGGTCCAGGTCGACCCCGCTGGCCCGGGCGGCCTGGCCCACCAGCCCGATCTCCAGCGCCTGCTCGCGGGTCACGGTGCCCACCCCCTCGAGCCGGTGGCGCACGCTGGCCGACGACCGCAGCCGCTGGTCGACGAGGCGTATGTCGCGCGCCAGCAGGGCCAGGTTGGCGCGGGTGGCCTCCTCGTGCGCGCCGGCCAGGGGGGCCCGGATGGAGGCGGGCCGGACCCAGCCGCGGCCGAAGCGGCTGCCGCACACCAGCATGCTGGTGTTGATGACGGTGGTGCGCAGGCGCCCGTACGAGGCCGCCCCCTGCAGGAACGCGATGTCGTTGGCCATGCCGGAGAGCCCGGCCAGGTGCATGCCGATGCGCTCCAGCTCCAGCCCGATGCCGCGGTGGACGTCCAGGGCCGGCGCCGCTGGCCTGGCCGGCCAGCGGCCTCCACCGCCTCCGCGTAGGCCCAGGCGTGCGCCACGCTGGCGTCGCCGGCGATGGTCTCCACCAGGGGCGCGAGCAGGCGGGGGTCGCGGCGGAGCAGGAGCCGCTCGGCGCCGCGGTGCTGGTAGCCCAGGTGGATCTCCAGGTGGTGCACCGTCTCGCCGAGGCAGGTGAAGCGGAAGTGCCCGGGCTCGATGACGCCGGCGTGGATGAGGCCCACGTCGACCTCGTGGACCTCCTTGCCCTCGACGCGATAGAACGGATAGGAGTTCATCGCCGCCTGGTCCTTGCCCTGGTAGCGGATCGGGCGAAGCCACGGGTGGCCAGCGACGCGGACCCCGAGCTGCTCGTGCAGCTCCCGCTCGAAGCAGTGCAGCGCCGGGATCTCCGGGTCAGCTCGTGGTAGCCGCCGGCCGGGTGAACGGAGGTGCGCAGCAGCGAGAAGCCGCCCTCGCCCAGGAGGACCGCGGTGAGCAGGACCCGGTCGCCGTCGCGGCGTCCGTACAGCGAGGGCGGCGCGCGCCGGCGCGAACCCGGGCCATGAGCTGGGTGCGCCAGGCGCCAGGATCCAGGCGTTGCAGGGCGCGCACGTCTTCGCGGTGCAAGGGGTGCGAGAGCGCGGCGTCCCCGGCCGAGCTCGCGGGCGGTTCCGCAGCCGTGCTCATGGGCCCTCCAGCAGCGTGGCCACACTCGCCATCAGCTCGCTGAGCTGCGGCGGGATGTAGATGCCCAGGACCAGCAGCGCCATCAGGAAGATCAGCTTGTGCATGCCCGAGAGCGCGCTCTGCTTGGGCCAGGTGCGCTCTTGCTTGGGCTCGCCCCAGATCATCGGGAAGATCGTCCGCCCGGTGGCCACGAACGTCATGGTGATGAGCATGCAGAACGCGGCGAACACGAACATCTGGCCGCTGGTCACCAGCGCCGACAGGATCAAGAGCTCGCCCAGGAAGCTGCCAAAGGGAGGAAAGCCGAGCAGGCCAAACGTCCCCACCATCAAGAACAGGCCGCTGTAGGGCAGGTCCTTGATGAGGCCAGCGATGGCCTTGGTGTCCTTGGTCCCGTAGTGCTGCTCGATCTTGCCGGCGGTGAGAAACAAGATCGCCTTGATGAAGGCGTTGCTGAGCACGTAGAGCAAGAGCCCAAAGCCGGCCGGCTTGCCAAGGCCAAGGCCGATCGCGATGACCCCGGCGTGGTTGATCGAGGCGTAGGCCAGCAGGCGCTTGAAGTTGCGGGTGGCGACGATGCTGACGGTGGACACCGCCACCGAGGACAGGCCGATGGTGAGCAGCTCGCCGGTGATGAGCGCGCCCGAGCCGGCGCGGAAGACCTGCACCACGTGGAACAGAAACACCAGGGCGCAGTTGAACTGCACCGCGCCGAGCATCGCGGTGACCTCGGACGGCGCCCGTCATAGGCCTCGGGCAGCCAGCTATACATGGGCGCGAGGCCGAGCTTGGTGCCGATGCCCAGCAGCATGAGCGCCAGGCCGAGCTGGCGCCACGGGTTGGCCGGGCCGGCGAGCGCCGCCGGGAGCTTGTCGAGAAACAGCGTGGCCTCGTGCCCGTCGAGCTCCATGCTGCGGGCTCACCAGGCCCAGGAGCGCCAGCGCCAGGCCCACGGAGGAGAACAGCACGCTAGCGCCAGGACGCCCGCCGCGAGGGGAACTCCTTGGTGGCGTCCTTGCCGCCGTCCGACGCTGGCGCCTCCGGCCGGAACGATGATCAGCGGCACCGCCGACAGGGTGGCGCCCTCCAGCCGGATCCAGGCCAGCAGGTGGTTGCCGAGGATCGCCAGGTTGCACGCCGCCAGAAACACCAGCGACAGCGCGGCGAAGCCGCGCATGACGGCGGCGCGCTCGGGGGCCTTGGGGCGGCGGACCATCAGGTAGGCGAGATGCCCAGGAAGATGAGGTTGACCACCAGCAGGCAACAGCCTGGCCGTGGCGTCCGCCGCGCAGGTAGCCGCGGCGAGCACCGCGCAGCTCCGCGGCGGGCGGCCCCCCGGGGGCCCCCCCCCGGGTCCGGGCCGAGGTGGTGATGAGCAGCGCCGGCGAGGGCGACGTCGAGCGGGCGGCGAGCGCCAGCAGGGCCCGCAGGCGAGCCAAGCTTCGAGCCGACGCGCGGCCCGAAGTCCGGGATCCAGCAGGCCCCCGCAAAGAGCGCCAGGCGTGAGCCCAGGAGGGCGAGGCGGGCCCTCCACGGCGCTGACCTTGCCGGAGGTCAGCGGGGCGGGCACCGCCGCGGGCCGGCGGAACAGCCAGACGGCGAGCACGAGGATCACGGTCTGCGCGAGGAAGCCCCCAGCCGTGGCAGGGTCCGCCAGCAGGAGCACCGCGGCGGCATCGGCGGCGCCGGCTGGGGATCTGGCGGCTGGGGTCGCGGCGGCCAGCTCGAACAACGCGATGGCGTTCTCGATGCGCAGGACGCCCACCATCTGGGAGAACGGGCCGGTCTGGGTGGCCAGGAGCAGCAGCCCGAGCAGCAGCCGCCGGTGGCCACCGCGACGAGGGTCTGCGCGTCCGACTCCAGCGGCGGGTCCACCGGCACCAGCATCTCCGCGAACCGGAACGACACCAGCACCAGCGGCGATGGCCATCGTCCACGACATCAGGTTGGGCGGCAGCACGTCGCCGCTCGGCAGCGCCTTGTGCGCGCGCATCACCGCGTACAGCGCCAGCGGGGCGCCCAGGCTGCGGACCACCAGCAGGTCGAACAGCAGCGGGACGGCGGCGGCCGACGGGGTCCAGCCGCGCTGAGCCATCCAGGCCATGATGAGCCCCTGGGCCGGAGCGCGAGCAAGTTCAGGCGCCACGAGGCCGCCAGGAACAGGGGGACCAGCAACATGCCAGCAGGTGATGAGCAGCGGGCTCATCGGCCGCCGCCCTGCGCCCAGGCCGTGGCCAGGAGCGCCAGCGCGCGCCGCCACCCGCCGGCCACCAGGTACTGCGGGATGGTCCGCAGCTTGAGCCGCGCGATCAGCGACTCTGACAGCCCGAGCGCCGCGGCCAGGGCCAGGCACAGGCCGAGGTGGACCGCCGCGGCCAGGCAGGCCAGGCGTGCGAGGCGCAGCGGGTCGCCAGCACCGACAGAGCCCGACGTACCCAGCTTGATGGCCGAGGCCCACTGGAGGCCGCCAGCTCCGGCCCGCTGTGGTCGAGGATCATGACCTCGTGGATCATGGTGAGCTCGAGGTGGGTCGTCGGGTCGTCGATCGGGACGCGCGCGGCCTCGACCTGCACCAGGATCACCAGCGCCACCAGCGCCCCGGCCCACACCACCAGCGCGGCGCCGCCCGCGACCTGCGGCACCAGCAGCAGGGCCAGCTCCCGCTCGCCGGATGCCAGGCTCGCCGGCCGCCAGGAACAGCGCGGGCTCGAGGATGGCGGAGAAGGTCGCCTCGCGCGAGGCGCCCATGCCCTCGAAGGCGCTGCCGGTGTCGAGCGCGGCCAGCATGAGGAAGATCCGGCCCAGGCCCCACAGGTAGGCGAAGGCCAGACAAAGTCGAAGCGGAAGGACGCAGCGCCGGCCAACCGGCCAAGCGGGATCAGGCAGGCCGAGCCACCAGGGTGGTGGCCAGCACCACCAGCGGGCCGGCGGCGAAGAGGATGGTGGTGGTGCGGCCGTAGACGGGGCGCTTGCGGAGGAGCCGCCGCAGGTCGAGGGCGCTCTGCAGCAGGCGCGGTCCCTTCCGGCCCGCCCACAGGGACCTGGTACGCGGTGGGTGCCGAGGTGCCCTGCGCCCTGCGGGAACGGCTCGGAGGGGAGCCGCTCGCGGCGCAGGTGGCGGAGCACGGTGTCGAAGAGGCCGGCGAACTGCGCCGAGAACGACGTCCCGGTGTACTGCATCCGGGGGGTGGTCCCGACGTAGCCGCAGCCCCAGGTCGCCGCGCGTGGCGCCGCCGCGCCGCGCAGCAGCCAGCGGCGGAGCAAGGCCAGCGCGGCCAGCACCAGGAGGAGCACGAGCCCGAGCCTGGCGACCGGGCCGAGGAGGCGGGCCGCCTCGAGGGCCGCCGTCGGCGAGGCCCCCCCGGGCTGGCCGAGGAAGAGGCGGACCGGCGCGCGTCATGGTCAGCGCCCAGCGCCGCCCACGAAGGCCAGCACGCGGCCGCGCTGGTGAACAGCACCGCGCTCGACGCCGGGCGGCGCGCCCCGGCCGAGGAGCCCCGCGTAGATGAGGAACTCGCCGACGAACCCGTTGAGCGGGGGCAGCGCGGAGATGGCCAGCCCGCCCAGCAGGAAGAAGCCCGCCGTCCACGGCAGCCGCCGCGCCAGCCCGCCGAGCCGCTCCAGGTCGACGGTGTGGGTCGAGCGATAGATGGCGCCGGCCGCGTAGAAGAGCAGGCACTTGAAGACCGCGTGGTTGAGCAGGTGCAGGAGGCCGCCGGTGAAGCCGAGCACCACCAGGGCCGGCTCGTGCCAGGCCAGCCCAGGTGCCCACGCCAAAGCCCATCCCGGCGATGCCGACGTTCTCCGTGGAGGAGTAGCCGAGGAGCCGCTTCAGGTCGCGCTGGGTGGTCGTAGAGGACGCCCGCCAGCGCGGAGCGCGCCGAAAGCAGCACGACCACCCCATCCACTCCTCGGGGGTGCCGAGGAGCAGGGTGAAGCGCAGGAGGCCGAAGATGCCGGCCTTGTGGATGACGCCGGACATCAGCGCGGAGACGTGGGCGGGCGCCGCGGAGTGGGCGCGGGGCAGCCAGGTGTGGAACGGGAAGAACGCCGACTTGAGGGCGAAGGAGGGACCAGCAGGACGAAGGTGACGCCCCGCAAGGGGCCGGGCGCCGCGGAGGAACGCGCCGAAGGCCTGGAAGTCCATCGAGGCGGTCTGGCTGTGCATGACCATGAAGGCGGCCAGCAGGAAGAAGAGCCCGATGTGCGTGGAGACCAGGTAGTTGAAGCCGGCGAAGCGGATGCGCTGGTTGCGGTAGTCCCAGACCACCAGCAGCCAGGCCGCCACGGCCGCGATCTCCCACCCGAGCAGGAAGACGAAGGCGCTCTCCAGCGTGTAGATCATGACGAAGGAGATCGAGGTGACGTTGAGCAGCGCGAACTGGACGCCGGCGTTCCTGGTCTGGAAGGAGGGCTTCAGGTACCCGAGCGCGTAGACCGTGCCGAGCAGGGTCATGGGCAGCGACCAGGCCAGGAAGAAGGCGCCGAGCGGGTCGAGGTGCACCGCGATGGCGTCGATGGGATAGGACCAGGGCACGGTGGCGCGGACCTCGCCACCGCCCAGCAGCACCGGCAGGACCCCCGCCAGCACCAGCCCGCTCGCCAGCGCCTGGGTGAGGATGGCGGCCCAGCCGCGGTGCAGGTTGTCCCGCAGGCCGAGGGCCAGGACCGCCCCCACCAGCAGGACCGCGGCGCCGGCCAGGACCAGGCTCATCGGCCGGACCTCGGCCCACCGTCTGCGGTCCCGGCCAGGCCGAGCACGACGTCCACCGAGCGGCTCAGCGCCTCCGGGAGGAGCGGACAGCGCAGCACGCCGACGCCCTTCCTGGCCCAGGCCGGCGGCTCCTCGGCCTGCCGGTAGCGGATGACCAGCACCGGGATGCCCGGGCGCAGCCGATCCCGCGAGGCCAGCAGGCGCCCCACGTCGGCGACGGAGACCCCGGGGGAGGCGATCAGCAAGGCGACGGGCCTGGCCCGCAGGTCCTCCTCGGCCGAGGCGAGGGTGGCGCCGTAGCCCAGCTGGTAGTCCTGGCGCGCCGCCAGCTCCCGGAACAGGCCGTCCGGGTCGGCGCCCCCTGGCGCGACGACCAGCAGCGCAGGCGCGGCGGCGGGCGCGGCCGGCGGCGCCGCTGCAGGTCGGTCTCTCTGCGTCACGCTCCTCCGCAGAAGCACGAAGCGGGCCAGCGGCGCCTTCCCCCCTGGAAGCGAGGCCCGGCGTGGTGGGGAGGTCGTCGAGCGGGCGGCCCCGCGGCGCCGGGCCGGGGATCCATGCCGAATCGGCACCCGGCCGCGCCGAGGCCTATCGCCGGTACTGGCCCAGCTTGGTGTAGAGCGTGCGCAGGCCGATCCCGAGCACGCTGGCCGCGGCGCGCTTGTCGGGGTGGCGGCGCAGGGTGGCGAGGATGAGGTCGCGCTCCGCGGCCGCCAGGGTGCAGCCCACCCGGAGCGCCAGCTGGCCGCCGCCCGCGGCGCCGGAGCCCGCCACGCCGACGGCGCCAGGCCCCAGCTCGGCGAAGCCGTCGAGGCCGATGGTGTCGCCCGTGGCCAGGATGGCCGCGCTCTCCACGGCGTTCTTCAGCTCGCGCACGTTGCCGGGCCAGTCGTGGTCCATGATGGCCCTGAGCGCCTGCGGGGTGATCCCGCGGATCTTCTGGTCGTTGCGACGGTTGAAGTCCGCGATGAAGGAGTCGATCAGGGCCGGCACGTCCTCCTTGCGCTCGCGCAGCGGGGGGATGACCAGGGTGACCACCTTGAGGCGGTAGTAGAGGTCGTCGCGGAACCTCCCGGCCCGGATGGCGTCGTCGATGTTCCGGTTGGTGGCCGCCAGCACGCTCAGGTCCACCTTCACCTTGCCGGTGCCGCCGACCCGCCGGAACTCGTTCCGCTCCAGGACCCGGAGGAGCTTGGCCTGCGTGGCCGGGTCCATCTCGGCGATCGTCGAGGAAGAGCGTGCCCCGTCGGCCAGCTCGAAGAGCCCCTTCTTCCGGTCGTCGGCCCCGGTGAAGGCGCCCCGCTCGTGGCCGAACAGCTCGTTCTCGAGGAGCTCGCGCCCCAGGGTGGCGCAGTTGAGCGGCACGAAGAGCTGCTGCCGGCGCGGGCCACGGGCGTGCAGGGCGCGGGCGATGAGCTCCTTCCCGGTCCCGCTCTCCCCCAGGATGAGGACGTTGGTCTTGTACCGGGAGATCTTGTCGATGGTGGAGAGCACCCGGCGGATGGCCGCGGAGCCGCCGATCAGCCCCGTGAACGAGGTGACGGGGGCCAGCGGCGCCGGTCCGGGGGGCTCCACCTGCTCCAGCAGGCGCCTGAGGCGCGCCAGCAGGGTCTCGGCGTCGAAGGGCGGCGCGAGGTAGTCCGCCGCCCCTTGCTGCATGGCGTCCACGGCCTCCTGCACGGTGCCCGAGGCCCCCAGCACGACCACCGGCACCGCCGGGTGCTGGTGGCCGGCCCGGGCCACCAGGGTGGTGATGGCGACCGGGCTGAAGGAGCGGGGGATGAGGGCCGCGGCCAGCGTCTCGCGGTCCAGCACGGCCAGCGCCTCCTCCTCGGAGGAGGCCAGCAGCGTGGTGAACCCCGCCGCCGCCAGGTGGCGCGCCACCGAGGAGCTGCCGCCCCCGGCGGGCCTGACCACCAGGCAGGTGCGGCCGACTCCCCAGCTCGTGCTCTTGGGCACCGGCGCCCTCCGGGTGGAGCAGGGAGTCTAGTGCCGATCTGGCATGGGGGCCACCCGCCGGAGCGCCAGTCCATGCTGAAACGGCAGGCCACGCTGAAACGGCACCCGCCCGCCCGCCGGGCCGGGGCCGCGCCGCCGGCCCGGGGCTAGAGCAGCTCGAGCGGGTCGTACTTCACCCGCACCTCCAGCACCACGTTGACCGCGAAGCCCACCGGCCGGGCGTTGGCCTGGCCGCGCATCACCAGCGCCAGCCGCCCGCTCCCCTCCAGCGCCTCGCGCAGCACCGCGCCCGCCTCGGGGGAGGGCGTCACCTCGAGGCTCAGCCCGGTCAGGATGGGCACGTCGTCGAAGCGGCCCAGCACCACGTCGTGGCTGCCGTCCTCCGGGGCGCCGTCCGGCCGGAGCGCCAGCGTGCCCGAGCCGCGGGTGGCGGCGTTGCCGCCGTCCACCGAGACGATGACGGCCCGGGCGGCGCGGATGGTGACCCCCTTCAGGCAGCGCCGGTTGATCCAGGCGTCGCCGCTGGCGGACAGGTCCACGGTCTCGAGGCCCGCCACGCCGTGGGCGGCCTCGTCCACCTGGACCCGCCGGTCGACCGGGAAGTGGGTCGAGGTGCTGCAGCCCGCGAGGGCGATGGCGCCGGCCAGCGCCGCGGCGAGGGTCGGGAGAGCCCGGACGCTCCGAAAGGACATGTCGACCTCGGTGGGTGGGTGGCAGCACCAAGACCTCC
>JADKCZ010000007.1 GCA_016718565.1 Anaeromyxobacter sp. | reverse complement strand
CCCCGTCCGAGAGCCGGTTCAGGTTGACGGCGTCCGGGCTGGTCTCGAAGGTTATGCGGAAGCGCTCGTCGGCCCGCGCAGCTGCTGCTCGGCCCGCTCCCGGCCCGTCACCTCCAGCTGCAGCCGGGCCACCGTCTGGCGCAGGCTGGCGGTCTGGTCCAGCACCGCCTGCGACAGGCCGGCGGTGGCTCTCCTCGCCGGCTCCGCCTCGACGCGCACGATGACGCCCACGAAGAGCAGCAGGCTGGCCGTGAGCAGCGCCGGGCCGAGGCCGCTGAGCGAGGCGAACCCCGATGAGCGGCTGGTGATGGAGGCGATGCGCACCAGGCCGAAGGCCGCCACCACCAGGCAGGACGCCAGGAACCAGCGGGCGGTGGCGGCGCCGCGCCGGGTGGTCGGCCACGCCCAGCGCCACCATCATTCGAAGGTAGCCACCGCCGGCGCCACGCCGCAGTAGAGCGCCAGGCGCCCGGGGCCGGCGGGGGCAGCAGGGGCGCCGCGGCCAACCCACGCCGGTCCCAGGTCACGAGGCGGGCCGCCCGGTCGAGGCGCGGGGTGGTGCACCTGGGCGTCCGGAGTAGGCCCGCGCGTAGGCGGCGGTCAGCAGCGCGGTCGCCGCCGCGAAGAACGGGGCGCGGCCACCGCCCACTGGGGCGAGCCCGGCCAGAGCCAGCGGGCCCCCAGGCCGGGTGATGGCCAGCTCGTAGGCCAGGTAGGCGTCCAGCACCGCCGCCAGGCGAGCGCTCCAGCGGTGCGGCACCAGCCCCATGATCAGGCTGAGGATGACGACCAGCAGGAGCGCGCCCGTCTCCAGGCCGGCCAGGGAGCCCCAGCCCCAGGGCGTGCAACAACCTCCAGCCCCGGGAGGCGCTCCAGAGGTGCGCCTCCACCACGACTGGCCTGCTCCCCCGGAGGTGGACGGGCGCACCACCACCCACCACCCAGGCGTCGAGCCGATCCACCAGCGGCTGGTCCCAGGTGACCTGCCAGGAGCCCGGCGAGCCGCCCTGCAGCGCGGCGTGGAGCCACACCACGCGGGCGCCGACGCCGAGCCCGCGGGCCGGCTCGCCCACCGGGCGGAAGCGGCCGGCGCGAGCGGCCGCCAGCGCCGCCGGCGCGTCGAGCGGGGTGCCCTCCTCGACCAGGTAGTCGAGGTGCGCCCGAGCTCCCGACCTGGGCGCTCGTCGAGGACCAGCGGGGCCGCCGCGGTCGCGGCAGGTGAGCCGAGCGGAGAGCGCGACGGCGAGGGAGGTGGCACGGCGTCGCATCGACTGGACATGCTGCCACACCGGCGCCGCCGCGAAGGCCCCGTCGTGGTGGGATGCGCCGGCGTGCGGCGAGACGCCGCAGCGCCTGCGCTCCTCCAGGGCGGCGGTCCAGGCTCCCAGCACCTCCCAGCCAGCCGCGACGAGGCGGCGGGTAGGGCGGGCCAGCGCGCCGGGGTATCGTGGGCGCGAGCACAGCGGGGCTGGCGCAGCCGACGCCGGGCGCGAGGGTGGAGGCTGCATGGCTCGACGAGGCCGCGGGCGCGACTGGCACCCGGAGTGGTGGATCCCGGCGGTCTACGCGGCCCTCTCCGGGGTCTGGATCTACGGGTCCGACACCCTGGTGGCGGCCGTGGCCGGCTCCATCGAGCAGCAGCGTCTCCTCTCGGTCTACAAGGGGCTCGGCTTCGTGGCCGTCACCGCCGCGCTGCTCTTCGCCGGGCTGCGCCTGACCCGGCGCCGCGACCTGGCCGGCGCCCGCCACCTGCGCGAGAGCGAGGCGCTGCTGCACGCCATCACCGACGCCATCCCCGACCCGGTGTTCCTGAAGGGTCGCGACGGCCGGTGGCTCTTCGCCAACCCGGCCACGCTGCAGGTCATGGGCAAGGCGCCGGGCCAGGTGCTCGGCAGGACCGACCTCGAGATCTACGGCGACCAGGCGGTCGCCGCGACCCTGATGGAGACCGACCAGCGGATCATGGCGTCCGGCGTGGCGGAGGTGCTGGAGGAGCGCATCCTCGGGCCCCAGGGCTACCGGACCTTCCTCTCCTCCAAGGCGCCCTACCGCGACGCCGAGGGCCGGGTGGTGGGGCTCATCGGCAACGCCCGCGACATCACCGACCGCAAGCGCGCCGAGCGGGACCTGCTGGCCGCAGAGGAGCGCGTCCAGCAGGCCCAGAAGCTGGAGAGCGTGGGGCGGCTGGCGGGCGGGGTGGCGCACGACTTCAACAACCTGCTCACGGTGATCCTGGGCGCCAGCAGCGTGCTGCAGGAGGACCTGGAGGCGGGCCGGCCCGCCTCGCTGGAGGACGTGTCGCAGATCGCCGCCGCCGGCGGCCGGGCCCGCGAGCTGACCGGCCAGCTGCTGGCCTTCGCCCGCCGGCAGGTGACGGCGCCGGTGCCGCTCGACCTCAACGAGGTGGTGCGTTCCAGCGAGCGGCTGCTGCGCCGGGTGCTGGGCGAGGACGTGGCGCTCTCGGTCGACCTGGAGCCCCGGCCCTGGACGGTGGTCTGCGACCCCGGACAGCTGGAGCAGGTCATCCTCAACCTGGTGGTCAACGCCCGCGACGCCATGCCCCGCGGCGGCCGGCTGGCCCTGCGCACCCGCAACCACGTGGTGGACGAGGCCGAGGCCGCCCGCGACGTGAAGGCCCGGGCCGGCGAGTGGGTCCGCCTCACGGTGGAGGACTCCGGCACCGGCCTCTCGCCGGAGGCGCTGGCCCACCTCTTCGAGCCCTTCTTCACCACCAAGCCGAAGGGGAGCGGCACCGGGCTCGGGCTGGCCACGGTGTACGGCATCGTCACCCAGGCCGGCGGCTTCGTGTGGGCCCGGAGCAGGCCGGGCCAGGGCGCCAGCTTCGAGGTCAACCTGCCCCGCCGGCTGGCGGCGGCCGTGACGCCGCGGCCGGTGGTCCCGGAGCGGGTGGCCGGAGGGACCGAGACGGTGCTGGCGGTCGAGGACGACCCGCTGGTGCGGGAGATCACGGCGCGGGCGCTGCGGAGCGGCGGCTACCAGGTGCTGGTGGCCGCCGGCGGGGTCGAGGCGCTGGAGGTGGCGTCGCGGCACCAGGGGCCGCTGCAGCTGCTGGTCACCGACGTGGTGATGCCCGGCATGGACGGGCTGGCGCTGGCCGACGAGCTGCGGCGCCGGCGCCAGGGACTGCGGGTCCTCTTCGTCTCCGGCTACTCCCAGGACGTCATCAGCCACCACGGGGTGCTCGATCCCGGGGTGGAGCTGCTGGCCAAGCCCTTCACCTCCGGCGCCCTGCTGGCGCGGGTGCGCGCGGTGCTCGACGCCTCCGGGTGAGCGCCCGTCAGTCCCGGATGGGCCAGGCGTTGCGCCCCCTCGCCGATGCGGGTAGATGCCCACAATGGATCCGGTCTCCTGCCTCTGCACCAACGCCCGCCGCGCCGCCCTGGTGCTGACGGCGCGCTACGACGCGGCGCTGGCCCCGCACGGCCTCAAGGTCACCCAGTTCTCGCTGCTGCACGCGGTCAAGCGGCACGGGGCGCCCAACCTGACGCGGCTGGCCGAGGCCACCGGGCTCGATCGCAGCACGCTCGGCCGCAACCTGCGCGGGCTGGAGGGGCTGGGGCTGGTGGCGCTCTCGCCCGGCGACGACCTGCGCGACCGGGTGGTGGCGCTCACCGAGGCAGGACGCGAGCGGCTCCGGCAGGCCGGTGAGGCCTGGCGGGCGCTGCAGGGCTCCCTGGGGGCCGCGCTCGGCGAGGACGCCGGGCGGTTCACCGAGGTGGCCAGGCGGGTGGTTGAGTTGGTGCGGCCCGGCCCGGCGCAGGTGGAGGCGCCGTGACCGGCCCCGCCTCCCGCGGCTGGCGGAGCCCGGCGGTGATCCTGGGCGCGGGCGCGCTGCTCCTGGCCATCTCGCTCGGCATCCGGCACGCCTTCGGGCTCTTCCTGGCGCCCATGTCGCGCGACCACGGCTGGACCCGCGAGGTCTTCGCCTTCGCCATCGCCCTGCAGAACCTGGTGTGGGGGCTGGCCCAGCCCGTCGCCGGCCGGCTGGCCGACCGGCTCGGCGCCGCCCGGGTGATCCTGGTGGGCAGCGCGCTCTACGTGGCCGGCCTGGTGCTGATGGCCGGGGCCCACACCGGGACCATGCTGGCCGCCTCGGCCGGGCTGGTGATCGGGCTCGGGCTCTCCGGCACCACCATGCCGGTGGTCTTTGGGGCCATCGTCCGCTCCACGCCGCCCGAGCGGCGCAGCCTGGCCATGGGGGTGGCCATGTCGGTGGGCTCGCTCGGCCAGTTCGCCATGCTGCCGGGCGCCCTCTCGGCCATCGAGGCCTTCGGCTGGGGCGCCACGCTCCTCGGGCTGGCGGCGCTGGGCGTGCTCATGGCGCCGCTGGCGGCCGCGCTCGGCGAGCGCCCCGCCGCCGGGGCGACGCGCCGGGCCATCCGGCCGCTGCGGGCCGTGCTGGCCGAGGCGCTGGCCCACCGCGGCTTCTGGCTGCTCTCGATGGGCTTCTTCGTGTGCGGCTTCCACGTGGTCTTCATCGCCACGCACCTGCCGGCCTTCCTCACCGACCGCGGCCTGCCGCCCCGGACCGGCGCGGTGGTGCTGGCGCTGGTGGGGCTCTTCAACATCGCCGGCTCCTACCTGGCCGGGCTCCTGGGCGGCCGCCTGAGCAAGCCCGGCCTGCTGGTGGGGCTCTACGCGGCGCGGGCGGTGGTGCTGGCGGCCTTCATCCTCCTGCCGGTCACCGAGGTGACGGCCTGGGCCTTCGGCGCCGCCATGGGGCTGCTCTGGCTCTCCACGGTGCCGCTCACCAACGGCACGGTGGCCACCGTCTTCGGCCCCGACGACTTCGCCCTGCTGGGCGGCATCGTCTTCCTGTTCCACCAGGTGGGCGCCTTCCTGGGCGGCTGGCTGGGCGGGCGGCTCTACGTGCTGACCGGCAGCTACGACGTGGTCTGGTGGCTCTCGGTGGGGCTGGCGCTGCTGGCCGCGCTCCTCAACCTGCCCGTCCGCGAGGTCCCGGTGGCGCGCCTCGGCGCCGCCCCGGCGCGCGCCACGTGAGCCGCACCGTGCTCCGGGCCGTCCTGCTGGTGCTCCTGGCGCTGGTGGCGCTCTGGGCCTTCGTCTCCTACCTGCAGCCGGGCTTCACCGGCGAGCTGGCCGAGGCGCTGCTGCGCTGCAACTGAGGGGCGGCGGCGCTGTCGCTGGCCGGGCGCGGCGCCCCGGTCACGGCTCCTCGAAGCCGGCCCCGTCCGCCTCGTCCGGCTGCCCCACCACCGGGAAGGCCACCAGGATCAGCCCCAGCGCCGCCAGCATGGGCGGGAGGTGGGCCAGGTCGGAGGTGAGCCCGAAGCGCAGGCAGCTCCCCAGCGCGGGGTCGTCCCGCACCTCGCAGGTCCCCTCGAGGTGGCCGCGCTGGTCCGCCACCAGCCGGAGCGAGACCCAGCCCTCCATGGTCTCCAGCAGGGCCTCGCCCCGGCCGGAGGCCTGCAGCGCCGCCAGCTGCTCGGCGAAGCGCTCGAACTCCTCGCAGCGCAGGTCGGCCTCGAAGCGGCCGCGGAAGGCGCCGGCGCGCACCTCCAGGTCCACCTTCAGCCAGTTGCCGTCCCAGAACTCCTGGGTGGCCGGGTAGGAGCGGCGCAGCGGCCGCAGGCAGACGTGGTTGGCCGTGTCGGCGCCGACGCGCAGCTCGGTGGGGCCGTCCAGGGGCGTCACGCCTTGCCCGCCAGCCGCTCGCTGGTGGAGCGCAGCCGCCTGGCCAGGGTCGCCACGAAGAAGCGGTGCAGCTTCACCGCCATGCGGTCGTTCAGCGCCAGGAGCTTCTGGAAGCGCTCGCGGGTGATGCAGAACGCCTCCACGTCCACCTCGGCCACCACCCGGGCGCTGGTGGGGGCGTCGTCCACCAGCGCCATCTCGCCGGCCGGCGAGCCCGGGCCCATGCGCGCCATGGCCTCCTCCCGGGCGCTGCGGCGCAGCACGCGGGCCGTGCCCTTGCGCAGGACGAAGAGCGCCGCGCCCGGCTGGTCCTGCTCGATGAGCACCTCGCCGGCCTTGAACCGCCGGATCTCGCAGGCCTGGTAGACGGCCTTCATCTCGTCGAGGGCCAGCTCCTTGAAGAGCGGCGTGCCCTTCAGGAAGTCGAACCCGTCCATCATCATGACCAGCTGGGTGGCCCGGCCCGGGGCCCGCGCCGGCGCCCCCGGCTGGCCCGCGCCGGCGGCCAGGCTGGGGGCGGCCGGGGAGGCGCCGGGCGGCGGGGTGGTGGGCAGCGGCGGGGCCGCGGCCGGCGGGGGCGCCGCCTGCAGCGCCTTGAGGCGGGCGCCAACGTCCAGGAAGGAGAAGTCGAAGGTGAGCAGCCGCCTGTAGATCTGGGCAGCCTGCTGGACGTTGCCGCGCTGCTCCAGCGCCCGGCCCAGGTTGTAGAAGACCGCGGCCGTCTCCTTCCCCAGCTCGGCCGCCTGGCAGACCTCCAGGTACTTGCGGATGGCCAGGTCGAGGTGGCCGTGGGTGGCCAGGATCTCGCCGATGAGCCGGCAGGCCTCGAAGTACTGCTGCTCCGACTTCTGCACCTTCTGGAGGAGCTGCAGCGACTTGTCCATCCGCTTCATGCGGAAGTAGAGCTTGCCGGCCACGAAGTGGTTGACCGACCGCTCGAAGTTGACGGCCGCCTTGTCCCAGGCCTCCGCCGCCAGGTAGAGCTCGGCCGCCTGCTGCCAGCTGGAGTTCTTCTCGAACATCTCGGCGGCCTTGAGCCGGTCGCCGGCCCGCACGTACATCTCGGCCGCCATGTAGGCGTCGTCGGCCCGCTCGAACATGGCGCCGGCGTCGGCCCAGCGCTCCAGGTTCTCGAAGACCTGGCCGGCCTTGGCGTAGTCCTTGGCCGCCACGAACATCTCGGCGGCCTTGAGCTCCACCTCGCGGTCGCCCGCCACCGCCGCCAGCACCCCGTAGCCCAGGTCCTCCTGGCAGTTGCCGTAGAGCCGCGCCGCGTCGTCCACCCGGCCGCGCCTGAGCAGCGCCACCATCGAGTCGGTCAGGGTGCCGGAGTCGAGGTACTGGTCGGCCGCGATCTCCATGGAGGGATCCAGCTCCAGCACCTCCTCGGCCGCGGCCGCCTCGGCCCCGGCGTGGGCGGCGCGCAGCTCCACCACCTTGTCGGCCAGCCCGGCCAGCTCGTACAGCTGGATGGCGCGGCCGTGGTTGCCCAAGGAGGCGTAGATCTTGGCGGCGTCCTCCCAGGCCTCGCCCCGCTCGTAGACGGCGGCGGCCCGCTCGCGCTCGTTGGCCCGCATGAGGGCGGCGGCGGCGCGACGGTAGTCCTTGGCCTTCTCGTGGAGGGCGGCCGCCTTGAGGTGCTGGCCGCAGGAGGAGAGGAGCGCCGCCGCCTGCGGTCCCCGCCCGGTCTGCTCCAGCAGCCAGGCGGCCCGGTCCACCCCGCCGCCCTTGGTGTAGGCGGCGATGGCCCGCTCCAGGTCGCCGCCGCGCTCGAAGAGGGTGGCCGCGTCGATCCACTGGCCCTCCGCCCCGGCCTTCTCCGCCCGCTTCAGCAGCTCCGCGCTGGTCGCCATGGCCACTCGTCTACCCGATCCGGGCCGCGGCGGGTATCGCCGCGGCTGCTTCACGCGCCTCTTCCGCCCAGGACCACCCCGGTGGGACTCGCCCCGCGAGGTGCTAGACTCACCGTATGAATCGTACCGAGGGTCCTCCCTGGAGCCAGGTGGCTCGTCCCCTCATGGGGGCGGCCGTCGTGGCCCTGGCGCTGGCCGCCTGTACGCCGGGGCACTCGCCCGCGCCGGTACCGGGGGGCAGCGTTTCCGGGCGAGTGGAGTTGACCGGCCAGCCGCCTCGCGCCGGCCTCCAGGTGGACCTCACCGGACCCAGCGGACCCCTGTCCACCACCTCGGACGTCGCTGGGGACTTCCGCTTCGTCGACCTCGCCCCCGGCACCTACTCGGTGGTGGCCTCGGTGGGCTCCACCAGGGAAGGGACCAGGTCGGCCACCGCGGTGGTCCCGACCGGCGGCCAGGCCTCGGTCTCACTCACCTTCACGCCATACGGCACGATCGTTGGCAGCGCGCCTCCCGGCGCGCGCTGCCGCCTCGTCGGAATGGGCCTGGACCAGGCCGCCCTGGCCGGCCCCGACGGCGTCTTCCGCTTCCCCGAGCCCGCCACCCTGCCGGCCGGCGGGCTCGCGCCGGGGCCCTACCGGTTGTCGGTCTCCCTGCCGGAGACCGTGGAGGGCACGGTCGAGGCGGACGTGATCGTGGGCCACGGTGAGCTGGCCCACCCGCCGTTCGCCTTCACCCGCCTGGGCTCCATCGAGGGCAGGCTCATCCTCACGGGGCTCCCTCCCGAGGCCGGACTCGAGGTGAACGCACGCGCCGCAGGCGGCCCCCTCCTCTCCACCCGCACGGACGCCGATGGCGCCTTCTCGTTCACCGGGCTCCCTCCGGGCAGCTACGACCTGTCGGCCTCGGTCGACTTCACCGAGGCGGTGGCTGGGGCGACCACCGTGGAGGTTCCTGCCGGCGCCACGGCCACTGCGGCCCTGGTGCTGGTGCCGTTCGGCACGGTCGAGGTCGCCGTCCTCGTCGACGGCGCGCCTGCCCCGGCCGGCGTCCCCTGCCGCCTGGTCGGGCAAGGCCAGGACCTCGCACGGCAGACCGACGCCACCGGGCGCTGCAGCTTCCCTGGGGAAGGCACACCTCCGCTGCCCGGCCTCCAGCCTGGGAGCTACCTGCTCTCGGGCACCGTCGCCGCTGCGGGCACGATCAACCAGGTCGTCCAGGTGGGCAGGGGGCCGGCGCTGGCCTCGCCGCTCCGCTTCATCCGGCTCGTCTCGATCGTCGGTGGCGTCGTCCTGCAGGACTTCATGAAGGAGTCCGGCTTCCGGGTCACGGCCCAGCTCGACGGTGGCGCCCTCCTCGAGACCTTCACGAGGCCGGATGCCACCTTCGCCTTCGAGGGAGTCACCCCCGGGACCTACGCCGTGTCGGCACACGTTCCGCACACCCTCGAACAGCAGCAGACCAGCATCGTCTCCGTCGAGGCCGTCACCGGAGGGGAGGTCCTCTTCCACTTCACGCCACGCGCCGTGGTGATCGGGGTGGTCCACCTGGGCTCGGGGCCGCCGCCCGCAGGCACCCGCTGCAGCCTGCGCTGGGGCGGCAGGGAGTTCCAGGCCGCCACGACCGGCCAGGACGGGGCCTTCCGGTTCCCCGACTCCGCGAGCCAGCAGTCCATCACCGTCGGCGCCTACACGCTCTCGGTGTCCATCCCATCGACCCGAGAGGAGGTGGTGGAGGTCGCCGTGGCGGTCGAGCGGCTGGAGACGGTGGTGCCGGCGCTGCACTTCACGCCCGAGGGCGGCCTCGCAGGCCTGGTCACGCGAGCGGGAGGCGCCCCTGCCGCCGGTGCGCTCGTCTGGCTGGAGGCGACGGGCGATGCGGTCCGCAGCGACGCGGACGGCGTCTACCGCTTCTCGCGGGTGCCGGCCGGGACCTACCGCGTCCATGCCGTGCTGGGGGGCCACCGGCAAGGCTCGATCGAAGGCCAGGTGGTGCCCTGGAACGAGGAGGCACTCGCCCCTGCCATCGCGCTGGCCGCCGATGTTCCCGGCCAACCCTCGGTGGGCAGCCTGGCCGGCACCGTCAGCGTCGCGGGCCTCGGACGGCAAGTGGGGGTGCTGGTCTCCGTGGACGGGCTGGGCCGCTCGGCCGTCTCGGGACCCGACGGATCCTGGAGGATCGATGGGGTCCCGGTCGGCCTCTGGTCGCTCTCCCTGTCGCTTGGCGACCGCTCCGAGCAGGTGCCCGCCGCGGTGTCCACTCCTGGCTCGGAGGGCTACCTGCTCGACGAGCGGCTCTACCCGATCGGCGACATCGAGCTCCAGGGCGGGCGGAGGATCTGCGCGGACTGCTGGCCGGTTCGCTCGGGCGGCACGGCGGACGGCAAGGGGCTGGTCATCGCCGGCGGCACGCGCCTTCTGGCGGTCCCGCTGGACGGCGGGCCCGCCATCGTCCTGGCCGAGGACCTCCAGCACCTCCTGGAGGTTAGCCCCCCGGCGCCAGGGGGCGCGGCCTGCCACGTCATCTACGCCTCCCTCGACGGCGGGCTGAAGGCAGTCCCGTGCTCCGGGGGACCATCGCTCACGATCGGGCCGTCCGCCATGCCCGGACGCTTCAGCCCCGATGGGCGCAGGTATGCCGCGCGCGGTGCGGACGGCATGATCTGGTACGCCGACCTCGAGCTCGGCGAGGCGCGCCCCGTCGTCGCGGGCGACCTCGCGGAGGCGCTCGGCCCGGACCACGTCGCCTTCATCGATTCCAGCGGCGACGCGTACGGCTCCCTGGCCTGGGCCGATGGTCGGGCAGCCAGGCTGATGGGTGCCAGGTCGGACCGGGTCCTGCTGGACGGCGGCGCCCGCCTCGTCGCCCTCCAGCGGCCCCTGGGAAGCCCGTACCCCGACGCCGCCCTCATCGGGCCTGCCAGCGGCCCGCTCGAGGCCATCGTGGAGTCGTCCGAGGGGGTCTGGGTCACCAACTGGACCATCTCGCCGGACGGCCGCTCCGTCGCGCTGGAGCTCATGCGCCAGTACATCTACGGGCGCTGGGTCGTGGTCGCCTCCACCATCGATGGCCACCGCATCGCCACGCTGGAGCCCGGCTCGGCCCTCGGCCACTGGTCGCCCGACTCCCGGATCTTCGTGTACCGCGGCGCCGGCGCCACGGTCGTCCAGGTGGACGGCGGCACGGCGCCTGAGCTCCCCTGCCGCCCCGAGCTCTTCTCGGACGATGGCCGGCTGGCAGCTTGCCGGGCGACCGGGGCGCTGGTCGTCCTCGATACCCACACCTGGGCCGTGGCGGCGAGCATGGCGACCGGGGCCGGCAGCGAGTTGCTGGGATTCACGCCGGACGGCGCCGGGCTCTGGGCCCGGGACGACCTCGGCCTCCACCGGCTCGACGTCCCCTCCGGGTCCAGCGCCAGCCTGCCTGCCCCCGGCAACTTCGGCGCGGCCCTCTCGGCGGACCGTCGCTGGGTGACGTACGCGACCAGGGACGAGCGGGTCCACGTGGCGCCGGCGTCGGGTGGCCCAGCGGTTGCCGTCAACCCGCCCGAGTTGCCGAGCCGCGGCCTCCGGGTCCTGGAGTCGAACGACATGGTGGCCTTCTGGTCCGGCCTGGGGACCTACCTCGTCCCTGCGGCCGGGGGAGCGCCGCTCTACGTGGGCGACAAGGCGCCATACGGGTGGCCGCAGCCCCTGGATGGCCTGGCCCCCGGGGGTGGCGCCATCTCGTGGCTGTCGCCAGAGGGGGTGTTGAAGAGCGCGTCGCTGCCTGGCGGTGATCCCGTGGAGGCGGCGGTGGGCGTACGGTGGTTCGACCACCTGCTGGGCGGCCTCCGGGCGCGCACCGCGGACGACGAGTGGTGGGTCGGTCCCGAGGTGGGCCCGCTCCGCCCGCTTGGCCCCGGAAACTCCGAGATTGGAGAGCTCCCGACCTCGGGGCGGGTCGCGGTGCGTCACCAGTCCGGAGCGATCGCCGCCGTTCGGATCGTCGACGCCGACGTGCTCCCGCTGGCGACCTGCCCGAGTGGTGTGGACGAGGGGTTCCCGCAGGTCCACGACGACCGGTTGGTCTTCAGCTGCGGAGGCGTCCTCCATGCGGTGCCGACTGAGGGCGGCGCGGTCACGCCGAGCGTTCGGGGCGACGGCACCGTCGACACCATCTGGTTCGACGCCCGCCGCTTCATGATGATCCGCGCCGGCGCCCTCCCGCCCTATCGGTTCCAGAACGGAACCTACCTGGTCGCGCTCCCCTGAACGGCCGGCGCCCGGGATCGGCGCCCCATGCCGGCCCGCGTCACCCGCGCCGGCGCACCAACCGCACGGGACCACCCGCCAGGGCCGTGTCACGGCGCCGCCAACTCGGCACCTCAAGCACCCAGCACCGTCACGCGCGCCGGCCGCCTGGGGTATCGGTCTCCGCGCGCACCGCCCACCCGTGGAGGTTCACCATGAGCCGCTCCCCAGGCCCACGCCTCGCCCTCGCCGCCCTCCTGCTCACCACGGCCCTGGCCGCCTGCTCCAAGGACGACCCGCCGCCCACCACGGTCACCTTCGGCCACGGGGTGGCCAGCGGGGATCCGCTGGCCGACCGGGTCATCCTCTGGACGCACGTCGCCCCGTCGCGCCAGGAGCCGGTGACCCTCGAGTGGCAGGTGGCCACCAGCGCCGCCTTCACCACCCTGGCCGCCTCCGGCGCCGCCACCACCTCCGCCGCCGCCGACTACACCGCGAAGGTGGACGTCACCGGCCTGGCCGCCGGCACCACCTACTGGTACCGCTTCCGCCACGGCGACCAGGTCTCCCCG
>JADKCZ010000006.1 GCA_016718565.1 Anaeromyxobacter sp. | reverse complement strand
CTGGCGGAAGGCCTTCACCTGCTCCTCCGCCACCCCGCGCGACACCAGGTAGGCGCGCGCCGCCTCCCGTACCGGCTGCCCAGCCGGGCCAGCAGTAGGCCGCGGCGTCGTTGACCGCCTACAGCTCGGTGCGCTCTGCCGCCGCCGCTGCGCCTCCCGGCGATCTCGTGGGCGTCCGACTCCGGGATCTCGATGCCCACACCTCGGCGGCCAGCTCGCGCACCACCTCGGGAACTCCGCGCCTGCAGCTTCTGCAGGAAGGTGAACGTGCCGTACTCCCCGCACCCGTAGCACTTGTAGTGCTTGTCCTCGACGTAGACGTGGAAGCTCGGGTGCGCTCCCCGTGGAACGGGCAGCAGCCCTTCCAGGTCGGCCGGCCGCTTCAGCTCGACGTGCCGGCCGATCACCGCCACCACGTCGACCGGGCTGATCTCCTCCTTGATCTGCGTCGGGGATCAGGGACCTCAGGGCAGCGGGCCTGGTGACGCGGGCCGCTTTCCGGCAGGCGCGGCGCCATCGACCTCACGCAGAGAAGGCGCGCCTTCACCAACTCCGAGACCAGCTTGCCGTCCGCCTTGCCCTGCACCTCCGGCAGCAGGGCCTTCATGACCGCCCTCATGCCCGGGACCCGTGGCGCCCGTGCTGGCCACCGCCGCGTCCACCTTGGCCCGGACCTCGGCCTCGGTGGGCTGGGCGGCAGCCAGCCCTGGAGGATGGCGATCTCCGCCTCCTCCTTCTCCACCAGGACCGCCGCCGGTTGCCGGCCCGGTACTGCTCGACCGAGTCCTTGAACCGCTTGATCTCCGAGAGATCACCTGCAGCACGCCGCCGTCGTCCAGCGGCTTCATGATCTCGATCTCGCGGTACTTGACGGCGCTCTTGAGCGTCCGGACCACGGAGAAGCTTCACCGTGTCCTTGTCGCGCATGGCCGTCTTGAGGTCGGCGTCGAGCTGGTCCTCTTGAGTGCCATGAGGGTCCTGAGGGCGGAGCGCGACCTAGTGCGTCTTGCGGTTCTTCTTGAGCGCGCGCTTCTTGGCGGCCAGGGCCTTCTTCTTCCGCTTCACACGCTGGGCTTCTCGTAGTGCTCGCGCTTGCGGATCTCCCGGAGAGGATGCCGCCTTCTCGCACTGCTTCTTGAAGCGCCATGGCGTTCTCGAAGGACTCGCCTTCCCGCCAAGCGCCTCCGGTCATTCTGTCCTCTGGCCTCTCAGGCCTGGTTAAGCTCGCCGCTGCGGAAAGCCTGGGTCGTCGGGTCGCCACGAAAAGCAAAGCCGGACGCCTTGGGCACCCGGCTTCTCCGCCCTATGGAACGGGCCTCTTAGGAATTTTTCGTTACCTTGTCAAGGGGTTCCGCCGGGTGGGCGGGGGCGTGGCGCTTCTCCAGCACCTTATCGTAGACCTCGGTCGGCGTGACCCCCGCGGAGGCCAGCCTGCCAACAGGTGGTAGACGAGATCCGGCCGCCTCCAGCACCAGGTCAGTCGGGTGCCAGGCCGGCCAGCAGCCCCTGCGTTGTCTCCGGCACCTCCCGGTGGGCCTCCTCGATCACCTTGCGGCGGCCTTACGGCCGGCCGTTAACGGCGGGTGTAGCTCGCCGCCGCCGGGTCGGCCCGGCGGGCCTCGATGGTGCTCCAGAGCTGGGCGAGGAAGCGCTCGTCGGCCATCTGGATCTCCTGGGAGGAGAAGCTTAACTGCCGCGCCCCGGGTGAGCGGCAGTTGGGGCCGTCTGGCCAGGGTGGAGCACGGCGTCTCCATCGCAGTCCACCGCCACCCGGGAGACCTTCACCTGGCAGGTGGCCGGAGGTGTCGCCTTGCGCCAGAGCGCCTGGCGGCTGCGCGACCGCAGTGGTGCCGCGCCCGGTGGCCAGGGTCTCCTGCAGGGCCGCCCGGTTGGCCCAGGCCGGCTGAGCATCGTGCCGTCCGCCTCTGGGCGATCACCGGCACCAGGCCGCGGTCGTCGAACTTCACCAGGTCCAGCACCGAGGTGGCGCGCACCCGGTCGTCCGGAGGTCGTCGCCGGCGGCCTGGGTCCTGTCGTTCGCGCTGTGGCCTCACCTCGATGCCGCGGGCCCGGAGGAAGGCCTTGGCCTCGCCCACGGGTGCTTGCCGTCGTGGAAGATGGAGGCCGCCAGGGCCGCGTCGGCGAAGCGGAGCCCTCGGCCAGGTGCTCCGCGACCCGACCCCGCCGGGGCGATATCCGGGTGTTGACCGACCCGCAGACCCGCTCCACCAGCTCGAGGTCGTAGCCGGCCTGGGTCCCGTCGCGGTCCATCGAGGCAAGGCTCGCGTCCCCGCGCGCCGCCACCTCGCGGCACCAGCCCAGCCCCTCCAGGCCGGTGGCCCGGGAGCCGCCGGCCACGTGGACCTCCCTGACTCTGCGGCCGCCCCTCCGCCCTGGGGCGCCGCTTCACGATCACCGCCACCACCAGCGCCTGGGCCCCATGATGGCCGAGTCTCCAGTCCACCAGCCCGGGGTCCTTCACCGCCGAGGAGTTGACGCTCACCTTGTCGGCCTTCGGCGTGCAGCAGGGCCCGGGGGGTCCTGCTCGCTGCGGACGCCCCCGCCCACCGCGAGGCGGGGCGAAGACCTGCCGCGGTGCGGGTCACCAGGGTCGAGCAGGGGTGCCGCGGTTCTCCAGGGTGGCGGCGATGTCGAGGGTAGGTGACCTCGTCGCCCCCCTACGCGTCAGTAGCGGCCGCCGCTCCACCGGGTCGCCGGCGTCGCGCAGGTTCTGGAAGTTGACGCCCTGACGACGCGGCCGTTCTTCACGTCGAGGCAGGGGATGATGCGCTTGGCCGGGCATGGGGGGGGCTCCGTTGGCGGCGGCCGCGTCAGGCGGGGCGGGGGGCCGGCGGCGGCGCCGCGCGGTGTCAGAAGCGCCACCGCGGCGGCCAGGTGAAGCGCCCTCCTGGAGAGCGCCTTGCCCACGATGAGACCGGCCACCCCGGCGGCCAGGCAGGCCGTCACGTCGTCCAGGCTGGCCACGCCGCCCGAGGCCACCACCGGCAGCCGGCCTCGGCCTGCAGCGCGGCCGCGCCGGCGGCGTCCACCCCGTGAACATGCCGTCGCGGGCCACGTCGGTGTACTCCACCAGCGCACCCCGACCTCCTTGACCCGGCGCGCCACCTCGGCCGCCTTGAGCCCGGGGCCCTCCAGCCAGCCGGCCACCTTCACCTCGCCGTTGCGGGCGTCGATGCCGCAGACCACCTGGCCGGGGAAGCGCTGGCAGGCCTGGCGCACCAGGTCGAGCCGCTCCACCGCGGCGGTGCCGAGGACGGCGTAGCGCACCCCCAGGGCCAGCACGCGCTCCACGTCGGCCAGCGACCGCAGCCCGCCGTCAGCTCGATCTCAGCCCCTGCACCGCGCAGATGTCCCGCACCGTGTCCAGGTTGATCGGCCGGCCGGCTCCTGGCGCCGTCCAGGTCCACCACGTGCAGCCGGGTGGCGCGGCGAAGCCAGGAACTCGGCGGCCTGCTCGGCCGGGGTGGCGCGAGTAGACCTTCCTGGTGGCGAAGTCGCCCTTCTCCAGGCGCACCACCTCGCCGCCCATCAGATCGATCGCCGGGATGAAGCACCTAGACCTCCACGAAGCGGCGCAGGAAGGCCAGCCCGACCTGCTGGCTCTTCTCCGGGTGGAACTGCCGCCGCGAACAGGTTGCCGCGCGCCAGGCCGGCGCAGTACGGCACGCCGTGCTCAGCAGCAACCTCACGCCGGGGGCCTCGGCCGGCGCGGCGTAGCTGTGGGCGAAGTAGACGTACGCCGTCGAGCGGGGGCGAAGGCGCGGGTGGAGCGGGCCGGCGGCGCGCACCGGCGACCAGCCGATGTGCGGCAGCTTCACCGCCAGGCAGCCGGCGGATGGTGCCAGGGGATGAGCCCCAACCCGCGGGCGCCGCCGGCCTCCTCGCCGGCCTCGAAGAGGATCTGCAGCCCCACGCAGATGCCCAGGACCGGCGCGCCGCGGTCGATGGCCTCCCGCAGCGCCGCCTCCACGCCGCTCCTGCGCATGGCGTCGGCGCAGGCCGGCATGGCCCCCTGGCCCGGCACCACCACCGGTCGGCGCGCCGCACCACCGCCGGAGTCGTGCGTCACCACCACCTCGGCGCCCACCTCGCGCAGGGCGTTCTCCACCGAGCGCAGGTTGCCGGCGCCGTAGTCCACCAGCGCCACGGTGCCGGGCGGCCCCTGGGGGCTCGGGTCACAACACCTTGGTGGGACGGCAGCGCTCCGCCGCACCAGCGCAGCCCGCAGGGCGGGCCACCGCCGGAAAGCCTCCACCACGGTGCAGGTTGCCGCCCGTAAGCGCCGTTGACGTGCACGCAGATGCGGGCGTGGTTCACCAGCGCCTGGAAGAAGTCCTGCGTCAGGTCCACGTCGTGGCGCCGATGAACTTCTTGCCGCTTTACCAGCGGGGCGTTGAAGGTGAGGTGCGGCCGGCCGGAGAGGTCCACCACCGTCTCCACCAGCGCCTCGTCGAGCGGCACCACGGCGTGGTCCAGCGGAGCCAGGCCGACCTTGTCGCCCAGGGCCACCTGCAGCGCCTCGCCGAAGGCGATGCCCACGTCTTCCACGGTGTGGTGGGCGTCCACCTCCAGGTCGCCCCCCGCCCTCGGCCAGCCCCATGCCGCCGTGCCGGGCGATCTGCGAGAGCATGTGGTCGAAGAAGGGCAGCCCGGTCTGGCTGGCGGCCCCCCCGCCCCCCAGGTCAGGGCCAGCGTGATGTCGGTCTCCTTGGTCCGGCGGGAGATCCGGCCCCGGCCGGGCTTCTGGGTGGGCTTGCCTGCCTTCTTCGCCGTCTGCCGTGCCGTCTTCATCGCGCTCCCGTCCTACCCGTTCGTCCCGAGCGGAGGGCCGCAGGCCCGGAGTCGAGGGGCGACCTCGACCCGACCCCGACCTCGACCCCGACCTCGACCCCGACCCCGACCTCGACCCCGACCTCGACCCCGACCCCGACCCCGACCTCGACCTCGACCCCGACCTCGACCCCGACCCCGGCCCCGCCTGTTCGACCCTGAGCCGCACCGCCCGCCAGTGCCCCTCCAGCCCCTCGGCGCCGGCCAGCGCCTGCACGCCAGCGCCGCCCGCGCTCAACGCCCGCGGGTGAGCTCGAGCACGCTCATGCGGCGGCGGAAGGTGGCACCGAGAGCGGCGAGGCGAAGCGGGCGGTGCCGGCCGTGGGCAGGACGTGGCTGGGGCCGGCCAGGTAAATCGCCCACCGCCCTCCGGCGTCCGGGGAGGCCGCCCGAAAGATGGCGCCGGCGCGGGAAGAGCGCGGCACCAGCCGGCGCGGCGAGTCGACGTGCAGCGCCAGGTGCTCCGGGGCCCACTGGTCGGCCAGCCGCACCGCCTCGGCCATGCCGTGCGTCACCACCAGCGCCCCGCGCTCCTCGATGGAGCGGGCCGCGATCTCGCGGCGCGGCAGCGTCTCGAGCTGGCGGGCCACCTCGGCCTCCACCTTCCTGGCCAGCCGGGCCGAGCAGGTCACCAGCACCGCCACCGCCCGCACGTCGTGCTCGGCCTGGGCCAGGAGGTCGCTGGCCACCAGGGCGGCGTCGGCGCGGGCGTCAGCCAAAACCAGGATCTCGCTGGGGCCGGCGATCATGTCGATGTCCACCTGCCCGAAGACCAGCCGCTTGGCCGCCGCCGCGTAGGCGTTGCCCAGCCCGCAGATCTTGTCCACCGCCGGTACCGTCGGCGTACCGTAGGCCAGCGCCGCCACCGCCTGCGCCCGCCCACCTTCACCAGCGACGACACCCTGGAGACGTGGCAGGCAACCAGCGTCCGGGCGTCCACCTCGCCCGAGCCCTTCAGCGCCGGGGTGGTGACCACCGCCTCCTTCACCCCGCCCACCTTGGCCGGGATGGCGGTCATCAGCACCGACGACGGGTAGCGGGCCGTGCCGCCCGGCACGTAGAGGCCGACCCGGGCCAGCGGCCGGACCACCTGCGCCAGGCGGGCGCCCAGCGAATCGGTGAAGGCGGGCACCTCGGCGTCGCGCTCGCGCGCGTGGAAGGCGCGCACCCGGTCGGCGGCCAGCGTGAGCGCCCGGCGGCCGGCGGCCGGCAGCGCCCTCCGGGCGGCCGCGGAATCCCTCGGCCCGAGCAGCAGGGCGGCGGCCGAGGTGGGCTGCCTCCAGCCGTCCCAGCGGACGGTGTACTCCAGCAGGGCGGCGTCGCCGCGGGCGCGGACGTCGGCCACCACCCAGGCGGCGGCCTGGCGGACCGGCGCCTCGTCCTCGTCAGGCCGCGCGCAGAGGGCGGCCCAGGCCGCAGGGAAGTCGGGGGCGGTGGTGGTGAGGTCTTCACGGGAGCCTCGCGGAGAGCTCGGTTTCATACTCCAGCCGGGGCAGGTGCGCCAACGTCGCGGCGGCCCGGCCCGCCTCACCGCGCCGCCGGCGCCTCAGCCCCCGGCGCTCCGGCTCGAGCACCCCGGCGTCCGCCTCCCGCCCGACCCGGCGCCGGGCGGCCTCCGCCTCCTCGGCGCGCCCGGCCGCCGTCAGCGCCTGCACCAGCATCCGCCCGGCCGCGGCGTGGCCCGGCCGCACCGCCAGGAGCACCCGGCACTCCGCCGCCGCCTCGTCCGCCCGGCCCAGCCGCAGGAGCGCCTCGGCCAGGCGCAAGCGGGCCTCGGCGAGCCTGGGCAGGCGCTGCAGCGCCGCCCGGTAGGAGGCCACCGCCCGCCCGTCGTCGCGGCCGCCCCGCGCCAGGAAGGCGTCGTGGTCGTCGAGCAGGACCCCGCGGGCCAGGTGGAGCCAGGGGTCGTCCGGCCGCACCGCCAGCGCCGCGCGGTAGCTGGCCTCGGTCACCTCGAAGGGCTCGGCGGCGCCGAGATCGCGCACCCGGGTCACCTCGGCCAGGTGCTCGGCGTGGTCGAGCTGGCCGGTGAAGGGGGCGCGGGAGAGCCGGTCGACGCCTCCTCGCCGCCCGGGACCGGTCGAACCCGGTGAGCGCCAGGCAGGCCGAGGACCGTGCCCTCGTCGAGCGAGACGGGGGCGCGCCGGTGAGCCAGCTGCCACCGCCAGGCGCCGCCGGCACCGCCGCCGGGGCGGCTGGCAGGAGCGCCTTCGCCGGGGGCCAGGCGCCGTCGGGGCGAGGTGCGCGTGCTCCCCGAGCACCTCGCCGCCAGCCAGCCCGGCCGGGCCGCCGGCCCCACCGCCGCCGCGCCAATTCACCGAGGTCACGCCCGGCCCGGCCTCGGCAGCCACCTCGCTCGGGATGGTCTCCTCCCGGCCGTCGGCCCGGAAGCGCAGCGTGTCGAGGTCCCGGGCCCGCTCCAGCCGGGTGCGGGCCTCGGCCCGTCGCCCGCGCCAGCGCCAGCCGGCCCAGCCGGTACTGCAGCGCCGCGTGGCCGGGTCGAGCGCCTCGGCCTCGAGCCAGCGCGGCCGGGCCTGCTCGGCGCGCCCCGCCGCCGCCGCCGCGTCGCCCAGCGCCACCGCGGCGTCGAAGGCCGCAAGCTCGGCGGGCGTGAGGCCGGCCCGGTGGGCCGAGCCGAAGGGGGCGCAGCCCACCAGCCGCGCCGGCAGGGTGGTGACCACCACCCGCGCGCCCGCCCCGCGCGCCGTGGCCAGCACGTCGGCCAGGTTCTGGCGGAAGGCCCGGTAGACACCCTCCAGCGCCGGCGAGTCGGCCGGCACCTGCCGCTCCAGGAAGAGCTCCATCCCCCTCCAGGCCGCCGGCTGGTCCTGGCCTGCTCGGCGCAGGGCCCGGGCCGCCACCTGCCCGAGCCGGGTGGCGCCGAGGGCCACCGAGGCGCGGATGGCGGCCAGCCCCGGCTGGCCCGAGGTCAGCGCCGTGCCGGGGCCGAACGGGCCCACCACCTCGTTGTTGCCGGCGTAGACCACCACCAGGTCGGGAGAGAGGGCCACCGCGTCCTCGGCGATGACCCGGAGGACGTGCGAGTTGATGGCCACCACCCCGGCGTTCACCACCTCCACCTGCAGCCCGGGCCGCTCGGCCGAGAGCAGCACCTCCCGGTGCCGGCCGAACCCGTAGGGCGGCGCCGGATCGCCCTGCGCCGCCGACTCGCCCAGCACCACCACGCGGAAGGTGCGCGGCCCCTTCTCCAGCGTCACGGCGAACGGGGTGGCGCTGCGGGCCAGCCCGGCCGGGAAGAAGCGGCGGGCGAAGTCGGGGTTGTCGCAGGCGGCGGCGCGCCCCTCCACCAGGCAGGGCACGGTGAAGCCGGCCGGGAAGCCCACCCCGAACAGGCGCAGCCCCCCCTCCAGCAGGCCGAAGAGCAGCGCCGGGACCAGCAGGCTGGTGAGGAGCCGGAAGGCCAGAGCCGCGCGCCCGAGGGGCCCCCGCGGCCTCGCCCTGCGAGGCGAAGCGCGCGCTCCAGTCCCGGCCTCAAGGAACGGCGCGTAGATGAAGGGGGCCAGCGCGCTCCCCTGCGTCAGCACGATGAGCGCGCCGAGCAGCAGGAAGAGGACGATGGGCGCCACCACTTCTTCTGCTGGCGCAGGAACCCAGGAGTAGTCGGCCACGATGCGCAGCTTGGACGCCCACTCTAGTACATCTTGGTGTGAGTCGTCGCGCCGATCCGGCGCGCCGGAGGATCCAGTGGTGGGGGCGCTGCGGTCCGAGCGGAGCTCCAGCGCCTGGCCGGACAGCCGCGCCACCGGCCGAGCGGCGTCACCACCAGCAGGAAGAGCGCCGTCAGCACCGGGCGCGACACCACGCCAGCCGAGCGCCAGCGCCAGCGCCATCCAGCCCGGTGCAGCAGCCGCAGCCGGGCCGGGGCCAGAGCCCCGCGGCCATGAGCAGCAGGCCGGCGCCGGCGAAGACCAGGCCGCCAGGCGCCGCCGCGCCAGGCAAGCCAGCCCGCCAGGAGCAGGGCGCGCCGCCCACCGTGAGGGCGAAGGCGCGCAGCGCCCGCGGCGAGGGGTCGAGCCGGGCCAGGCCGGCAGCCACGTCGGCCGGCGGGCTCAGCGGGCGCACCCAGGTCCGGAGGGATCAGTCGAGCGCACGGGTGGCCCTCCCGGCCGCGTCGTCGGTGAAGCGGCGGCTGCCCCTCACGCGCCAGCGGTAGTCGCCCAGCACCAGGGCGTCCATCCCGGTGCGCATGAAGCAGCGCCAGGCGTCGAGCGGCGACTCCACCGGGGGCTCGCCGCGCACGTTGAAGGAGGTGTTCACCAGCGCCGGGCAGCCGGTGCGCTCGCCGAAAGCAGGTCAGGAGCGTGGAAGCGCGGGTGGTCGCGGCGGTCCACCGTCTGGACCCGCGCCGAGCGGTCGAGGTGGGTCACCGCCGGGATCTCCGAGCGGACCACGTCGAGCCGGTCGAGGCCGAGGCGGCCCGCCTCCTCGGCGGTCATGGCGCGCTGGCGGGAGGGCGCTTCACCTGGGCGGTCAGCAGCATGTAGGGGCTCCGCCTGGAGCTCGAACCACTCGGCGGCCCGCTCCGCGGCACCGCCGGGGCGAAGGGCGGAAGCTCTCGCGGAACTTGATGGCCAGGTTCATCTGGCGCTGCATCTGGGGCGAGCGGGCGTCCCCCAGGATGGGCGGTTCCCCAGCGCCCGCGGGCCGAACTCCATGCGCCCCTGGAACCAGCCCACCACCCGGCCGGCCTCGAGCAGCGCCGAGACCTCGTCGAGCAGGGCGGCCTCGTCGAGCCGGCGGTGGGGCAGGCCGCGCGCCGAGAGGAAGGCCGCCACCTCGGCCTCGTCGTGGGCCGGCCCCAGCAGCGCGCCCCGAGGGAAGCGTCGCGCCCGCCCTAGCGCCGCCTCCTGGCGAAGTGGTGGTGCCAGGCCAGCAGCGCCGCGCCCATGGCCCCGCCGGCGTCGCCCGCGGCCGGCTGGATCCAGAGCCGGTCGAAGACCCCGGCCCGCAGGATCTTGCCGTTGGCCACGCAGTTGAGCGCCACGCCGCCGGCCAGGCAGAGGTCTCGCTCGCCGGTCTCGGCGCGCAGGTGGCGGGGGCGCAGCACCACCTCCTCGGTGACCTCCTGGATGGAGCGGGCCAGGTCCATCTCGCGCTGGGTGAGCGGCGACTCCGGCGCCCGCGGCGGCCCGCCGAAGAGGGCGTCGAAGCGCCGGCTGGTCATGCGCAGGCCGGCCACGAAGTCGAAGTAGGACAGGTCGAGCCTGAGCGAGCCGTCCGGCTTCAGGTCGACGAGCTCGTCGAGGATGGCGCGCACGTAGCGCGGCTGGCCGTAGGGGGCCAGGCCCATGAGCTTGTACTCGCCGGAGTTGACCCGGAACCCGGCCTGGTAGGTGAAGGCCGAGTAGAGCAGGCCGAGCGAGTGCGGGAAGCGCTGCTCGGCCGCCAGGGTGAGCCGGTTGCCCCGCCCCGTCCCGTAGCTGGCGGTGGCCCACTCGCCCACGCCGTCCAGGGTGAGGAAGGCGGCCGCCTCGAAGGGCGAGGGGAAGAGGCCGAGGCGGCGTGGGACTGGTGGTGCTCGGGGAAGAGCACCGGCCCCTCATACCCCATCTCGCACTTCACCCGGTCCGGGATCCAGAGCTTCTGGTCGAGCCACACCGGGATGAGCGCCCGGAAGGCCGGCTGGCCCCGCGGCGCCATCGCCAGTTGGGCCTCCAGGATCCGGTCGAGCTCGGTGGCGGGCTTGACGTAGAAGTCCACGGCGGCGGGGATCCCTGGCGGCGATGCCGCCCCTGGCGCAAAGCAGGCCTCGGCGGCGCGGCGGGAAGCCGGGTCGTGCTTCACGCAGGCTGAAGCCCTCCTCCTGGGCCGCGGCCCACGGCGGCCGTCGCTCACCAGGCAGGCCGCCGAGTCGTGAGTAGTAGGCCGAGATCCGAGGACGTGCACGCGCGCCTTGGTCTCTCTCAGTTGCAGGCGGTGAGCCGGGCCGCCGCCCACCATCCGGTCCGTGGTGCCCACGGAAGCCCACGTCGAGGTCTCGAGGGTGAGGGTGCCCGCGGCGTCCACGCTCCAGGTCACGCTGCCCGAGGCCGCGTCCACCCGGGCGTCGAGCGCGCCGCCGGTGCGCCGCTCCAGCCGCCCCAGCGCCTCGCCCTCCGCGGGGAAGGCCTTGGTCGGCACCACCGTGGCGCTGGTGGCGCCGCTGGCGGGCGGCTCGATGGCGAGCGAGAAGAAGGTGGTGGTGGCCTGGCGCCGCGAAGATGTCGGTGCAGGTGGCCGGGCTGCTGGTGAGCCAGAAGGTGAGCAGGCCAGCCTCCTTGACCACGCCAGTGGACCCCACCCGGAAGGTGAGGGCCCCCCACCGTGAAGGTGGGGCCGGCCAGGGCCGGGTCCTTGGGCCCCGGGCCGCAGGCGGCGAGGAGCAGAAGGGGAAGAGCCGCCCGCCTCACCGAAGCACCGTGAACCAGACCCGGACCTTGTGGCGGGTGGGTCGCCCGCGAGCGGCCCCAGGTCGTCGAAGCTCGCGACCGTGCCCTGGAAGGTGTAGGGCGTGGCGCTCGCCGCCAGCTCGGCCACCCGGGCGGCCGGGAAGGCGAAGTGGGCGGCGCCGGCGTGCCGGCCAGGTAGTGGCCCAGCAGGAACATCACCAGGGCGTGCTCGGTGGAGTGGAAGCCGTTCTTCCAGTCGTTGCACTTGGCGGTGTTGGTGGTGCCCCAGGTGCCGGCCCAGCGCCCGAAGGCGTCCACCGCGGGGACCACCTCGCGGGCCGGCCGGGTCCGGTCCACGTAGTCGGCGCGGAAGTTGGTGGAGGTCTGGTCCACCACCGGGATCCAGCCGGGGTCGTGCAGCGCCAGCGTGGCGGCCAGCTGGTCGGCCTCGGCGTAGGCCCACCAGTCGGAGCCGGTGCTGGTGACGCCCTCCACCCCGGTGGGCGCCTTGGTCCAGCGCCCGTTGGCGGCGTCGAGCGCCCGCCGCAGCGCCACCGGCGCGTGCTGGGCCAGGAACCCCGCCTGCGGCCGGTCCGCCAGCCGCTTGTCGATCTGCAGCACCGCCCAGTAGGCCTTGAGGAGGTGCCCGAAGTCGGTGTGCTTGCTGCCGTAGGCGCCGATGGAGCCGGTGGCGCCCCAGAAGATGCCGTCGCGGAAGAAGGACCGGACCAGCAGGGCCTGCAGCGCCCGCAGGTCGGCGCGCGCCTGCTCGCGCCGCGCCGGGTCGGTCAGCGCCGGCTGCACCAGCAGCCCGAAGGCCGTCACCGGGTCGAGCTGCGCCACCAGCTGCCAGCTCGCCAGGCTGCCGCCGTCCATGGCCCGCTCCTCGGCGAGATCGGCGGTGCGGCCGTCGCGGATGCGGCCGTTCTCGGCGTCCCAGTAGGTGGCCGGGTCGAAGAGCAGGTCGCGGGTGGACAGCACCGCCGCCTCGGCGGCCGGGTCGCGGGTGACGAAGAAGTAGGCCGCCGGCCCCATCACCGCGTAGGACATGTCCTGCGCGTACTTCGGCCCGTCGCCGGCCGGCGCGCCGGCCGCGTCGAGGTCGGCGTGCCAGCCGCGGCGGGTGGTGTCGAGCGCGTGCTCGAGCAGCCAGGTGCTGCCGGCGCGGGAGAGGTCGAGCAGCGCCTCGTCGCCGGTGAGCAGGTAGCCCACCGCGTAGGCGTAGGTCTGCCGCCCCAGCATGCGCGGCTTGCGGCTGGTGGCTCCCCGCACGCTCCCGTCCATGCCGCGATAGGTCGGGAAGTTGCCGACCGGCGTGCCCTGGGCCTCTGGCATGCGCCAGTAGGGCAAGAGGTCGTCCTCGAGGTGCGTGACCCAGGTGGCCGCCTCCAGCCCGGCCGGCACGACGGCGGCCGGCGGCGGGGCGTACAGGTAGGGGTCGGCCGCCGGGCTCCCCGAGGTGCAGGCGACCAGCGCGAGGAGCGAGAGGAGCGGGGCGGCGAGGAGGCGGGGCATGGGTGGACCATAGCGCCGAAGGCGCCGCTGCACCCCGCACCGCCGGGGGCGTGGCGTCCCGGCCTCGCCTACTGGACGCCCGTCAGCACCACCACCACCGCGTCGGCGTCGGTGCGACGCCCGAAGGCGTAGCTCCCGGGCTTGGAGGTGAGCGGCTCGTGCGCGCCGGCGCCGATGGCGGGGTGGCGCTTGCGGAAGGTGGCCACCTTCTTCCAGTGGTCGAGGACGGCGGCCTCCGTCGTGGCCCAGTTCATGTCGGAGCGGGTGCCCTGCGTCGGCTCCGCCTGCACCGACGCGGCGCGCCGGCCGGACTCGTCCCCGTAGAAGATCTGGACCCCGCCCGGCGTGAGCAGGAGGGCGGTCCCGGCGCGCCGCTGCCGGCCCACGTCGCGGCCCAGGGCCTCGAAGACCAGCTTGGTGTCGTGGGAGGAGGCGTAGGTCAGCGCGTCGAACGCCGCATCCCCGGCCAGCCGCCCGGCGTAGGTGCGGTAGATCGCGTCGAGGTCGACCGAGGCCTCCACCAGGCTGGCGCGGTTGGAGAGCATGGTGATCAGCCGGTCCTGGAAGGCGGTGTTGATGAGCGAGTCGAACCCCCCCTCGGTGTAGTAGGCGTCCTTGCTCACGTCGTGCGGGAAGACCTCGCCGGTCATCCAGAAGGCCAGGTCCGCGTCGGTGAGCCGCTTGTCCGGGTTCGCCACCTTCCAGTCCTGCAGCGCCGCCGAGGCGCCGACCTTGAGCGCCTTCCAGGCGGCCTTCTCCACGTGCTTGGCGGTGTCGCAGCGGAAGCCGTCCACCCCGAAGCGCCGCACCCAGTCGCCGTGCCACTTCACCAGGTACTGCTGCAGGGTGAAGCCGGTGGCGTCCTGGTTGAAGAGCTCCGCCGTGAAGCCGGTGTCCGCCTTCTGGGCGAAGAAGGCGGGGCGCCCGGCCGCCTGGGTGCCCTCGGTGACGAAGTCCGGCAGGAAGGCGAGCTGGCTGGTGAGGTCGCTGCAGGCCGGGCCGGTCCCCTTGCCGCACTCCTGGAACCCGGGGAAGCCTGCCCGGATCCAGCTGGGGCTCCACCAGCCGGTCCAGCCCGTCGAGCCGTAGTTCACCAGGTCGTTCCAGGCGTCGTAGCCGCGGGGCGGCGCGGGGGTGAAGGCCCGGAAGGCGTCGCCGCTCGGGTCGCGCAGGACGGCCGGGAGGTAGGCGGCCAGGTCGTCGCCGGTGGCGTAGCCCGGGTGGTTCATGACCACGTCGAAGAGCACCCGCAGGCCCCGCTGGTGGGCGCCGTCGACCAGCGCCTCCAGCTCCGCCTCGGTGCCCAGGTTCCGGTCGATCCGCGTGAAGTCGAGCGCCCAGTAGCCGTGGTAGCCGTAGCTCTTGAACACCCCGCCGCCGCCCGAGACCCAGCCGTGGACCTGCTCCACCGGCGGCGTGATCCAGATGGCGGTGGCGCCGAGGTCGCGGATGTAGTCCAGCTTCGAGGCGAGCCCGGCGAAGTCGCCGCCGTGCCAGGTCGCCACCTCGCCGGCCTGGTCCGGTCGGCGCACGCCATAGGGATCGTCGTTGGCGGTGTCGCCGTTCAGGAAGCGATCGGTCACCACGAAGTAGACGACGGCGTTCTTCCAGGTGAAGGGCTGCGGCCCGGCGTCGGCGCGTTCGAGCAGCAGCACCCCGTCGGCGGTGGGCTCGACGCTCACCGCGCCGGCGGCGTCCACCGTCGCCGTCTGGCCACCGTAGCCGTCGCGGACCAGGGTGCCGGCGGGGAAGTAGCTGCCGACCTGGACGGTCAGCCGCTGCCCTGGGTGCCAGCGCCCATCGTCGGCGGCGCCCCCGCCGCAGGCGCCGCCGAGGACCGCCAGGGCGACGAACAGGAGCGAGAGGATCGGGCGGTGACGGCGGGTGCTGTTCGGCATCTCGAGGCCTCCGGGTGCGAGGAGCCTAGTCCGGCGCAGGGTCCGGCGCGAGGGCAGACACGCCGCGCGCGGCGGCCCTATGATCCAGCCACGCCCCCCGCAGGGGGCGTGGCCGTCGAGACCTGAGGAGGCCCCATGCGCTCGCATCGCCCGATGTCGGCACCCGCCACGCTGGCGCTCCTGGCCCTGCTGGCCGTGACCTGCACCCGCTCCGGCGGCGGCGGCGCGCTCCACGTTCCCTCCCCCGCCTGGCCGGAGCAGATCGTCTACTTCGTCATGACCGACCGGTTCGCCAACGGCGATCGAGGCAACGACGACCAGGGCGCCGGCGAGTTCGACCCCACCAGCGGCGATCACTACTCCGGCGGCGACCTGCAGGGGATCATCGACCGGCTCGACTACATCCAGGGGCTGGGCGCCACGGCCGTCTGGATCACGCCCCCGGTGGCCAACATGTGGTGGGACCCGCTGCAGAACTCGGGCGGCTACCACGGCTACTGGGCGCGCGACCTCGGCACGGTGGACGAGCACCTCGGCACCCTGGACACCTACCGGGCCCTCTCCCGCGCCCTGCACGCCCGGGGCATGTACCTGATCCAGGACGTGGTGCCCAACCACATGGGCAACTTCTTCCAGTACACCAGCTACGACCCGGCCGACCCGGGCGCGGGCGTGCTCCTCAACGGCGCGGCCAGGCCCACCTCCAGGCCGACCCAGCCCCCCTTCGACCAGTGCGACCCGACCGATCCGGCGCAGCGCGCGGCCGGCATCTACCACTGGACCCCGGCCATCGCCGACTTCTCGGATCCGGTGCAGGAGAAGGACTGGCAGATCTCGGACCTCGACGACCTCGACACCGAGAACCCGGCGGTGCGCAGGGCGCTGCGCGACGCCTACGGCGCCTGGATCCGCGAGGTGGGGGTGGACGCCTTCCGGGTGGACACGGCCAAGTTCGCGCCGCACGCGTTCTGGGCCGACTTCTTCCACGCCACCGACGCCGCCTCGCCGGGCATCCTGGGCACGGCCCGGGCCACCGGCCGCGACGACTTCCTGGCCTTCGGCGAGGTCTTCGAGTCTCCCACCGAGCTCGACGACGCCGCCGAGCGGAAGGTGGCCAGCTACCTGGGGACCCCGGCCGCGCCCGAGCTCCCCTCGGTGCTGCAGTTCCCGCTCTACGAGGAGGTGAAGCGGGTCTTCGCCAGCGGCCGGCCGACCTCGCTGATGACCTACCGGCTGGGGCGCTTCATGGACCCGGCGCTCTTCCCCGACCCCACCCGCATCCCGACGTTCGTGGACAACCACGACGTGCAGCGCTTCCTGGCGCTGGGCACGCCCGCCGGGCTGGCGCAGGCGCTGGCCTTCCTCTACACGCTGCCCGGCATCCCGGTGGTCTACATGGGCACCGAGCAGGGCTTCACCGAGACGCGGGCCGCCATGTTCCAGGGCGGCTTCGGCGCCAGCGCCGACCGGTTCGACGCCACCTCCACCGGCTACCAGCGGCTGGCCCGCCTGGCCGCCCTCCGGCGGGCCCACCCGGTCTTCACCCGCGGCGGGCTGGAGGTGCTCTACGACAGCGCCGCCGGCGCCGGGCCGTTCGCCTACCGCCGCACCCTGGGCGGCGAGACCGCGCTGGTGCTGATGAACACCGCCGACGAGCGGGTGGTGATCTCCAACCTGGCCACCGGCCTGCCGGCCGGCACGGCGCTGCAGGTCCTGTACGCCGAGCCGCCGGTGGCCGCGCCGGAGGTGGGGGCCGCCGGGGCGCTGCGCGCCGTCCTGCCGGCGCGCGCCACGCTGGTGCTGCGGGCCACCAGCCAGGTGACGACCCCGACCGCGCCCGCGGCCACCATCGTGGTGGACACGCCCGTGGCCGGCCAGACCTTCACGCAGGACGTGACCATCACCGGCTCGGTCACCCCGGCCACCACCCGCCTGACGATGGTGCTGGACGGCTACCTCGACCGCGGCACCGGGGTGCTGGTGAAGGCGGACGGCACCTGGAGCAAGGTGCTGCCGGTCTCGGTCTTCCCCACCGGCCGCGGCGACCACTCCCTGATCATCGCCGCGCCCGACGTCGACGTGGCCACGGCCTCCATGCCGTTCGTGAGCGACGTGGTCTTCGCCGGTGACACCTACGTCGCCGCCGATCCCGTCGGCGACGACCGTGGGCCGGCGGGCGCCTACACCTACCCCGAGGACGCCACCTTCCGCCGCCAGATGGACCTGGCGGGCGTGACGCTGGAGGTGGGCGTCACCACCCTGAGCGTCAAGGTGACCATGGCGGACTGGAGCACGGTCTGGAACCCGACCTACGGCTTCGACCACGTGGCCTTCAACCTCTTCTTCTCGCTGCCCGGACAGGTGGGCGCCACGGTGCTGCCCAGGCTGAACGCCACGGCGCCGGCCGGCTTCGCCTGGAGCCTCGCCCAGGCCACCTACGGCTGGGGCAACGCCATGTACCGGGTGAACCCCGCCACGCCGGACGACTACGGGGCCAGCGCGCCGGCGCCCACCATCCAGGTGAACCCGGGGAGCAGGACGGTGAGCTTCACCTACGACCGGACCAAGTACGGCCTGGCCTCCTGGTCCGGCGTGCAGGTCTACGTGACCACCTGGGACTTCGACGGGATCAACGCCATCTTCCGCCCGCTGGTCACCGGCGCCGAGGCGCACCCGTGGGCCATGGGCGGCGGCGCCACCGCCTGCCAGCTGCCGGGCGGCTGCACCGATCCGAAGATCATGGACGACCTGCCGCCCATCCCCATCCCGTGAGCGGCCGGTCCCCGGGGCGTGCCGCCTCGCCCCGGGATGGCCCGGCGCCGGGGGGGTCAGCGCCGGCCCCCCCTCAGCACGGCCGTCGCTGGCGCCGGCGCCTGGGCGCCAGCCTGCGGCAGCTGGAAGACCGCGGTGGTCCGCGGCGGGATGGTGAGGACCTCGCCGAGGACGGTGGCGCCTCGCACCACCGCGTCGGGCGAGGCGGCCTGCACCGGGTGGAGCACGGCGCCGGTGGCGCCTGGCACGGTCACGTCGTGGCCGACCAGGTCGGCGTTGACCGCCACCACCAGGCCGTCGAGGGCCGGATCGAGATCGGCGCCGGCGCAGCTGCCGTCGCTGACCGTCATCACGATCACCCCGGGGAGCTGCGCCGGGCCGACGTTGAGGAAGTCGACCCGCTTCATCACGTCGGCCCTGGCGCCGAGCCGGAAGAGGATCGAGCTCCTGCGGATCCGGAGCAGCTCCTGGAAGTGGAGCCGGGCGGCGGCGATGTCCTGCGCGGTCGGGGTGGCGGTGGCGTCGGCGAAGATGGGCTGGATGACCGGCCAGTTCCCGCTGTCCTTGCCCTGGTTGGGCTTGCCGCTGCGCCAGGCGCTGGTCTGGCCGGTCCAGTCGAGCCGGTTGAACCAGTCCCCCGAGTCGTAGCTGTCCCGATCCATCGACTTGGAGCGCAGCAGGTCGTCGCCCATGTGGAAGAAGGGGATGCCCTGCCCGAGGGCCACGACGTCCAGGGCCAGCAGGTAGGAGCGCACCCGCGCCACCGAGGCGCGCCCGGTGGGCTGCTTGTACTGCTGGATGTCCCACAGGGTCTGGTTGTCGTGGGCCGAGCTGTAGTTGATGGCCTCCTGCGGGTCGAGCGTGTAGCCGGCCCGGGCGCCGTTGTAGCCGATCTGGTTGGCCTGGACGGCGCTGCCGTTCTGGTTGATGAGGCGGAAGTCCTTCAGGCTGCCGGCCATGCCGACCTTGATGAGATCGGCCGCCTGCAGCAGCTTGGTCCGCTCCGCCGCCGCGCCGCTGTTGAGCTCGTTGGGATCGAGGAACAGCCCGGTGCTGAAGCCCTGGTTCCTGCGGAGGTCGCTGGCGGCGTCGAAGGGTCCGCCGCCGCGGGCCGCGTCGCGGAGGCGATCGTTGAAGGTGCCCACGCCGGTGCCGGCCATGTTGGCCTGGATGGCGTTGGGGCCGCGGGTGCCGTCCACCAGCTCCCCCATGTTCCACCCCTCGCCGTAGAGGTAGATGGCGGCGCCGTCCACGCCGTCCGCGGCGAGGGTCAGCGCCGCCAGCGCGTCGCGCGCCCGCAGGACGTCGGCCTTGAGGTGCAGGCCCATGAGGTCGAAGCGGAAGCCGTCGACCTTGTAGTCGCGCGCCCAGCGGACCAGCGTCTCGGTCATGAGCCGGCCCATCATGTGGTGCTCGGTGGCGGTGTTGGCGCAGCAGCTCGTGGTGAGGACGAAGCCGCTCTTCTCGTCGAGCCGGTGGTAGTAGCCCGGCACCGCCTTGTCGAGCTTGGCCCGGTCGCCCGTGCCGGAGGCGTTGGTGTGGTTGTAGACCACGTCCATCACGGTGCGCAGGCCCAGGTCCGAGAGCCCCATCACCATCCGGCGGAACTCCACGATGCGCGCGGTGCCCTCGGCCGTGGAGGCGTAGCTGCCCTCCGGCGCGCCGTAGTGCAGCGGGTCGTAGCCCCAGTTGAACCCGTCGCGGCCGGCCATGTACCCGGCGATGGCCTGCGGCTCCTCGGCGAAGCCGGAGTAGGTGGCCATGGCCTCGGCGATGGTCCGGCCGGCGTGCTGTCCGCACAGCGCCACCGGCACCGCGTCGTTCATGGCGCACAGGTCGGCGAAGGGCTGGCCGAGGTCGACCCGGTTGGCGGGGTCCTCGTCCACCGTGGCGATGTCGAAGGCCGGCAGCAGGTGGAGGTGGGTCAGCCCGACGTCGGCCAGCGCCTTCAGGTGGGCCAGGCCGTCGGAGCGGGTGGCCGCGGCCTCGGTGACGAAGCCCAGG
>JADKCZ010000004.1 GCA_016718565.1 Anaeromyxobacter sp. | reverse complement strand
CGTGACCCCGGGGAGGATGACCAGGAAGGCAGTGGACAGACCGAGCGCATGACGCCGAGCCCGGGGCGAGATGATGATGTCGAGTGGAGGTCCGCGGCAGGGCCTGCTCCGTTCGGCTGAGCTTGGAGGTGGCTGACCCCACCACTTCACCGGCCGACACCTCCAGCGAAGGTTTGTCCTGGCGCTGTGCCGAGGTGCCGCCAGCCTCGGGCCGACGAGCTGAGCCGATGGCGCTGGCCAGGCACCTCACTTCCGGCCGGGTCGCCTCCGCTGGAGGGCAGGATCAAGGGCGCCTTCCCGGAGGTCTGGGTCCAGCGTGGCGGCTGGGGCGCCGTGAGCCTCCTCGACCACCCGCTGATCCCCGGAGCGCCACTTCTTCCGCGCCCGCGCGACCCAGGGCATCGGGCCTCGACGTGGAGGTCGCCGGCGCCACGCTGGCCTGCGCGCTCCACCGGGCCGATCCCGAGGGGCACGTGGTGGTCCACCCGGCTGCCGGACCGGAACACCGGGAGACGGTGCTCGGTACGGCACAGGCCCTCGACAAGGACCCGGTGGTCCTCTCCGGGACAACCACAACGCCCGGGCCAACGACTTCGACGACCGGCAGGGCAACACGGCGGCGCCGGAGTGGGGGCGGGTCGTCCAGGCCCGCGCGGACTCCCTACCCGGGGACCTCGGCAGCGGGATGACGAGTCCGCCGTCCTTCCGGGAAGTCGAGCAGCACCGTCCCCTCGATCTGGTCGGCCGGCGAGGGCGGCCAGCGTCTGGCGCGGCGGCTCGAGGTCGACTGGACCAGCCGAACCCCTGGAGCGCGTCGGCGAGCACCACCACCTCCGGCAGCGGTCCAGTGACGAGGAGGGTGAGGGCGAGGTTGCCGGAACATCTTGAAATCGAGGATGTCGCCTCGCCGGGCCCGCACCGCCCCTCGGCGCGGGCGATGGAGGTTGCCCGGCCTGCGCGTCACGGCGCGGAGCGTGGAAGCCGCGGCCGGGGTAGCGGGTACCCGTGCTCGGTGAGCCTCCCCGAGAGAGGAGAGCACGCCGGAGGATAGGCGGGTCGGGCGAGGTCCGTCCAGCCGCGGTGCTTTCCGGCCCTACCTGCGTGCTGGCCACCACGCACTCGCCGGGGGAACGTTCCGAACGTCCGCTCGGACGGCGCCCACCGGCCCCGGTGCCGTGCAGGGGCGTCACCCGCGAACGCTTGGGAGGGGCGCCCCTCGGGCGGGCGCCTTCCGAGCGGGCCGGGACCGGGCCGCGGTCAGTAGCCGCAGTTCCGCAGCGTGCTGTCGTCGATCGCCCGTTCTTGTCGGCGCAGACAGGTCGAGGTCGGTGAGTACGCAGTCGCGCTGCCGATCGTCGATGACCATCACGTCGGAGGAAGCCGCGCTCACCAGGACGGCGAGTCGCCGCGGTGAAGAGCACGCCGGGGAGCAGGTCCGGTCCTCAGCTGACCTGGTTCACCTGCGCCACGGTAGAGCCCGGTGAGCACGTAGCCGGAGTTGTCCCGGACGGTGATGGTCCTGCCGGGGTTGCCGCCGTGTCGGTGGTGACACCGCAGCCGAGCGTGCAGACCATCACCGCGGCGCTGGCGAGAGAGGCCCAGCGTTGATCGCCCCAGTTTCCGGCCCATGGCTCTCTCCGTCTTCCGGTTCGCCAGGTGCAGTACTCGGCGACGACGCGGCAGGCGCCCGGACCGCGATCGCATCCACCAGCCAGTGCAGGAGGCGGGCCGCGCGCGCGGCGATGTTCCGCTGAGCTGTCAAACCACGTCCCTGGGATCGGGGCGCGCTGCCCGTCGCGGTGACGCAGGGCCTGGAGTCCCCGGTGCGTGATGCGGGATCACTGGCGGCCTGCCGAGCGCCCCGTCGTAGTCACCCCGTGCTCATGGGTGTGACGGGTGCCCGTGCGTCATCCTCCGGCGGTGCTGACCGCTCGGCGCGCTCCGCCGCCTCCAGCGCCTCGGTGTACCACGCGCCCGGCGTTGGCGAAGCCGTCCACCAGAGGCTGACGCCTGCGAAGAAGAGGAGGGGCGCGCCGGCGCTGTGCGCCAGCGGGCTCCGAAGGGCGAACCGAGGGCCAGCCCGGCGACCGCGGGAAGTTCGCCCACACGGCCACGTAGACGGACCAGGCGCTATTGACTTTTCCATGCGCGCCGCTTCCGGCCTGGTCGCCTCGGGCGCGGCGGCGAAGCCGGCGGAGCGCCGCTCCACCTGCGCCGGGGTCCGGAACCCGACCACGGCGCCGGTCCCCGCCAGGGAGCAGGCCGATGACCAGGAACGGCCACCCCGGCCCCGCGAGGGCGAAACGGCCCGAGGCGCTGGCTCGTGAGCAGAACCGGCGGGCGCGCCCGAGTCCAGTCGACTGGACCGATATCGCCGAGGCCCGAAACGACGAAGGGCCCCGCCGTGAGGCAGGGCCCTTCTCGAATCTGGAGCGGGAAACCGGATTCGAACCGGCGACCCTCAGCTTGGGAAGCTGATGCTCTACCAACTGAGCTATTCCCGCGAAACGACCCCTGATCTGCCCCGATCCCGGCCCCGAGTCAAGGCAAGAGCGGCGCTGCGCCCGGCCCGCCCCGGCGGGTAGAGTCGGCCCCGTGACCGACCTCGAACGCCGCATCGCCGAGGGGCTCGCCGAGCTCCGGGCCCGCTGGGCCGACCGCATCGCCGCCACCCCGGCCCGCGCCGACGGGAAGCCGCAGGGCGACGGGCCGAAGAACCGCCACGGCATGCCGCAGGAGCCGCCGGGCCAGAACGTCTTCGAGCAGGCGGAGTGGCCGGTGCTCGACATCGGCCTCACCCCCAAGGTGGCCCCGGCCGCCTGGAAGCTCACCGTCGACGGCGCGGTGGCCACCCCGGGCACCTTCACCTGGGACCAGTTCCACGCCCTGCCGCAGGTGGACGACCAGCAGGACTTCCACTGCGTCACCGGCTGGTCGATCCTGGACATGACCTTCCGCGGGGTGCGCTTCGAGACCCTGGCGGCGCTGGCCCGGCCGCTCCCCGAGGCCACCCACGTGATGTGCCACGCGGCCGACGGCTACTGCACCAACCTGCCGCTCGAGGAGGCGCTCAGGCCGGCGGTGCTGCTGGTGCACCAGCTCGACGGGCAGCCGCTGGCCGTGGACCACGGCGGCCCGGTGCGCATGGTGGTGCCGGAGCTGTGGGCCTGGAAGGGCGCCGGTGGATCAACCGGCTGGAGTTCGCGACCCACGACCGGCGCGGCTACTGGGAGATCCGCGGCTACAGCAACACGGCGCACCCGTGGCGCGACGACCGGATGTGGTGAGGGGCGCCGCGGGCCCGGGCGCGCTGGCGGCGCGCGCCTCGGCCCCGCGCCCGCCTACTTCTTCTTGGCAAGGCCCTGAAGAACCCGGCCAGCTCGGTCGAGGCCTCCTTGAACGAGGCGGTCTCGGGGACCACCTCCACGTCCTCGCCCTCCACCCACAGGCCACCGCAGGACTCGCAGGTGTCGTAGTGCAGGCCGAGCTTCTCCCCGCCCTCCACCACCACCAGGTCCACGTTGCAGGCGGGGCACATCCCGGCCAGCTCCTCCACGTTGATCTGGCCGCCGATGGCGGTCAGGGCGGGGAGGTTGTTGTGCAACAGGATCTTGTTCAGGTCGGACCCGTCGACCCACAGCCCACCGCACTCCGAGCACCGGTTGATGGAGCTCTCATCCTGCGTGATGGCGGCGAGTTCGACGCTGCACCGAGGGCAATCCATGACGTGTCAGGTCCTCCTTCGGGACCGTGGGGCACTGCGAGGGGAGGTGGAGGCACGCGTTGGTCCAGGGGTGCTGGATGTACGGGGACCTTAGTCGAACACCGCGCCGCCGATCAACGCCCATCGGCCGCCCCGGCGGCCACCACCCGGCGCAGGGCGTCGATCAGCCGGCGCAGCCGCTCGGCGTGGAGCTTCAGGGCCACCCGGTTGACGATGAGCCGGGCCGACACCTCCAGCACGGTCTCGGCCACCTCCAGGCCGTTGGCCTTGAGGGTCTCCCCGGTCTCGGTGATGTCCACGATCCCGTCGGCCAGCCCCAGCGAGGGGCCACCTCGATGGAGCCGTGCAGGTGGATGATCTCGGCCGGCAGGCCCCGGGCGGCGAAGTGGGCCGAGGCCAGGTTGGTGTACTTGGTGGCGATGCGCGGGGCCACCCCCTTGGGCAGCGGCGTGCCCCCCTTGGGCCAGGCCACGATGACGCTGCAGCGCCCGATGCCCAGGTCGAGCGGCTCGTAGAGGTCGCGCGGCTCCTCGCGCAGCACGTCCAGCCCGGCCACCCCCACCGCGGCGGCGCCGTGCTCCACGTAGCTGGCCACGTCGGCGGCGCGGATGGAGATGAAGCGCAGCCCGGCCTCCAGGGGCGTCGGCGGCCAGCTGCGGGTGCCGGAGAGCAGCGCCTTGGGCGAGACGTCCAGCGCCTCCTCGAAGAGCTTGGACGCCTCGTCGAGGAGGCGCCCCTTGGGCACGGCCACGGTGATGAGCTCGGAGGTCATGGTCCCTTTCGCGCGGGTGGGCGGCGGCCGCCTCACTCCTTGGCCCGGCGGATGCGCGCCCCCAGGGGCGCCAGCTTGGCCTCGATGCGCTCGTAGCCGCGGTCGAGGTGGTAGACGCGCAGCACCTCGGTGGTGCCCGCCGCCGCCAGCCCGCCAGCACCAGCGCGGCCGAGGCCCTGAGGTCGCTGGCCATCACCGGCGCGCCGGAGAGGGCCGGCACGCCGCGCACCACCGCGGTCTTGCCGTCGATGGTGATGTCGGCCCCCAGCCGCAGCAGCTCCTGCACGTGCATGAAGCGGTTCTCGAAGACCGTCTCGGTGACCCGCGACGAGCCGTCGGCCAGGCAGAGCGGCACCATCATCTGGGCCTGCATGTCGGTGGGGAAGCCGGGGTGCGGCGAGGTGCGGACGTCCACCGGCCGCGGCCGCCCGTCGCCCACCACCCGCACGCCGCCCTGCACCGCGGTCACGGTGGCCCCGACGGCGCGCAGCTTCTCCACCAGCGACTCGAGATCCGCCGCCAGGCAGCCCTGCACCACCACGTCGGAGCCGGGCAGCGCCCCGGCCACCATGAAGGTGCCGGCCTCGATGCGGTCGGCGATGACGGTGTGGTCGAGCGGGCGCAGCCGCTCCACCCCGTCCACCCGGATCTCGTCGGTGCCGGCCCCCTCGATGCGGGCGCCCATGCGGACGAGCGCCGCTGCCAGGTCGACCACCTCCGGCTCGCGGGCGCAGTTGCGCAGCACGGTGCGCCCGTCGGCCAGCGTCGCCGCCATCATGACGTTCTCCGGTGCCGGTGACGGTCTGCCCGTCGAAGGTGAAGACCGCCCCGTGCAGCCGCCCGCGCGGCGCGGTGGCGGTGACGTAGCCGTGGGAGAGCTCGATGACGGCCCAGCGCGGTCAGCCCCTTGAGGTGCTGGTCGATGGGCCTGGCCCCGATGGCGCAGCCGCCCGGCAGCGACACCCGGGCCTTGCCCCAGCGCGCCACCAGCGGCCCCAGCACCACCACGCTGGCCCGCATGGTCTTCACCAGCTCGTAGGGGGCCTCGGGCGTCACCGCCGCCGGCACCCGCACCGCCACGGCGTGGTGGTCGGCGCTCCGCTCGAAGGTGCAGCCCATGTGGCCGAGCAGCCGCCCCATGGTCCGCACGTCGGCCAGGTCCGGCACGTTGCGGATCTGGTGGTCCCCCTCGGCCAGCAGCGCGGCCGCCACGATGGGCAGCGCGGCGTTCTTGGCCCCGGAGACCTGCACCACGCCGCGCAGCGGCACGCCCCCCTCGATGACGATCTTGTCCACTTGTCCTGCTCCGGTGCGGGGGGCGGGGGGGCTGGGAGGGCGCGGATTCTACGCGGGGGGGGGGGCCGCCGCCATCCGGGCGACGGTGAGGCGGGGCAGGCCGGCCAGGTCGCGGCGCGCCTCTGCGGCGGCGAAGCCGGCGGCCAGGCAGAGCGCCGGCAGCGCCTCGAGGTGGGACTCGTGCATCTCCAGGAGCAGCGCGCCGCCCGGGGCCAGCCAGCGCGGCGCCTCGGCCACGATGCGCCGCAGCACCGCCAGGCCGTCCGGTCCCCGTCCAGCGCCAGCCGCGGCTCCCGCCGCACCTCGCGCATCAGCCCGGCCAGCTCCCCGGTCGGCACGTAGGGCGGGTTGGAGGCGATGACGTCGAAGCGGGCGCCTTCGGGCAGCGGGGCGAAGAGGTCACCCTGCAGGAAGGTCACCGCCGCCCCCAGCGCCGCGGCGTTGGCGGTGGCCACCGCCAGCGCCTCGACGGAGAGGTCCACTGCGGTCACCCGCGCCCCGGCCTCCCCAGCGCCAGGGTCACCGCCAGCAGCGCCGCTGCCGGTGCCGAGGTCCAGCGCCGCCCCGCCCTCGGGCAGCGCCAGCAGGGCGGCCTCGGCCAGCTGCTCGGTCTCGGGGCGCGGCACCAGCACCCGGGCGTCCACCAGGAAGCGGTGGCCGTAGAACTCGCGGGCGCCCACCAGGTAGGCGGTGGGCTCGCCCTCGGCGCGCCGCTTGACCAGCGCGCGGTAGCGCCCCAGCTCGGGGTCGCCGAGCGGCTTGTCGAAGTCCAGAGCCGCACCCGGTCGCAGCCCAGGGCGCTGGCCAGCAGGAGCTCGGCGGTGAGGCGCGGGGCGTCCACGCCCTTCTGGGCGAAGAAGCCCTGGGTCCAGCCCAGCAGCTTGAGGGGGGTCCAGGCCTCGGTCATGGCGCGCCGCGCTCGGCCGCCCGGCGGCGACCCGCCGTGGCGGGTCGGTTAGGCCTGGCGGCCCTCAGGAGCCCCCCTCCGACCCGCCGCCGCTGCTCGCCGCGGAGGCCTCGCGCAGCGCCTCGGCGGCGTAGAAGGTGCGGCAGGCGTCCACCAGGTCCTGCAGGTCGCCGTCCATCACGGCCGGCAGGTTGTGGCGGGTGTAGCCGATGCGGTGGTCGGTGAGCCGGTCCTGCGGGAAGTTGTAGGTGCGGATCTTTTCGCTGCGATCGCCGCTGCCCACCTGGCCCTTGCGGGCCGCGTCGCGGGCGCTGCGCTGCTTCTCCTGCTCGATCTCGTAGAGCTTGGCCCGCATCAGCTTGAGCGCCATGGCCCGGTTCTTGAGCTGGCTCTTCTCCTGCTGGCACTTCACGATGGTGCCGGTGGGCTTGCGCGTCATGCGCACGGCCGAGTCGGTGGTGTTGACCGACTGGCCGCCGGCGCCGGTGGAGCGGAAGACGTCGATCTCCAGGTCGGCGGGCTGATCTGGATGCTCACCTCCTCCGCCTCCGGCATGACGGCCACGGTGGCCGTGGAGGTGTGGATGCGCCCCTGCGCCTCGGTGGCCGGGACCCGCTGCACCCGGTGCACCCCCGACTCGTACTTTGAGCCAGGAGAAGACCTGGTCGCCGGCGATGGTGAGGGGTGGCCTCCTTGACGCCCCCCAGCGTGCCGGCGAGGTGTCGAGCAGGTCCACCTTCCAGCCAGCCGCTCGGCGTAGCGGATGTAGAGGCGCACCAGCTCGGCCGCGAACAGGCCGGCCTCGTCGCCGCCGGCGCCGGCCCGCACCTCCACGATGACGTCCTTGTCGTCGGCCGGGTCGCGGGGATGAGGGAAGAGCTTGAGCTGCGCCTCGGCCGGCCCCAGGCGGGGCCCGAGGAGCCCCAGCTCCTCCTTGGCCATCTCGCGCATGTCGGTGTCGGCCAGCAGCGCCTCGTTGTCGGCGATCTCCTGGGTGAGCCGCCGCCAGGCGCGCAGCGCCTCCCCGGTGGACTCCAGGGCAGCGCGCTCCTTGGAGACCTTGCGGAAGCGCTCGCCGCTGGACGCCACCGCCGGATCGGAGAGGGCGTGGGTCAGCTCCTCGAACCGCTGCTCGATGGCGTCGAGCCGCTTGAGGACCTCTGGGGAGAGCATGGGGGGGCCCTGTTTACCCGCATCGCCGGGGGCGGCAAGCCGCCGGGTTCCCGCAGCACCCGCGGTCTGGGATGATGCCGCCATGCCGGACCGCCTGGTGATCAAGGGGAGGGTTGGTGGCCACGCGGGCGGCGCGCCTGCGCCGGCCACCCTGGTGGTGGAGGACGGCCGGGTCGCGGCGGTGGTGCCGGCCCCCGAGGGGGTGCCGCCCCGCCCGGGAGACTGGGAGGTGGACGCGCCGGCCGGCTGGTGGTGCCGGGCATGGTGGACGCCCACACCCACCTGGCCCTGGGCGCCCTGGCCCGCCGCTCCGGCCTCCCCGGCCAGGCCCCGGCGGTGCTGCACGCCTGGCGGGCCCGCTGCGCACCTAGCTCGAGCCGCGCGCCGAGGCGGAGCAGGTCGAGGCGCTGACCGCGGCCGGCGCGGCGGCGACGCTGCGCGGCGGCGTCACCTGCGCCTTCGACCTCTTGCGGGCCGCGCCCGGCGGGCCGCCGAGCGCTGGCGGCGGCCGGCCGGGCGGTGGAGGCGGTGGGGCTGCGGGCGGTGCTGGCCTACGGGTCGAGCGACCGCGACGGCGCGGGCCTGGGCCTGCGCGAGGGGGGGGCCTCGGCCGCCTTCGCCGACCGCCACCGCGACCACCCGCTGCGCAGCGGCGCGGCCGGCCTCGACGGCCTCGACGCCGCGCCCGACGACCTGCTGGCCGCCCTCTCGGCGCTGGCCCCCGCGCCACGGCCTGCTGGCCTCCATCGCCGAGGACGACACCGACCTGGCGGCGGCCTACTTCCGCGGGGCGCTGCGCCCCATCGACTTGCTGGCGGCCCGCGGCCTCCTGGGCCCGCGCACCGTCGTGGCCCACGGCGCCACCACCATCCGCGAGGAGGGGCGCGCCTGGCCGCGGCCGGCGCCACCCTGGCCTCCACCCCGCGCCGCCGCCTTCTGGGGCACCCAGATGCCGCCGCTGGCCGAGCTGGCCGGCGCGGGGGTGGCGGTGGCCCTCGGCACCGACGGCCTCTTCCGGACACCGCCTGCGAGCTGGTGGCCCTGGCGTTCTTCCACCGCGGCCAGGCCCGCACCCCGCGCGCCGCCCAGGACCTGGCCGGCAGCCGCTCTGGCCCTGGCGGCGCGCCTGGCCGGCGGTTCCTTCGGGCGGCCTTCGGCGTGCCCACCTGGCGCCGTGGCCGACGTGGTGATCTTGGGCTGGCGGCCGGCCGTGCCGCTGCCGGCGCTGCCGCTCGGCGACCTGGCCATGCTCTGGGCCGGCGCCCCGGCCGCCTGGGCCATCGTGGCCGGCCGGGTCCGCCTGCGCGAGGGGCGGCTCCTCGGCGTGGACGAGGCCGCGCTGGCCGCCCGGGCCCCGCCAGGCGGCGGCCCGCACCTGGCCTGAGCGGCCGGCCCGCCGATACTAGCCCCCCCGGTGCCCCCGCTGCGCCCCGTTCCGGAGCCACCTGGCGACCCATGACGGCACCCCCGCCTGCTGGCCGCTACCCTGGCCGCCCTGACCTCGCGGCCTGCTCCGAGCACGACACGCCCACCCCCAGCCCCCCCGGCTGCAGCTGTCGGCCTCAACCCGGTCACCTTCACCGGGGCGGCGGTCGGCGTGACCGGTGCGGCGCCGCCCCTACCTGGTGACCTCGCAGCCTCCGCGGCGCCGCCAGTGGGGAGCTTACGCCGCCGCCGTGACGCTCACACTCCGCCGGGTGCTGGCTCCCCGGATCATCGCGGTGACGCTCACCGTGCCCCGCCGGCGCTGGCCACTCGCCCGCCCGCTCCTGCCCCGCGAGGGCGTCGATCCGGCGGCCAGGGCCGTCACCGTCACCAACGCGGCACCGGCACGTTGGCGGCGCCGGCGGCCTGGTGACCTTCCAGTCCGGAGCCGGCTGGCTCACCGCCGAGGTCAGCGGCACCTTCGCGCCCTACACGGTCACCGCCACCCCCGCCCGGGCCGGCCTGGCCGTGGGAGCTACGCCGCCACGGTGACCCTCACCGCGCCGGGGCGTACAACTCGCCGGCCTTCGGCGTGACCTCACGGTGGCCCCCGCGCCCCGGCCGCGCTCGCTCTCGGCCGCCACCCTGGCCTTCAGCCGCCGGCGGCGGGCACCGACCCGGCCGCGCAGGCGCCCCAGTTGGTCAAGGTGGGCGCCGGCGCGGCTGGCCGCGCCGACCACCACCGTCACCTACCCCGCGGCCGGGGCCACCGGCTGGCTCTCCGCCGCGGTACCGGCACGGCCCCGCCCTTCACGGTCACGGTCACCGCGGCCACCGCAGGCCAGCCGCTCCGCATGCACACCGGCCACCCTGTCGGTGGCCTGGTGGCCGGTGCGCCCACCTCCCCGCGCCACCGTGGCGGTGGACCTGGTGGTGGGCCGGCGGTCACCGTGTCCAGGCTGATCACCGCCTGGGCCGGCGACGCGGCGGGAACCACCGCGGAGGCGGCCGACCCCCGCGTGGCCGCGCTGGACGTGTCGCAGCCGGACGGCGCCGCCGGCCCACCGTCACCACCATGGAGCCGGCGGCCGAGCCGGCCGCTGGCGGGCCGCGGTGCAGCCGGGCCCCTACCAGGACAAGGTGGTCTTCCTGGACGGCAGCCCACCACCGTGCCCGGCAGCGCCGACCACCTGCTCGACCTCGGCGAGGTTCGGCCCGGGCGGGGCGCACGCGGCCCAGGCCACGCAGGGGCCGACCCAGCCCACGCTCACCGTCGCCGGCCTCGACACCTGGCAGGGTACTTCGACACCCTGCGCTTCTTCTCCTGGGGGGCCCAGCTGCCCGGCCGCTGGTGCCCACGGCCGACTGGATCGGCTTCACCGACCCCGGATCCGTACGCCTTCGACTGGGCCGCCCTGATGGGCCCGGTGCTGGCGCCCGCCGACGACCTGTTGGTGGCGCAGTACCGCCTCGCCGTCCGGGGAGCAGGTCTCCACCATCGAGTACCTCGAGGCGGCGGCCGCCACCTCCCTGACGCGGCCACCCAGGTCACATCGTGGACGGCCAGCCCTTCCCGAGCTTGCCGCCGCCGGCCACCCGTTTAGTGCACGACCTCTCCGGCCTTCCCCGCTCGACGGCGCCAGACCGAGTTCGAGCTGGCCGCCGCCGACTTCGGCCGGCCCCCCTCACCGAGCCGCCACCGGGTCGGCGTCTACGCCATCCCGGCGCCCCTGGCGGCCCTCGCCGCTGGGCGCGGCCGCCGCCACGCTGCTCGAGGCCACCTCCCGGCCATCGCGCTTGACGTGGATGCCGGGGCGCTCACCTACGCCCGCTTCCTGCCGCCCCAGTACCAGGGAGTACTTGAGGCCGCCTACGAGCTGCCGGCCCCGGTCCGCTTCACCGCCACCGCCGCGCCGCCGCCCGGCGCGGTCAACCACGTGCTTGCGCCGCGACGCCCCGGACGGCGCGCCGAGCCTGGTGGCCCCGCCCTGGGCGCGCCCCTGGCCCTCAGCCGGACGACCTCGACGCCCTGGTGCCGCGGGCGGTCGGCCGGCCACCCCGCTCCTGGGCTGGCCGCCCAACATCGGCTTGCCCACCAGCCTCTGGGGTGGGGTCTGGCGCCTCACCTCGGCCGACGGCCTCACCCACCCAGGGCGCGCGGTTGGCCTCCTGCCGCTCGCCGACGCCGCCACCTCGCTCGAGGTCCCCGCGGGCGCCCTCACCCCGGGCGCCACCTACGCCACCCGGCTGGTGGCCCGGCGTCCCGCCCGGCCGACGCGGCCGGCGGCCGGCCCTTCCGCGCCGGGGTGCCCATCGCCGAGGGGCGCTCGGACGGCCGCCTTCCTGGTCGCGCCGCCGCCGTGGCGGGCCGACCGGGTGCCCGGCCGTCGCCCCGGGCCCGGAGGCCGCGCACGGAGTCGCCCTCACTCGCCGCGGCGGGCCAGCGCCTCCGACAGGGCCTTGAGCGGTCCCACGTCGGCCCGCGCCGAGTCCACCAGCAGCCGCAGCACGCTTCGGCGCGGCGCGGGTCAGCTCGACAGCCGCTCCAGCCGCCGGGCCTTGAAGCGGCCTGGGCCTTCACCGCCAGGTCCCACGTCGCTCAGGGCGGCGCGCAGGTCGCCGAGACGCCCGGTCGAGGGAGGGCCAGCGCGCCCTCACCTGCTCCATCTCCCGCTCGCCTGTGCACCCGGTCACCAGCCGCCAGACGTTGGTCTCGGCGAGGTAGTGCTCCTTGCGGTCCCCCGGCACCTCCACGCCGCGCACCACGCCCCACTGGCGCAGCTCCGCCAGCGACATCGAGAGCAGGCCGGTGGAGATCTGGAGTCGGTCGCACAGCTCCGGCGCCGCCAGCGGCCGGTCGGAGAGGAACAGCACCGCCCAGACCCGCCCAGGCTGCCGCTTGAAGCCCCAGAGCCCGACATCAGGCCGCCCACCGCGTCGGCCACGGCCGGTCGGCCTGCAGCAGGGGCGAAGCTGGCGGGGGCGCGCTAGGCGGCGGGCGCGGGCGGGCACGGTCAGGCCACCCACAGGTCGAGCAGCGCAGGCGGCGAGGCCACCGAGGCGAAGGCGTTGTAGTTGAAGAAGGCCATGTTGAGCCGGTCCGGCCGGAGGGCGCCGCCCGGCGCCACGTAGAGGTGCGTCGGCCAGCAGCACCGCCGCGAGCATCGCGCTGCCGGCCAGCCAGGCCACCCCTCGCCCGGCCATTGGCCCGGCCAGCGCCACCGCCAGCGCGGCCACCAGGTGCAGGCCGCGCGCCGCCACAGGGCGCCGGCCCACGCCGAAGCGGGCCGGGATGGCGTGCAGCCCGGCCGAGCGGTCGAAGTCGGCGTCCTGCAGCGACCAGAACAGGTCGAAGCCGGCGATCCAGGCGCCCACGCCCACCCCCAGCACGATGGAGGGCAGCGGCGCTGCGCTGGTGAGCGCCAGCGCCACGCCGATGGGGGCCAGGGACTGTGCCACCCCCAGCCACAGGTGGCAGGCCCAGGTGAAGCCGGCGTAGAGTAGCCTGGCAGCAAGATGGCCAGCACTGGCGGCGCCAGCCAGCCGGTCAGGGGCGATGGAGCGCGGGGCGGCCAGCATGAAGATATTTCGGTTGCGCCCGTGAGGAGCGCCCCGGCGGCGCGCGGGCTGACCTCGCGCCGGTGACCGCCTCGGCGGCCGGCGGTGCGCGGGTTCAGGGGGTCGAAGCGCCGGTCGGCGATGCGGTTCACGGCCATGGCGGCGGTGCGGGGCCGCCACCACCGCCAGCGCCACACCAGCGCCAGCCGCCCGGGCTCGAGCCGGGCGTCCCGGGCCACCAGCACCACCGCGGCCGCCACGAGCGGCAGGGCGAAGAGGAGGGCGACAGCCGCACCATGCGGGCCAGCGCGGCGACGCTCACGGCGAGGGGCCTCCGGGTGGTGCCAGGCCAGCCATCGCAGCGGCGGCGCGCCCCCGGGGCCGGAGGCGGCCAGCAGGTGGTCGAAGGTCGCCGACGGGGCGGCTGTCGAGCGGGCGCGGCCAGCAGCCCGGGCGCGGCGCCCACGGCCAGGCGGCCCAGGCTGGTCGCCCCCACCGCGGCGCTGTTCCAGGCCAGCGGTGGAGCCAGCCGGGTGGCACCTCGGGGAAGTCGCGGCGCAGCCGCGCCAAAACAACAGCGGCGCCAGGCGAGGGCGAGGACGCCAGGCTGTCGGTGCCGATGGCCAGGGGCGGCACGCCGGCCGCCAGCAGGTGCGGCAGCGGCGGGGCGGCGCGCGAGATGTGGTGGCTGGAGCGGGGGCAGAGCACCACCTGCAGCCGGCGCTTTCCGCAGCAGGCCCAGGTCCTCGTCGTCCAGGTCCACGTGCAGTGCACCAGCAGACACAGCGCCGGGGCCAGGTGCGGCGCCGCCAGGGCCACTGGGGACCGCTCCCAGCCGGGCTGGCCGGGGGCCGCCCATGCGGGCGCGCAGGGCGGCGATAAGCCCGGCGCCGCCCGCCGCGAACTCTGCGTCTCGGTCAACTCCTCGGCCAGGTGCAGCGAGGCGGGCGGCCTGCGCAGCAGCGCCAGCAGGCCGGCCGGGCGCGGTGGAGTAGAGCGCGTGCGGGCTCTGCACCACCCGCAGGTGGGGCGCACGGCGCGGCGGCGCGGATGGCGGCAGCGGCTCTCCTGGCGGCGGCCAGCCGCTCGTCGGTGGCGCTGAAGACTCCTGGAAGACGGTGCGGCGACCAGCCCGGCGGCGGCCAGCGGCGCCAGCGACCCGAGGGGTGTTGGAGACGTCGCCGACCGCGGCCACGCCGGCCTCCACCAGCGCGGCGGCGGCGGCGGCCATGGCGGCCACGGCCCCGGCCTCGCTGGTGGCGCGCCGCACCCCGACGAACCGCTCGATCCAGGCTGGCAGCCCTGGCCGCCGAGCACCAGCCCGGCCGGTGGTGGGAGAAACCTCGAGGTGCAGGTGGGCGTTCACCAGGGCCGGGAAGATGACGCCGTCGACCCGCTCCTCCGGGCTTCGTGGCGCGCTCACCGCGGCGCGCGGCTCACTCGCCACCACCCGGCGTCGCCGTCGAGCGCCACCGCCCCTCGCGCAGGGGGCGGGAGCGGGCCTCCGGCGGCCGGGCCGGCGTGATCGGGGCCGGCTGCGGCGGCCAGGCCGGGCAGCACCCAGGGGGCCGAGAGGACGTGGTGGATCACGCGCCGGCCCCGCCCAGCCGGCCGTAGCGCATGGTGCGCCGCGAGGGCCGAAGCCGGCGTCGCGGATGCTGCTCCACCTCCGGAGTCCATCGAGAAGGTGGTGCTGGCGGCCGAGACCACGTTCTCCTCGATCACTTCCGGCCGAAGTCGTCGCAGCCTGGCGTGCAGCGCCGCCTGCGCCACCCCGCCGCCCATGGTCACCCAGGAGGCCTGCAGGTGGCATCGTTGTCGAGGAAGAGGCGGGCCAGCGCGTTGGTGCGCAGGTAGGCGTGGGCGCTGCTGTCGGAGGCCACCAGGGCGGGTGTTGGCGCTCGAATGGCCAAAGATGAAGGCGGTGAAGCCGTGCGTCTCGTCTCTGCAGGTCGCGCAGGCGACAGGCGGTGGACGCGGTGGTGCGGCTCTCGCCCACCCCGAACATCAGGGTGGCGTGGTGGACTTGAGGCCCACACCTGGTGGGCGGTCTTCATCACCGTGAGCCACTGTCGCTGGAGCACTTGACGCGATGCGGCGC